>NZ_AP025281.1:3676478-3982851 GCF_024347195.1 Aliamphritea hakodatensis
CGGCCAGCTCCGTAAACAGGCCGGACAACAGCTGCCGTTCAATACGGGCATCAAAAAAACTGGTCGCCTCATCAAACAGATAGATATCCGCCTCACGGACCAACACCCGCGCCAGCGCTATCCGCTGCTTTTCACCGCCACTCAGGCGGGCAACATGCCCCCCAAGTACGGTATCCAGCCCATCCGGCATTGCCTTCACGAAGGAAAGTGCCTGACTCAGTTGCAAAGCCCGCCAAACCTGCTCATCCGGAATTTGATCCCCCAGCGTGACATTTTCACGAAGTGTACGGTTGAAGATATGATTTTCCTGAAGCACGACACCAACACGACTGTTACGCTGATCGGCGTGATACTCTCCGGCATCCGTTCCGGCAAACAAAATCCGCCCCTGAGAAACCGGATAAAACCCGGCAAGCAGCTTAATGAAAGTACTTTTTCCGGACCCGGAAGCACCGATAACAGCCACCTTTTCGCCCGGCTTGATGGCCAGCGAAATCTGCTGTAATACCGGAGCCTCCCGCTCAGGAAACGCAAAACTCAAATCCTCTGTTACCACCGGCGGCACCGACCCTGGCCAATCGGTCTGTCCAGTCACAGACTGGACACATGATTCCAGATCTTCAATTCGCCGCACGCCCTGCAAAATCTGATTCAAAAAACCCATAAACATCAGCAAGCTGTACAGCGGCTCCGTCAGAAGCAGCCCCAGCATCATGAACAGCAAGAAGGTTGCTATCCCCATATCACCCTGCAGCGTCAGCCAGGCCGCAAGAGGCAACAGCACCACCAGCCCCACATCCAGAGACACCTTCAACACTGAAAACGGCCAGCTGGCCCCTTTCATCCAACCTTCCACCACTGACTTGTAACGGCTGATACTGTCAGTCAGCTGGGGCATATTTTCACGGGCCCCGGGCAACATACGTAATGCCGCGGTTCCCCGAATCACCTCTGCTGAACTTCGGTTTAACGCCTCCAGAACCTCATAATAATCACTGGCCCGGGCCTCAAAACCACGAAACAGAATCCCCTGCAGAACAAACGCCAGAGGTAAAGGCAGCAAAGCCACCAAAGCCAGCCGCCAGTCAAAGTAAAACAGCACACCGGCCGCCAGTACCGGCATCAATAGCGCCGCCAGCAAATCCGTCACATGATGGGCTATAAACAACTCAATCCGGTTGATGTCTTCATGCAATACCTGATGAATACTGGCACTGTGACGCTTACCTATCAGCCCTGGTGACAACCTCAGTAAACGCTCAGCCAGCTGGACTTTAATTTCCGCTGACAAATGAAACGCCGCTTTATGACTCAGCAAGGCCGATACAAAGAAAAAAACATAAGAGAGCAGAGCAGCACCAGAGGCCTGCACGGCCAGCAGAACAGCATCCGACCGGTTCAGATCCTGATCCACCATCCCGTCAATCAGCCGGTACACAAACAATACAACCGCCAATGCCGCGACAACACGCAGCACCGTTAAAACACCTGCCCCGGCCAACATCACCTGTTGCCTGCCTGCAATATTCAAAAGCCATTTGAGACTTGTAACCGCCCGCCCCTGCATCGTTGCCTTACCTCCCCTGTTCTGAGGAGGCCTACTATGGCAAAGCCGATAAAAATAACTGCTCAATAAGGATATCTTTCAGAAAGTACTTACGCCTTATTTGAGTGATTCTCAATTACATTAAAAAGGTAACCACCACCGTGTCTGCAAACATCTGGCGTTTACATCTGAAAACACGTAAAAAATTCGGCAGAAAGGCGGGCAGAGGCTGACAGAAATGAAATTCAGTCAGCCTGGCTATTGCCTGATGATTGTGAACGGGACATCACTGAAGGCGAACACCCAAAAGCCTTTTTAAACGCCGCGGCAAAATGGCCATGATTTGAATAGCCCACTTCCTGAGCCACAAAAGACACCGGGAGTTGCTGTTCCAGAAGTACTTTTGCTTCGGCCATCCGGCGTTGCAACATATACTGATGCACCGTGGTATTGAGTTCTCTGCGAAACCAGAGTTTTAATGATGTTTCATTGGTCCCGGACCGTTTAGCCAGCTCGGTGATTGTCAGAGGCTGGGCAAAGTCTTTATCAAGGATCTGTACTGCTTTCTCCAGAACATCGCCGCTGTCATGCCTTGCCTGCCGTTGATTCACCTGCATCAGCTGACGGCAGGCATCACAGATAAAGGCATGGGCCAAATGGCTCTGCAACGGCGTAGGGGCCTGCATATTCAGCTGTAACAGCTTCTTCACCTGATGACACAACACCTTATCAGCAGGGCCAATGAGCATAAATGGCTCAGCATTGCGCAGCTGCTTAACCAGATCACTGTCCAGATTCATTATCTCCAGATAATCAATCAGTAAAGACCTTGGCACCTGCAGTGTAAATAAATCATTACTCTGATGCTGATAACGGCAAAAGCCTGAATACTCCTGGGCATAGCAGATCGCCAGCGAATTCCCCGGCAGAATTCTGGGCATATCAAGACCATTGATACGGTAATACACCGCCCCCTTCAGATTCAGCATGAAAGTAACCGAATCACTTTCTCCGTCATCAAAGGCTTCCAACTGAGTCAGAGCACGGAAACTGGCCGAAAAACCGGTTTGAACCAAATCACAGTTCAGCACCCTGCTGCGGATAAATAAATCACAGCAGCGGTGCTGAACCTCTATATTCCCATTGGTCTGAATCGATTCGCTAACCATGTCCTGGTCAAAGGGAATACTGTAATACGACATGACAGATCTCACTAAGGACAAATATAAATGATAATTATTATCACTTATGTTTATTAATGTCCATGCTTAACTGCATTCGTGAATGTACTCTCCCTCTCAGGAGTAATGCTTTGAAAGCTTTGTCTGCTGCCAGATAACCTCCATACCCGGTGCCGGATGCTCAGGCACCAGGCGGGCCAGTACCAGTGACACCCCGGCCATTGCCGCGCCGGTTAAAAACACGGCGGCCGGCGAAAATATCCATAGCAGACCATAGGCCGCCGGCAGCACCACCGCCGCAATATGGTTAATAGAAAAGGCAACCCCGGCGGTTGATGCCATATCTTTCGGATCAGCAATCTTCTGCAAATAGGTTTTCTGGGCAATCGCCATGGAAAACAGAATGTGATCCAGAATGTACAACCCCACGGCAATCCACGGATCAGACACAAAGGCATACGCGCCGAACACCAGCATCAGGCCGATATACTCCAGCGTCAGCGCCCGGCGCTCGCCCCAGTGGCCAATCAGCTTGCCGATCTTGGGTGCCAACAGCATATTCATAAATCCATTTGCCAAAAACAGCAGAGATATTTCCCCGGCACTGAAACCAAACTTTTCCACCATCAGGAAACCGGCGAACACCACAAAAATCTGTCGGCGGGCACCGCCCATAAAGGTCAGCGCGTAGTACAACCAGTAACGCTTACGTAAAATCAGCTTTTTATGCTGTTCAACTTTTTCCGGAAAGTGCCGGAACCAACGCCAGCAAAACAGGGCAATCAGCATGGTAATGCCGCCGCCGAGGAGATAGACCCACTCCATTGCCATGCCGGCCACATCCAGCGCCAGCCACACCAGCCCGAATGCCACCAGGCTGGCAAAAGAACGCACCGCCACCAGCTTACCCAGTTTATGCGCCGCGGTTTTCTTATCGAACCACTGTAGCGACAACGACTGGTTCATCGTCTCATAATAATGAAAGCCAATGGACATCAGCACCGTGGTGCAATACAGCCCGACCTCCGTTGGAAAAAAGCCGGTTAATGCCGTTCCTAATCCCAGCAGCAACAGGGATACCAGCGCCAGTGTCTGCTCACGCATAAACACCAGCAACAACACAGCAGCAAACGCCATGAATCCCGGGATCTCCCGTAACGACTGCAGAATACCGATCTCCACACCCGTGAACGCGGCCCGCTCAATGACAAAATTGTTCAGCAGCGCCTGCCAGACACCAAATGAAATCGGCATCGACACCGCCATCAGCATCAGCAGCATTTCCGGGCTGCGCCAGTCAATTCCTTTAAACATACTCATACATCACCCTGATCACTCTGAATTGCTCTTCATTACGCGGTCTACTTTAAAAGCTCTCCGATATGTCGTATATAATCCACTATGACAAAAAATAACGGAAAACAGACAAACAGAGCCCCCTGGCCAGCACACTGGATCAGCCCGGAAGATATCCAGGCCGGTTTACCGGAAGATGTCCCCCGTAAACTGGTGATCCGTCACTTCGGTCATGAAGCCAACCATTACTCCCCTTACCACTGCCATAGCTGGGGTCAGTTGCTGTTCATATCCGAAGGGCTGGTTCAGGTCAGCGCCCGGGATATCGGCCACTGGATTGTGCCGCCCCAGCGGGCGGTATGGATTCCCCCGTTCATCGAGCATGACGCTCTGTCACTGCAGCGCCTGCAAATGCACAACGTGTATCTGTGCCCGCAGGCGGCATCCGGTATGCCGAACCACTGTCAGGTGGTACATATCACCCCGTTGCTAAGGGAATTAATTATGGCCCTGTCTAAACTGCCCCGTCTCTATGATGAAGAGGGTGCTGAAGGGCGGATGGTGGAGGTCTTTCTCGATCAGTTGAAAACCACCCCTGAAGTGCCCCTGCATCTGCCCCAACCTAAAAGTGAACGGCTGCAAACCCTGACCGTCAGCCTGCAACAAAACCCGGCGGATAACCGCCCCCTGCAGTACTGGGCAGATCAGATCGGTTGCAGCGAACGCACGTTAGCGCGGCGCTTTCATAAAGAAACCGGCATGACTTTCGGCCAGTGGCGTCAGCAGGCCCGGCTGCTGGAAGCCCTGAGCCGAATCGCCAGCGGCCAGTCCATTGCCAGCATCGCTCAGGACCTGGGCTACAGTAGCCAGAGCGCGTTTATCAGTATGTTCCGCAAAGCGCTGGGGAAAACGCCAGCCCGGTATTTTCAGCCAACTGACAGCACCTGATACGTCAGCGCTAACACTATCATTTCATTCATATTTGCCTGCAAAACTCTCATACACAGCCATATCCGCCCCGGGATTCTTGGGTTAGAATGCGGGCAATATTGTCTCACTGTAAGGTTGTTGCTATGTCTAATCTGTTCACCCGTTTATTAAATGAACGCCCTTACCTGCTTGCTGACGGCGCCCTTGGTACCAACCTTTTCAAAATGGGCCTGCAAACCGGCGACGCGCCGGAACTCTGGAACACCGACCACCCGGACCGCATTCAGGATCTGGCCCAGCAATTCATCGATGCCGGTTCAGACATTCTCCTGACCAACAGCTTCGGTGGCACCCGCTACCGCCTGAAACTGCACAACGCTCAGGACCGGGTAGCAGAACTGAATGCAAAATCTGCCCAACTGTTAAAAGAACTGGCTGATGCCAGCGACCGTGAGATTGTTGTCGCCGGTTCAATGGGCCCAACCGGTGAAATTCTGGTGCCGGCCGGTACCCTGACATTTGAAGAAGCATACGACGCCTTCAAAGAACAGGCCGAAGCGCTGCAAGCCGGCGGTGTTGACGTGCTGTGGATCGAAACCATTTCCGACGCCACCGAAGCCAAAGCCGCTTATGATGCTGCAGCCAGCACCGGCCTGCCGGTGGTTTACACCATGAGCATCGATACCAACGGCCGGACCATGATGGGTGTAACCCCGTCTGACCTGATTAAATTGAGCACCGAGCTGGATCACCCGCCGGGCGCCTGCGGTACCAACTGCGGTATCGGTGCCTCCGAAGTGGTTGCTGCCATCATGAACATGAAGAATGCTGCGGAACAGCAGGAGACAGATCCGGTACTGGTGGCAAAAGCCAACTGCGGTATTCCGGAATATGTTGACGGCAAGATCGTTTACAGCGGCACCCCTGAACTGATGGCACAGTACGCCCGTCTGGTCCGTGATGCGGGCGCTAAAATCATCGGCGGCTGCTGCGGTACATCTCCGGAACACATTGCCGCGATGCGTGATTCCCTCGACGGTTACGAGCCGGGCGAAACCCCGGATGTGGAAACCCTTGAAGCGCAGCTCGGCCCGATCACCCAGGGTGCCAAAGCGCAGCTGGGCGGCGACCTGAGTGTGGCCGGCGGCTCTCTCAGCGGCAGTGGCCGTGAACGCCGTTCCCGCCGCACCCGTAAGTAATCACGTCTACTCTGAACTCTGCAAAAGCCCGGCTGATTTCAGCCGGGCTTTTTTATACCCAATATTTAACACCTGCTTTACCTCCCTCAGTCACCATGGCCACTGCTCGCGCATCACCGGCGCTGCGATTAACTGTCGACAAATCGCCCAATAACCAATCCATTCCAGCCTTTCTTGTCTGATCCGGACAACGACTATAAGGATATACCCACCACATACCGGCAAGTACCCACAACGGGGAATCCTGCTGTAACACGTGTTTTATATATAGTATGTTAAGCCTTCAGTGTTAGGGCTTTGGCCTGACGGACGAGCTTAATCAGGGAGTTATAACTCCCGAACAGCCAGCACTTTGCGGCTATAACAGCGTTTTCATCGGTTTCCTTACCCGTCGTACAAAGGATGGTAGTACATGAATCGCAAGACCGGATCTACCCACAGAATGTCTTTACTCATACTGTTCGTAACCAGTCTGTTGGCCGTATCGGTTAAAGCGTCTGAGTTAAAGATATTTGCCAGCCATTACCCCCCGTTTGACATTGCCGACAATCCGCTGACTCCCGGCTTTGATGTTGAAGTAACAGAAGCAGCGTTTGCCGCCTCAGACATTGATGTAAACGTGGAGTTTCGCCCCTGGGCCCGGATTATGCGGGATGTTCAGGCCGGCACGGCAACAGCAGCGGTAACTTGCAGCGTCAATGCTGAGCGCCGCAAACAGCTCTACTACAGCGACGAGATCAGCAGTAGTCAGGTGGGGCTGATCAGCCTGAAAACGCTGGATACCGGTGCCATCAGGTCACTGGACGATTTACGAAACTACCGGGTGGTATCAGTCAACGGGTATGCGACCCAGACTGAACTGATAAACAGGAACATCAACACACTGAACGTGAACCGCATGGATGAAGCCATCAACCTCATCGCCCGCCAGCGTCAGGATATTTTTTATATCGGACGCGAAGCCGCCCTGTTTATTGCCAACCAACTGGGCCTCGCCCAAAAAATTAAATTTACCCCGCTGGCCGAAAAACCCACCCTCAAACTGTATGTGTGCTTCAGTAAACAGTGGCCGGGGGTTCAGCAACTGATCAGCAAATTCAACCAGGGCTTACAACGGATCCGTACTAACGGCGTTTTTCAGGAGATACACGCACGCTATGGTCTTACACCTTTTTAACCCGTCCCGGGGACTGCAGACATGATCCCGTTACGACAGCAACTGGGATTCAGAAACTTCATACTGGCACTGATCATGATGCTGGCACTGAGCCTTGCGTCCTCCGCCGTACAGATATACTCCGACTGGCAGGCCACGACCCGCAACATGGAAAATCAGGTTCACCAGACCCTCGGGCTGCTGGAAGAATCGGCGATTCAGGCAGCCTATCAGTTAGACCGGGTACTGGCCCAGCGGATTGTCGTCAGCCTGATGAAAACCCCGTCTATCTTTAAAGCAGAGATCAAAGATGACTGGGGCAACCGGCTGGCGGAAACGGAACGGCCGGTCATGAACTCCAGTGTCTACTGGTACGACAACAACTTTATTGAACGTTACCGGACCTTTTCCCATGTCCTCACCCTGCCGGACAAAGGCATAGGGGTCGGCAGCCTGGAAGTGTCTATCGATCAGGCTGAAATAATGAAAGACTTCACCCGCCGCAGCTGGCAGGTGGTGTACATCAAACTGATCGAATCCCTGATTACCGCAACCCTGTTCTTCGGCGTGTTCTTCTTCTTTGTAACCCGGCCGATCATCAATATCACCCATAACATCGCCGGCCTGAATACCGACCCGGAACACCCGGAACTGCTGGACCTGCCAAACCGTCATAAAGGCGATGAACTGGGCTTCCTGATCAAGAGCTTCAACAACATGCTGGACAAACAGCTGCGGATTGAACGTTCCCTCACCGACAGTGAAGCCTACTTCCGGGCCGTGATGGAACAGGCCAGTGACGGTATCTTCCTGCTGGACTGCGAAGGCCAGCTACTGGACGTGAACGCCAGCGCTTGCTATGCCCTCAAACACAGTAAAGAAGAACTGCTCAGCTGCAGCCTGTTTGATATCTGTAACGAAAAATACCACGACGACCTGCGGGCCATGATCAAGGAAGCGGACTTCAATACCTCGATCACCAAAGAAGTGGAAATGTATCGCCGGGATAAATCCATCAACCTGATGGAAATCCGCACCGTACAGGTACAGATCAACGGCCAGACCTGCCTGCTCAGCTCCGCCCGTAATATCGGTAAACGTAAGTCGGCAGAAGAGCGCATCAAGTATCTGGCGTTCTACGACTCCCTGACTGATTTGCCGAACCGCCAGTTACTCAACGACCGGATCACCCAGGCACTGCGCATTGCCAACCGTCATGATCACACCGGCGGCATCCTGTTCCTGGATCTGGACCGCTTCAAGCTGATCAACGACTCACTGGGCCACAGTGTCGGCGATAACCTGCTGAAGCAGGTCGCCCTGCGGCTGAAATCCAGCCTGCGCAGTGAAGATACCGTCGCCCGTCTGGGGGGCGACGAATTCGTTATTCTGGTGCCGGAGATCCCCACGGAAGAATACTGCGCGACCACCGGCATCCAGCACCTGGGACAAAAGATTCTGCAACTGTTTAAGCAGCCATTTATCATCAACGGCCATAAACTGTTCGTCTCAACCAGTGTGGGCATCACCCTGTTCCCGCAGGCCCACGCTGTCAGCATCGACGACCTGTTGCGTCAGGCCGATACCGCCATGTATCAGTCCAAGCGACAGGGCCGTAACCAGCTGTGCTTCTACCAGCAACAGCTGCAAGAAAGCGTGAATGAACGCCTGACCCTTGAAAAAGATCTGCACCATGCGCTTGAAAATGAAGAATTTGAACTCTTCTACCAGCCACAGGTGAACGTTCAGGGGCAACTGATCGGAATGGAAGCCCTGCTGCGCTGGCGGCACCCTCAGCATGGCCTGGTTGCGCCGGATAACTTCATTGGCGTGGCCGAAGAAACCGGGCTCATCCTGCCCATTGGCAAATGGGTACTGGAAGAAGCCTTCCGCCAGCTAATCAGCTGGCAGGCACAGTCGCTGCCGGAAAGCTTCCGCCGCTTATCGATCAATATCAGCCCGAAGCAGTTCATTCAGCCGGACTTTGTCGACCAGTTGGAATCGCTGCAACAGCTGTCCGGCATCGACTCCTCGCTGATCTGTCTGGAACTGACGGAAAACATGCTGATCGAAAATATCGAAGCCGCCGCCGGGCAGATGCGTCGCTTAAAAGCACTCGGGGTTCACCTGTCAATTGATGACTTCGGGACCGGCTATTCATCCCTGCGGTACCTGAAAACCCTGCCGCTGAATGAGCTGAAGATCGATAAATCATTCGTTCATGATATCCGGACCGACGCCAGCAGCCTGACCATCGTGGAAACCATTATCGCCATGGCCAACAGCCTGGATCTGGAAATCATTGCTGAAGGGGTTGAAACCCAGGCCGATCAGGAGCTGCTGGAATCCCTCGGCTGCCTGCACTTCCAGGGCTACCTGTACAGCCGTCCTGTACCCGCCGCGGAATGTGCCGATATGTTCACTGCGGAACCAATGGCCTTACTGGACTGACCGGCGGGCCTGTTCGCAAAGCGGAACCAAACGAACCGCCAGACATAAAAAAACCGGTGCTCCTCAGGGAACACCGGTTTTTTTATGCCTTGCCGCCGGCCTGTAAAACCCGCGGCAGTATCACCTGTTCAGAACAGTTCGATATCATCGTCATCAGCGCCCGCTGCAACAGCCGCCGGTTCGGTATTCCGGGAGCGGGTTCTGCGCTGAACATGCCAGTGATCCCCTTCCAGGCTGAATACCTGCAACTTGTCACGCAGCTGCTTACCCAGCGCCTCCAGGTCATCCTTGGAAATGGTGTGAACCTGAGACTCATGCAGCGTCTCACGGTTCAGGGCCGCCAGTGTATCACTGGAATTACGCACCTCTATTGCCCGTTGCTGCTGATGCTCGGCAGATTCACTGATCGCCCCCGCAGCCCCATGCACCCGGCCAATGATATTCACCAGATCCGTGAGCTGATCACCCACCTCTTTCACCCGGCTGTTATTTTCTTCCGAGGCTTCGCCACCTTCCTGCATGGCGTCAGCCAGGCTGCCGGCACCAATCTGGATCCGTTCCAGCATCCCCTGCACTTCCTGGGTCGACTGCCGGGTCCGCTCCGCCAGGTTGCGTACTTCATCGGCCACCACTGCAAAGCCCCGCCCCTGCTCACCGGCACGGGCCGCCTCGATCGCCGCGTTCAGCGCCAGCAGGTTGGTCTGCTCAGCAATGCCGTTAATCACCTCAACAATGCTGCCCACCTGATCCGTTTCTGTCTTTAAGCCGTCCAGAATGCTCTGTGCTTCCAGCATATGGCCGGATAAACGATCCACCACTTCCTGGGCAGACGTCATCGAATGCTGGCACTCCATTACCGCGGCGTTGCCCGCAGAAGCTTCATCCACAATGGTACGGGCACTGCCGGCCACTTCAGTAGACACGGTTTTAATACTGTCCATCGCATGGAGTATTTCATCCGAACGGCTGTCCTGCAGCGATGCTTTCTGCGTCGCATTGCCATAGCTGTCTGCCAGTTCATGGGACATAGGGATAAGTCGTGCTGCCGAACTGCTCACACCGGCCACCGCCTGCTCTACCCGCTGCTGCAACTTATTCATGTTATCTGTCAGGGCATGAATCTCCGGATGCTTGCTGTCAAAACGTACCCGCAAGTCAATCTTCTCTTCAGCCAGCACCGCATCGATCTTCGCCTGCAGCGACCCAATCCGGTTTTGGGCAACCAGAATCGCGCCCCAGAAAAGGCCACCAAACAGCACCAGATCACGGGCAAGCCGTACATACAGATCATCGAGATATCCGTCTAACAAAAAGTTGCTGGCGAGTAACACCACCGCCGCAGTCCAAAACAGCATTTTACGGGTCATAACGTCACACCAAATCCTGAGTGTTTGTGTACTTTCTACGCAAGTAAAAAAATGGTCACACAATGGTAGCAATAACCCCCTGAAAAAAGTAAGGAATTACCTGACTTTTCAATGAGATATCCTAACCAAAATGAGTTCTGTGACATTCCACCCTAGCAAAATCCACAGGTAACCATACACATCAGCCTCCGGCGGGCGGGCTGCACTGCCAGACGGAATCCCCGGATATGCCCTCCCTGTTAAACCCTGCCCGGCCTGCTATGATGTGCCACTGGTAAATAACGCTTTTGTTACAGAAGGACGCAACATGTTAAAAAACCTCTTTGCACGGATCGGTGTGGGTGCCGCCACGGTAGATACCATTCTGACCACCGAACACTTCCTGCCCGGCGCCCGGGTTGAAGGCCGCATAGACGTTAAAGGGGGCGATGTGGAACAGGAAATCTCTGCAATCACCCTGAAGCTGATGACCAATGCCAAAGTGGAAAGCGACGACACCGTCAGCTACGTCGCTCACCCGATCAACCAGTTCCAGGTCACTGAAGCCTTTACTCTGAAGCCAAACGAATCCCGCAGCATGGATTTCAGCTTCGATTTGCACCCGGAAACCCCGATTACCGTACTGGAAACCCACAATAACCAGTGCCGGGTATGGGTCGAAACTGCGCTGGACATCGACTTTGCGGTCGACCCGACTGACCGTGACCCGATGCACATTCACCCGCCACAGGCCGTCACCTACTTCATTCAGGCCATGAACGCCTGTGGCTACGCCATGGTAAAAGCCGACGTAGAAAGCGGCTTCCTGCGGGCCAATACCTTCCGCTCGCACTCCGGCTGCTATCAGGAAATTGAATTCCGCCCTGGCGGTTACGGCTCGCTGTTTGGCAGCATTCAGGAAGCGGAACTGTCGTTCATCCTGACGCCGGACACCACCCATGTGCTGATCGAACTGGACCGTACCTTTGCCGGCGACGGCTACCGGGAAATCAGCGTCAGCAATCACGCCAGTTACGCCCAGATTGAAGCGCAGATCAAATCCCTGCTGGGTTAATCCGCGCGCTCAAAAGTAAAAAACCGGGCACATGGCCCGGTTTTTTTTACGTTTGAGCAAGCGGTGCTGAATTTACACCTTAAGCTTTTCCAGCTGCTCATTCAGGTTCGAGACCACCCGGGTCATATCCTGGCTGACCACTTCAACCTGGGACACCTGATCAGCCATTTCACCGGCGGCATCGCCTATCACTGAAATATTCCGGTTAATGTCCTCTCCCACCTGGCTTTGCTGTTCAACCGCCGTGGCCACCTGAGTGGCGTTATCTGAAATAGACACCAGACTCTCGGTAACCTTCTCAATCATAGTGAAGCATTCCGCCGCTTCACCGGCAACCGTATTCACCCGCGCCCGGTTATTGCTGATCTGAGCCACCGAAGCGCTTACATCATCCTGCAACGTGGCCACCAGCGCGCCAATCTCTTCCGTTGCCTGCTGGGTCCGGGCTGCCAGCGTTCGCACTTCATCCGCCACGACCGCGAAGCCCCGCCCCTGATCACCGGCCCGGGCCGCTTCAATTGCCGCATTGAGGGCCAGTAAGTTAGTCTGATCCGCGATCGAACGTATGGTCTCAACGATGGTATTAATGCCCTCACTGCGCTCAGCCACCTGGGTGATCCGCTGACTGCTCAGGGCCATCTCATCCGCGGTCAGCTGAATTTGTTGCAGGTTCTGCTCAATGGCGTGTTTGGTAGTCATAAGATCCTGGCTGGAGTTCTGTGCCTCATTCGCACTGGCGATGGCAAAATCGGTCACCTGGGCACTGCTGGTCGACATCTCCTCCATCGCCACCGCCACGCTGTCGATCTGGCTGGCCTGCATCCCCACCGAGCGGTTAGCATGGTTCGCAGAGCCGCTTAACCGACCGGAAAACGCCGCCAACTCATCGGACTGCTGCTTAAACACCACGATCATATCCCGCAGTTTTTGCATGAACTGGTTAAAGCCGTCACGGATTTCAATCAGCTCCTTATGCTGAGCAATGTCCAGATGCTGGGTCAGATCCCCGTCGCTGCTCACCAGACTCCACACCTTGTCGCGCATCCGGTTAAGCGGATTGGTCACCGCCCGCACCACCAGATAGATCAGCACGATGGCCAGCAGAATCAGGCCCGCCGACAAACTCAGCATGCGCGTCATGGCAGTATCAATACCCGAATTCAGATCCGATTTCAGCGCCAGTAAGTCTTCCATAATGACGGCATTCGGCACCGATATAATCAGCGGCCAGCGGGTGCCGGTTGCATCGATCTGAATCTGGGCAACTGCCACTAAACGGTCCGTCAGCTGGACAACCGCTTTCTCTGCACCGGTATTCTGGCGGCCCAGCTCAGCATCCACCTGCGCTAACATTTCCGTTAGCTGCGCCTCATAAGCAGTACTTGCCACAATGCGTCCTGCAGGGCTGATAACATGAATCTCCCCCCGCCCTTCAAAAATAGACTTGGCAATGCGGGCAACCCGCTTCTGAATAGCCGGCAAGTTCAGATCAGCCCCGGCAATGCCCACCGCTTTACCGCCGCTCATCACCGGCGCTGTCAGGGTAGTCATCAGCTCACTGACACCCGGCTCAATCTCATACAGATACGGTTCAAGCGCACAGGATCCGGCGGATTCAAGGCTGCACAAATACCATTCGGACTCCCGCTGACCAAACTCCGTGACGCCGGTCAGGTAACGGCCATCAGGATCACCTTCGAACTGCTCCAGGCCCTCAGGCGTCCGCACCCAGTAGAGCCCCAGTGAACCGTCTTTGGAACTGCTGTGTACGCCGCTGCCAATACTCTGCGCATCCAGACCGTCGTAGCCGTTGGGCTCGAACTCCGAATACAGCGCGCTGATATGCTCATTAGACCCCAGACTTTGCTGCACCAGTTGCTGCACCTGCATCCGGCTCAGGGGTGGCTCACCCCCGCCACTGGTTGCCGATAACACCGACGCCAGCGCCAGCGGTACATCAAAGGCACGGTTTAAGTAATCACTCACCTGCTGCGCCGAATCCGTCGCCATAAAGGCCAGCAACTCCGCGGCACTTTCCCGCTGGCTGCTGCTAATCGCTTCCAGCGTGTACTGCCCGCTGCGCTTCATTGACTCAACGCCGGTTAACACCACCAGCGACTGCACCAGTAACAAAATAATACCCGCTGCCAACAGCAGCTTCCGCTTCAAACTCCAATGAGACATCTACACCACCCTTTATCTTTCTTATACAGCACAAGATCGCGGATCAACCGAACGCAAACAACGAGAATAATCTAATGCTCTGGATAGGTTTTAGATATACCCCCTAGTACCTAGGTTTGAGGCCAGCAGGGGGGTGTTCCGAGGAGAAAAAGAGGTGCCCATCTTGGGGATGGGCTGGAGAATTCACTCGGCGATTAAGCGCTCGATCCGCGCATACATCGCCTGTAACTTGGTTTCCTGATGACGACCATAATGTAATTCACGGTGGCAGTTAGGGCACAAAGCAACGGCATTGGTAACAGTATCCGATCCTTTGTCCGCCAAGCGCCGCAAATGGTGAACTTCTAAGAAAGGTTCGCCAGAATAACTTTCAAAAGGCGAGGGTTCGCAGCAAGATTCACAAATGCCTTTAGCGTTCTGAAGCACCCAAGCTTTCACATTCGGATCACGTTTATGCTGCGTAACTGAAGCACTCTGGCTTTGTACCATTCGTTGCCCTTTTGGCGGCTCAAAATAGCGCTTCTCTTTTAAACGGTTCACTTCCACATCAAACTCGGTTTGCTGTGCGAAGCTTTGCTGTTCCACATCCGCAATTAACTTCTGCAATTTAGCAAGGTTGGTTGCACCTACATTTCTTGCAGGCTTTAACCCCTTTACCCAACGTCTACCTAACAATGAATATACATAGGAAATATTTTGCATCCGATATTCGTAGGCTTTATTAGAACGGCCAAACTTATCGGCAAGTACCTGATAATAATGCTTCTTTACATAGGGAACATTGCTTGCCGACTTATCCAGCATATCCACATATGCTTCTACTGATGCACGCAATTGTTCATCGGTCCAATGACTATCCGCCACTCGTCAATCCTTAACACTGCCAAATAAGAAGCACACATTATAAGTGCCACATACCCTTCCCTAGCAATAGCAGCTATTTCTTTAATTGAAGAATTTGAGTAACGTTCAGGAACATTTCTAGAAAGGACTCCCCTATGAACATTCAACGCCACGGTATTATCCTCAACTGCGAACACTTCGACGCCTGTGTGCATTTCTACCGCACCCTGTTCGGGCTGCCTGTAATGTTTGAGAAACAGGAGGGGGGTTTCCGGCTGTGTTGTCTGGCATTTGGTGAGAGTTATTTGATGCTGGAAACCGAAGGCCATGCAAAGCCGGAGGGTAAGAACATTGCAGAGAGCCCACACAAGCTGCGTTTCAACGTGAGTGATATTGAGGCCGCACTGGCGGATGTACGGGCGTTTGGGATAGAGGCTGACATTACCGTTACAGACTGGGGATCAGTCATCAACATCTGCGACCCGGACGGCAACCGGATCGGTATCAGGGACGAGGCCAGCTTTGCCCTTTAAGTATTTCCTTTGGAGAAAAGCTCTTCAGACGCTTTCCTCTGAGCAACAGCCCGTTAACGTTTGGCAGTGAAACGGGGCCGGTACAGTTCTCCCAGAATCCGGGCGAAGGTGCCGTCCCGCTTCATCGCGTTCAAATGGATGTTAATTTCCGGCAGACGCTCCACCAGAAATGATTGCTTCGACAAGCCAAAACGCAGCACAGTGGTGAAAATCGGTTTATCTGCAAAACGGATATTTGTGTAGTCTTTATCCTTTAGCAGGCTGACACCATTTGAGTACAGCAAGGGCGTCAGCTCTGCTCTGCCCTGCGCTAACATCTGCAGGTTTTGCATATCCGTCGCCGACTCACTCACCCGCAAACGCTGCTTCCGAACAGCATCATGCCAGTTGTCGCCATAGTTATAACCACGTACTGCCCGAATAGAGTAGTCTTTGAGATCTGCCCAGTTCTGCCAACCGAAATACTTATAGGTATCCAGCGAATAAGCCAGCAGGATCGGATCGCGGTACACCGGTACCGTGAACACCATATAAGGGGTGCGGCTCGGATGTTCTGAAACCATCGGTAACAGATCGCCCCCACCGGTTTTGATCAGCTGTAAACCGCGACGCCAGGGCGCATAGTGAAATGCCACCGGCACATCCAGCCGGTTAAACAATTCTTCTATAATCTCAATAGCATACCCACGGGTAACCTGCTGCTGTCTGGCATCGTCCGCTATTTGCCAGGGCGGCCAGTGCTCCACCACGATCCGGGCGACCGGCGATTCCGGTTTATCTGCCGCGCCATTGCTGAACGCCGGCATTGCATAACACAGCACTGCCGCCAGGAATGAACGAAACACAGAAGAAAAAAGAGATGCAAACACTAACCGGAACAACACAGACTCACACAAAACATCAGGCTTACGACTTATTAATGAACAAAAAATAGCCAGACAATCCAACGAAGGCAGGCATTATAATGATTCAGCCGCAAAGGTATAGCGGTAAATCTGCCTGATTTCTCCGCTTTATAACGATCTGTTTGAAGTGTGTTTGTCAGATAAACATTAAGCCTCTGATCTGCCTGCCTCTCTGCTGATTCAGAACAGAACACTACTTAACAACTGCGTTTACACGGATTTCGCCGGATAGCCTGGTATTACAATGATTATCCGGCGTATCCGTCCGTTCTATACCACGGTTATGACCCTGGTCGCATACTGATCCGGCAGGCTGTTCCATTGCTGAATCCGTACCGGATCAGGATCACTGTCCGCCGGTTTACGATCATACTGCGCAGGCAGTGAATCCCACTCATCAACCCCGACCATGAAGTACTCGTGCCCGTCCAGCTGTGCTTTACCGGAAAGCGCTTCTTTCAGTCGGGCCTCCACGATTGCTTCATCACTGCTGAAAGTGACGCTGTACCCCCCGGAAAATTCCCGGATATGTTGCCCGGCCTGTTTTTTCAGAGTTTCGATATGTTTTGCGCCTTTGGCAAAATCAGCCTTCATGGCATCATTCCCTGAGGGTTCCAGCAACTGCAAAAACCGGTAAGGATGCGCGGCAAATCCAGAGTTCATTGTCAGCGATGCAATCACCGGCGTCGCGATCACTGAGTGTTGGAACCACTCAGAAAAACGCTTATGGTCCTTCAGTTTACTGCTGCTGTTTGAGCGGTTACGCCACATCTGTTTGGCGTCTTCCAACACTGAAGTCACCTTAAATTTCTGTACCAGGCTTTCCACCAGATTAAAAATCTTATTAAAGATGCTGGTTACAACGCTGAAGATCATGCCCGCACTGCCACCGGCACCGGACACATCAGCAGCGATGCTCAGCCCCAGACTGGTAGATGAGATCGCCAGCCCCTTGGCGGCACTGGCAATACCGGCCACAGAATGGCGGGCCAGCGCATTCGCGATTATCGACGGATGCCCGCCCAGTAATTCAACGCCGTAGCCGCTATAGCATTGCTCAATCAGCATTTTAGATTTCAGAAACGCTTTTTTAGCGTCCGCATACATGCCGGCGGCGGTTTTCACATAGCCCCAGCCAGGAATTGCCGCCGACAACCCGGTAGCAAAAGTATTCGTTCCCCAGATAACAAAGTCCGTGAGGATTTCCATCATCTGCATATTCACGCCATAACGCTTTTTTACCGCTTCCAGCATCATGTAAAAGAAATCACTGATGAGCTGTTTAAGCTTGGCTTTCAGCTCAGAAACACCGTCAATAACAACGTTAGCGGCCCCTTTCACCTTCGCCAGCGCTTCGCTTTCCTTCAGGTAAGCCATAGCCGAGTCTTTCATATCTTTCAGGGGGCTTTTATCGATCAGCTGGCCGGCAGCATCAATGCCCATACTGTAGGCAGCTTTTTGTCCGGCAATGAAATCTTTCGCGGCGGTCGTATTCACAACCAACGTATTGAACGGTGAAGCGCTGAAGGAACGCACCCGGTTCATGTCCGTATGGGCCAGTGAATAGACAATACCCAACCGGGCATTAGCCAGTTCATCGGCCTGCACACCTCCGGCAGTATTCTGTGTATTGCCAAACATGGCATCCTGAATTTTGCGTTTATATACATGAAATGGCATCGCGGTTTTCCTGGCTGGTTATCAAGTTAAATCACTGGCTGAATCAAACGGACAACAAGCACAATCATGATGCGCTTACCTGAGATTGAGTCGCACTGTAGCCAGAAAAACTGAAACCAACCTGAAGCAAATCTAATGCTTTATAAATTTATTCCTTTATTCACAAACAGTTAGAAACAACCGAAAGTCTGACACCGGCCAACACACTACCCAAGTTGGGTAATGGATCACTGGTTAAATACCCCGTACCTCCATAGACTTGTCCGGTCGCTGTCAGTTCTACCCCCCCCCCCCCGTCAGCCTGACGGCGTCTTCATGTAAAGTTACGGATCGCAATTCCTTTGTTGAGCACACGGACTGTGCACATGATTCATGTTTATCTTTCGGGCTTTCGCAACACTGCACCGGACACTTTCCATTCGCTGCCCATTCGCTTTACACTGCCTGCACAGCAAACCTGCCATTTAGCGCGGCCATTCTTCCGCTTATGACACAGACAATATCCATGAAAAAATTGCCTTTTGCCTCTCTGCTGGTTTCAGCGCTGCTTTGTAGCCCGTCGGTTTCTGCCTCTGACGACGCCGATACACTTGTGATAAATGCCGTTGTGTATGCGGAGCAGCCCGCCGAAGCTATCGCCATTAAAGATGGCAAAATCACCTTTGTCGGCAGCAACCAGCAGGCCAGAGAATTACAGGGTAACCAGACGGACGTGCTGGATATGGAAGGCGCCATGGTGCTGCCCGGCTTCATTGATAACCATAACCATGTGTTTGAAGCGGCTTCGGAAGCCGGCGGTAGCTGTGAACTGAGCCCGGATGAAGATCTCAACGGCCAGATCCCCTATCTGGAAGCCTGCGCCGATGAGGCACAGCCGGGGCAATGGCTGATTGGCTACGGGTTCTCACTGGAAATGATTCTGGATGATGCCGCTAACGCCCAGACCCCGCTAGCGCTGCTGGACGAATTTTTCCCGGATCAGCCGGTCATCCTGATGGAACAGACTTCGCACGCCATGTGGGTAAACTCCGCAGCGCTGGATCAGGCGGGCATTACCCTCGCATCCCCGGAGCCACAGGGCGGCAGACACCTTAAAGACCCTGACAGCGGCGAACTTAACGGCATCCTGCTGGATAACGCCGGCGACATTGTTATGGAACTGGCCTGGAATAACCTCAACAATGTTTTCCAGCGCAGTTATAACGGCCTGCTGAATGGCCTGTATATCGCCTCGGAACACGGCATCACCACCATTGGTGACGGCCGGATGTACTGGCAGCGCGGCTGGTATGAAGTCTGGCAAGCCGCCCGGAAAAATGGCGACCTCACCGCCCGGGTTTCTTTACGGCCCTGGATTTACCCGGAAGGCGAACCGGAAGAGCAACTGGCCTTCCTGAAGCAAATTCAGACCCGCCAGCCAGACAGCCGGCTGATCGTCGATCAGGTAAAAATGTACAGCGATGGCATTCTGACCAACGGCACCGCCAAAATAATCAAACCCTACCGCGACAGTTTTGTCGACGACATGCCCTACGGCCTGAATTATATCCCCCCGGAAGACATGAAGTTCTGGCTGAGCGAACTGAATGAAATCGGTTATGGCGCACACATCCACGCCATTGGTGACGGTGCCGTCCGCGAATCACTGAATGCCATTGAAGCGGTTCGCAATGAAGGCTCCGGCCGGGACTATTCCCTCACCCACGTTGAAATGATCCAGAACGCAGACATCCAACGCTTTAAGCCCTTAAAAGTTACAGCGGATTTTCAGGTTGCCAGCAGCGTTGGCGATCATGACTGGGCGATTCCGTTTATCGGCAAAAAACGCACCCACCAACTGATGCAATTACGGCCCATCTACGACACCGGCGCGAATCTGACCCTGAGCAGCGACTGGAATGTGAACGACATTAACCCCTTGTCCGGGATTGGCAGCAGCATACAAATGGGTAAACGGGGCCTGCCAGACATTGACGCCGCCATTGATGCCTATACCCTCAAACCGGCCATCAGCCTGGGGCTGGACGATATCACCGGCAGCATTGAAGTGGGGAAATCAGCAGACTTCGTGGTGCTTAGCCAAGACATCACGCAGCTTGCACCGTCGAAAATAGCCGACACGCAAATCCTCATGACGATTCTGCAGGGCGAGATTGTGTATGAGGCCGAAGAATAAAGCAGAAAATAATCCGAACAGAACTGCTACGCCAACCCGACACGGGCTGGCCAAAACAGCAGGGAGCACATACAGGCTCCCTGCTCAGCTGCACCTTACGCGCCGTAAATCACGTACACCTTGCGCAGGGTTTCATGTACGGTCCAGTTGCCGCACCAGCCCACCGGGAACACAGCACTTGAACCGGCGGTAAGCTCCACTGGCTCACCGCCGTCTTCCACAACGGTCATCCGGCCGGACAGCACATAAATCACTTCACCGCGGGTCATGAATTCCCAGCGGGACTCACCCGGCTCACACTCCCAGGTGCCAGACTTAATGTTCTGTTCTTCCGTATTAAAAAACACCTGGCTGCGGGTAGTGATCTCACCGGAAAGCGGCTCGGCAGTCGGTTGTGCCAGCGGGGCTTCATTCAGCGCATCTGCGGCAATCTCTGCGGCACGGTAGGTAATGGTCATATAACAAATTCCTGTCGATTAATGTTGCCTGCAAGGTAACACTATGGCCAAAAGAGAATTTGCTTGTTTGCGCCAGCGGCCACACCGGCCTATAAAAAAAGCGCCGGAATCATGCCGGCGCCGGTTAAGAATGTAGTTTTATAAACTGCTCTCGTAGAAAATTTCCCGCAGGGCATGATCCCGCGCCCTTCTGAACAGATCCTCCGCCAGCGCGTGTGGTAAGGCTAACCGGTTGTCAGCCTCACTCAGAGCAATTGGCTGCAGGTCTTTATAGCGTACCGATTTAATCTGATACTGCTTCATTTCCTTCGCCGTCAGGCTGATCAGCACCAGCGGATAGCACTCGCTCTCACGGCAAATGTAATCCGATCCGGAAAGCGGCTGAGAGCCAATTTTCACGCCCTTCCAGCTAACCCCCTTTTTCACTGAATAGTCATCACTGGCCTGCACCAAACCCGCCACCAGAACCAGCATTAAAAGACAGTAACGCATAACGATTCCTCCGTATCTTTAACTGACTGAAACCGTTATACGCAACCTGGCACCATAGGGTTCAGCAGATTCATTACTGGCTGGCTCAGTTAGAATCTGAAAATTTAGCCCGCTGTACCCGCTCCTTACTGCGCTTGAACAGCACATCGGCAAGGTCTGCCGGCAATGTAATCAGGTCACCCTCGGTAGATGTCGCCACCTTTTGCAACGCACTGAACTTCAGCGAACTCAGTTGGTAACGGTCCATCAGCTGACGGGAAACCGGAATGTTCTTAAACAGCGGATAACACTCATAGTTACGGCAAATATGATCAGAACCGGACGGTGAAGATGAACCGATTTTCACCCCTTTCCAGTTGATCCCTTTCTTAACGGTGTAGTCAGCACCCGCATTGGCAATACCGGCAACGAGGGCCAGAATCAGAAAACTGTAACGCATAAATCACCTCCACAAAAAATGTGTTCCGAGCGTGTAGCACATGGTTTTCTAGACAGTACAGATCTGTAAACGTTCAGGGCCGGCAACGGAACAAAGCGCTATAAGGATAGTTCACGTGTGGCTTTCAGGGACGGCATGAGAGCAAGAGGCTGAGCGAAAGCAGCTGAAAATGCTGCAGAAGAAAAGCTATAAAAACAAAAACTTATGATTCTTCGCAAAATAACAGACGAAAAAAAAGCAGATCCTAAGATCTGCTTTCTATATACAAGCGAGTATCAGTTATTAGATAACAACGATGTTCTCAGCTTGTGGGCCTTTCTGGCCTGCAGTAACAGTGAATTCAACCTGCTGGCCTTCAGCCAGAGTTTTGAAACCTGAACCCTGGATCGCGCTGAAGTGAGCGAAAACGTCTGGACCAGATTCTTGCTCGATGAAACCAAAACCTTTAGTTTCGTTGAACCATTTAACTGTACCGGTAGTTTTAGACATAATAAATATCCTGAAATTTTAAATTTAATTTGTGCCTACAGACTGCAGGCGATAATCGCATAAAAAATAGACTGAAACTTAAAAACTGCAGGACCAGGCTTACGAATAAAACTGCGAAATGTAGATTTGTAAATAAAAGACTTCTTTCTAGCTGCGGCAAACTTTATAGATATCTCCGGTGCTTGTCCAGTAATTATTTAGTTAAATTTAAGAAAATTTTAAGTACAAACAATCACCTATGTCTTCGGAAAGCTCATCCCCCCCGCCAGCCGGCCATATCCGGCAGAAAAGCACCTGTAAAGCAGCCCATTTCACTCAGCACCAAACAACGTAAAAAAACCTTCAGGCAACTGTTTCTAAAGCGCTTTTAAGAAGCTCCTAAGTTGCTTTTGAAATGTTGACCCGGCCCTTCCGCAAGCGCCTGCTGATAACGTTCGGCAAAATGTGCCTTCAGCCATTCCATCAGCACCCTGACCCGGTGCAACTGATGCCGCAAAGGCGGGCACACCAGCGTGAGCTGAGTCTCCTCCGACCACGCCGGCAGCACTTCCGTTAACCTGCCCTGCTGTAAGTCTGCCTGCACGTATACATCCGCCAGCCGGGTCACACCCAAACCGGCCAGCGCGGCCTGCCGCATCACCCGGCCACTGGTGACTTTAATCCCCTCGGCTACGTGCACCGTTTTACGGGTTTTACCTTTGCTTAACGTCCAGGTATCCACACTGCCACGGATCAGCGGCAGGCTTTTCAGATCATCCGGCCCGGCAATCTCATGGTTCTCAGCAACAAACTCCGGGCTGGCCACATAACGGGTTGTCACCGAATGCAATCGGCGGGCAATGAGCGTTGAATCCGGCAACTCACCCATGCGCATCACCAGATCGTAATGGCTGGCGATCAGATCCACATGAATACTGGAAAAATCCAGATCCACCCGGATGCCCGGATGCTGGCGCTGAAACTCAATGATCAGCGGTGCCAGTACCTCTTCCCCCACCGGCCCGCCCACCGCATTCATGCGTATCTCGCCTCTCAACTCATCAGTGGACTGGCTGGCCCACTCCGCCGCGGAATCCAATTGCTGCATGGCAATTTTGCAGCGCTCATAATAGCCCTGCCCGATCTCCGTGAGCCGTAATTGCCGGGTGGTGCGGTACAGCAACTGTACGCTCAGCGCCGCTTCCAGCTCGGTAACCAACTGGCTCAGGTTCGCCTTTGAAAACCCAGACACCTCAGCCGCCGCGGTAAAGCCACCATGTTCCGCCACATACAAAAACGCGCGTATTCCCCGCCAGGAAATATTGTTCATATAAACCAAACAATGTTTTCAGATTAGTGATATTTATCACACTAATGCCAAAGCCTACTATGTGCAACATCCAACGACATTCACACAAAGGACACGCACATGACTCACTCACTGGTAGTTATCACAGGCGCAAGCTCAGGCATTGGCGCTGCAATGGCAAAACACTTCTCTGCTGCCGGTCACCCACTGTTGCTGGTTGCCCGCCGCATTGAAAAACTGGAAGCACTGGAACTGCCTAACGCCCTGTGCCGTCAGGTAGATATGACCGACGCAGCGGCATTCCGCGCGGCAGTTAAAGAAGCCGAAGCCCTTCACGGCCCGGTAGACTGTCTGGTGAACAACGCCGGCTTAATGCTACTGGGCCAGATCGACACCCAGGACCCGCAGGAATGGCAACGCATGTACGACATCAACGTGCTGGCACTGCTGAACAGCATGCAGGCCGTACTGGGAGACATGAAAGCCCGTAATGGCGGCACCATCATTAACATCAGCTCCATTGCCGGTAAGAAATCCTTCCAGAACCATGCCGCTTACGTGGGCACCAAGTTTGCGGTATCCGCCATGAGCGAAAACATCCGTGAAGAAGTGGCCGACAGCAACGTGCGCATCATGAGCATCTGCCCGGGTGCCGTAGAAACCGAACTGCTGGGGCACACCACCTCGCAGGCAATCATCGACGGCTATGAAGACTGGAAACAGGCCATGGGCGGCGTACTGGTTGCCGACGACATCGCCCGCACTGCAACCTTCATGTATGCCCAGCCACAGGGGGTGAACATCCGCGACGTGGTCATCACCGCCACCCGCCAGCAGCCTTAAAAAAACCTATTCAGGTATCACAAAACAGCAGATACATTATCTGCTGTTTTCTTATACCCATGCCCGGTCAGATGCATTTTCAGATACGTTTTACTGAGCAATAGACTAAGCTGATACCTGCAGTTGCAGGACGCAACAACGCAGTAACACCTTTCATATTCATTACAGGGAGTTTTGATCATGAACCTCTATATCAGTGGCACGCTGGACGTTCTCGACACCCAGGAACGCAGTGGCGACGACGTTACCCTCACCTTCTATATCATTACCCAGAACCGCCATGGCGCGGAAGTCAGAACCTTTACGCCGGGCCATTACCGCAGCTTCACGCTGATTGATTTTGTGCCGGAAAGCCTCGGCGCAAACCTCTCCGCCGGTGATACCGCAGGGCTGACTCTCACCTTCAGTGAGGAACTCCTCTCGGAAGAATATCCCTTTCTGGGGCTGGCAGTGGTTGCCATTGAAAGAGATAAAAGCAGTGGCCGGGATCGCCGCAGCGCCAGACGGGCCACCGAACAGCGCCTCGAAGAACGGCTGGACACAGTATTTAATCGCGGCGAGATGCCCACCGCCGATGACCTGTGGACAATCACCAATGAATACCGGGTACGGGACCGCCCCTTCAGAGATGACGACGATGTGATCGGTGTATCGGCCCGCATTTACCCGGACATAGGCTCTGCGCTGCTGCACACCCCGTTCCCCAACGAAAACGAACGTTACATGGCACTCACCGCCACCGATACCCTGCGGTTTAACAGGGGCGGGGCAATCTGGGAATTCAGTTTCAGGCTGGGGAAATCAAGGCTGCTGTAACCAGGCAATGCCTGTATAGAAATGAAATGAGAGGATTCAGCCATACAATCCTCTCCTTCATCAGCGCCGGCCTCACTCAGACAAATTCACCCGCTTACCCTGGCGTTCCCAGGCGGGTTTATCAAAGAACTCAAAATCGCCCTTTTCCTGCGCCTCAGCCATGCGTTTCTGATAGCGCTCGTCCAGCGTCATCCCGAATGCGGACATATGCTGGCGCTCAATAATGTTTTCCAGATCCTGCTTGGTAACAACTTCCGTGATCACACCGGCCTCCATAAAAGCCTTAATGCCGGCATTCTCCACTTCATCCGCCACCCCTGTATCCCTGACGGCCATATAAAACCGCATTAAACGCAGCTCCAGTGCAGCGATGTAATTTGTTCTCTGGGTATCCATAAACGGCCTTCATTAAAATCTGATCAGCGCAGCATACAGCAACAGAATCGGTATGTTGACCGCTTGCTAAGCGCTGTTTATTTCACATGCTGCGCAACAAAGCGATTCAGCTCAGACACCGAGCGGATCACATGCAGCGACTTATTCGCCGAGAGCTTATCAACCCTTTGCAGAAAATCATCATTCCAGAACATCGGGCAAAGCTTTAACACCTTATAGCTCTGCAACGTGCCTTTGAAAACCGAACTGTCCTCAGGCCAGCCCTCCGGCTTTTTAAACATACTTTTCAGCAGTCGCTTGGTCACCAGCCAATAGGTAACAAAATACGGCAACTCGATATACACCAGCGTATCCGCGGCTTCCAGGCGCCGGTTAAACGACGCCAGCGAACTCAGCGGGCCAAAGCCTTCGATGATCCACTCATCTGAAGCAAGAATCTTATCGTGAGCCGCTTCATACTGCTGCCTTTCAACCTCCTGCCCGTTAGGCTGATACAACAACGAATCAACCGGATACAGCGAAATGCCGGTTGCCGCCGCCAGCCGCTTACTTAATGTGGATTTACCGTTGGCCGGTTTCCCGAATACTGCCACTTTCTTCATGTTTGCTCCTCCTTGCGAGATAAATTCCCCGGAGGCAAAAACAGAAAACCCGCCTCTGGGGGCGGGTCTGATAAATGTTCGCGCATCACGAAACCCACCATTCCTATGGAATGATGATAATTCGAACGGCCTGTTGCGTGAGATATGTAGTCATGCGGTTATCCTGATGCACGTGTAATTCCATGTCAACCGTGCCACTAAAACTGAGCGGACAATGCCACAAGCACCTACGCCGGTTTCTCCCCCCGGGTCAGAGCATCCATGAACTTAGTAAACCGCCGTTGCCGGGTTTCAAGCTTCTTGGCACTGGTTAAGCCGTGCGCAATCACATACCGGGCCGATTTCGTGAGTGTTTCATAAAAAGCTTGCGCCTCCGGCTGGCTGGCCAGCGCTTCAATAAAATCCGCCGGCACCTCCATCTCACTCGCTGTGTAAGCACTCTCCCACCGGCCATCTGCCTGCGCGGCATGCACCTGCACCAGCCCGGGCTCCATCATCCGCCCTTCACTGATCAGCCGCTCCACATGTGCCCGGTTCCTTTTCGACCAACTGCTACGCGGCTTGCGGGGCGTAATCCGCTGCACATAGGCATGATCATCAACCGACTTTTTAACCCCGTCTATCCAGCCCCAGCAAAGCGCCTCAACCACCACATCATCCCAGGTGACACTGGGAATGCCGGACTGCTTCTTAAAGATCTTCACCCACAGCTCAGTTTCAGTGGCGTGATGGGTTTCAAGCCACTGGCCGAGGGCTTCGGGTGTTTCAAAGGTTAAAGTGTTTAATGGATTGGGCTGGGGCACGGAGTGGGCTCTCTTGGGTATAGCAGGCCGGGTGACAAAGCTACTTAGGCCAAAACATATTATTTAGAAGTCATCAATTTTCGTCATGACTTTAAAGAAAGGCAAAAACGAAAGCAGCTCCCATTGCTCGCTTATACTCAGACCGGGCTTAGTATAAAACAGGCGCAAGAATGGAAACTATTTTATTGCAAGTAATCCTGAATCAAGATTATGCCTCTAATAAATTTAGAAGCAGCAACTATTATTTATAATAGACAACGTCTTCCGGATTAGTCACTTCTGCTTTTTTCAACTGCCTTTCAAGCTCGTTACGCATTTTTTTCGCTTGTTTCATGATTTTATAGCGACGATAAATTCCGATTTTAAGGTACATCCAATATTTATAATTTAAGCGCCTCGCACCTAAACCATCAACAATTATAAACTCGTATTTCCCACTATTCACTTCTTTACAAAAGATATTTCCACAGCATATGTCACCGAAGACTATTTGCTGTCCCTGCAAATACGATAATAAATCATTCAATAACTCTCGTTGCACATCAGCTGTAATTTTCTTGTGGAACATCATGTACTTGAGCGAGTGAGAAGGTGTTTCGTCATAGTTTAGTGCTCGTTTAAAGACTAAACCTCTTCCCAGACTTGTCTCTACAAAGCCAAAACACTCGGTAACGTAGTGTAAGTCCTTATTTGCAGAAATAAGGTAAGAATAATAATGATAGTCCAGCTTATTTTGATTCCTGTGCTTGCCTACATCAGGACCTATTTTTATTATTTTGCTGTTATCTCCAGGATATAAATAACAGGATCTTTCACTTCCTTTCGATAAGAGTAACTCGTCATTCAACTCTATGACTTTATTTTCTACATCATTCACTAAACAAGCCCTAATCTCACTACCCATACAGTTTAACTTTAGTAAAACTGCACATAATTTATTAATCATTAAGTAACCAACAACCTGGACCACTTAATTTTTTAGCATTCAAACTGTTATAAAAACTGTTCATTCCACAGATGACTTATAATTAATAGCCAAAAACAACATATCGATTAAAATGACAGACGCTGTATTAGCCCAATAAACTCAGCAGTTCCGCCCCCACTTTCGCCCCCGATTAAACAAACAGTAACTAGCCAGTAAGACGCGCCCGAAATAGCTGTTTATTCGCGTACAAACATGACGGTTCTTCAGTCAAGCATTGAAAGCGTTCAACCAACCCACCGGCTGCGGCACTGAGGGCTATCAATAAATTCTTAGGGAAATGGCTGCCCCCGGTCACGAGCCTTAGCAAACTCACATAAACGCTGACGCACTGCCTCTGACTCTTGCATAGAGTTCAACCTGTAAATGTTGCGGAATTCCCACTACAACCAAATGCACAGGGCTCAGTATCAGCCACGGCATCACGCTAAAAATCAGTTCAGCATTTGAAACCGGTAATCACTGATTATCCGGAGAGCAAAACCAACCTGAAATTTATCACTTGAAGCACATCAATGCCACCACTCAGATCCGACATTTCAATGAGCAAAGTTTGTTCCAGAAACTGAATCAGAGAACAGAGATTTATTCGATGAATGAAAAATAAGGAATAAGGGTTTCATGTTCGATACGGGAGGATTGGGACTTTGGCCCCTGCACACTGTACAGTACTCCATAAGCCCGTATAGCAAAGAGTGACCCTGTGCCCTGCAACGTCACCAGGCCCCTGTTTAGCCTGAGATGAAAGCAAACGGGCCAAACAGCTTTGCCACATACGCAGATGTTCCTGATTGCCGCAGATCAGGATTGAATACAGCTGAATTCCACCAGCAAATCACCCCGGCTGGCAAACTCTCCAAGCCAGAATCAGAACAGTCTACTCACTCAGTTTCAGATACACATGGTGGTAAGCAATATCACCGGCTACGTACAAGAGTAACAGGGCCATACAGATATTCAGTAAACGAAAAGTACGGGGCTTGCGAATAAGCTTTCCAAGGCGAGCCCCCATTAACAGGTAGCTCCCGGGTGCTCCAAACGCTAAGACTGACAGCAATACAGACCAGACAAAAATCGAACTTCCGGAAATTTCTGCCGCTGGAAACTGCACAGTGACAATGGGGAAAATCGCCACAAAGGACTTGGGATTAAGCAACTGCATACATAACCCGGAGCGGAAGCTCAGTTTGCCAGCAGTCGATTCTGAACCCGTAAGTTTGATATGGGCTCCCGCAACTTTATACGCCAGATACGCAATATACACACTGCCTGCACAACTTATCAGTAACTGATAACCCGGGCTCACCAGCCATGCGCCGCTATAACCAAAGAGCAAAAACAGCAGCAACATAGCGCAGGCCACTCCCACACAAAACATCAGCGGAGCACGAAACTGACCATTCAGGCCGGCGTTCATGCTTAACAGATTCGACGGGCCTGGGGTGTACATAATGCCAAACGCATACGCGAGTATTTCAACCATAGTAATTACCCTGGAATAATAAGAGAACTGAAGATGTAAACGGCTTACCGGAAGGCCCGGCGCGGTATATCAGGAACTGAGAAAGTGCTGTTGATACTGCCGGGGGGTCATACCGAAAACAGGCTTGAAACGACGGTTAAAATGGCTCAGATCACTAAAGCCATATTCAAATACAACATCATCAAGAGAGACGCCTGATTCAAGATCTTCGCGGGCGCGATTAATGCGGCAATTCAGAATATATTGATGGGGCGTAATACCGAATTGTTTACGGAACATACGCACGAAATGATACTTCGACAGATTAGCCTGCTGGCTGACGTCTTCTAATGAGATATCAGCCTGAATGTTCTCATGAATATAATCCTGAGCCTGACGCAGTAAATGATCGACCTTCCGCGCTTTCTGATCAGGAGAATATTCACCGTAATGCTGTGTAATACCGACGGCTAACTGATAAAGCGCATATTCCTGCTGAAGTTTGTTGCTTGTCTGATCTTCGATCAACAAGGCTAAACTGAGAATATGCTGGCGCAGCAACGGATCATTCAGCAAAGTATCAACAATCCGGAAATCCGCCTTCTGCTTTGAACAGACACTTTTTAACACCGGTGCCAACTGATCCGGATGTATATAAAGCATACGGTACTGCAGCTCATCATCCACACCTGAGTGTCCGTCATGTACCTCATCGGGATTAAATATGATGGTATTGCCCGGGTGACTGCGGTGATACGCGCCACTGGCAAAAAAATCCTGCCGACCGGCCAGAGTAACCCCGAACGAAAATTCCTCATGGGCATGCTTACCATAAGAAAAATCATTCATTTCTGCCCGCAACACAGACACCTGCTCAAGATGCTGGCTCTTTACATACCGGAACTGATTTCTGTGCTTCATCTGCATTCACCGCTTTATACTTCGCTGGCCACTTAGAGGCTGAGATACAGTATAGGGGGAAGCAAAGAAGCATTGCTTGGACAAAATTGCGCATTTACACCACTTGAACAGGAAGCTGACGCGCCAGATACCGTCAGTGAACGGCAACCTTCCTCCTGCCGATATTCAGTGACTGACACAAACTCCACGCCAAGCGCCCATCTCAGTATGGCGTTGTATCCTCATACGCATGTGTGATGAGTCTGACAATATCCTGATCACCTTTACCCACAGAAATCGCGTGCTTGACAGAACGGAGAGCAGCGTCCAGTGCAGGTGTTTTAAGCGCTTTATCAATCGCAATATTTTGAAATACCTGCATATCGTCAAGTGCTTGTATCAAGCTGAATTCAAGTGTATCGGCCTGCTTCAGGATAACGGGAAGGCGAGAGAATAAGAAGGGATTGGCTGCCGGTCCACTGGTAATCACATTCAGAATATCCTCCAGAGAAAAGCCGGAATGCTTACCCATGGAAACGGCTTCAGTCATTGTCTGCAGAAAGCCCGCCAGAACCATGTTATTTATGGCTTTCATCACATAGCCATTCCCTAGCGCGCCGACATGAAACATGCGGTTCGAGAATGCTTCACAAACCGGTGCATACCTTGCCACATCTTCAGCAGCGCCACCGGCAAACACACCTAATTCACCTTTTAAAGCGACGGCAGGTCCTCCTGCCACGGGCACATCAATCAAAGATGCGCCGCGATTAAGGACCGCATGCTCCAGATCCTGAAGCACCCGTGGTTCTACCGTGCTTGCATCGGCGATCAGCTTCCCATGCAGCGGTTGTTTACATAACGCTTTAAGCACGGATGTGACCGCAGCCGCATCTGACACTGAGATGATAATGATCGTAGAGTTACTGGCCAGGTCTGCTAACGAGTCACAAGCGGTTATCTGTGTTTCTTCCACAGTCACATTACTTATTCCACTTCGGTTCCAACCTCTGACCTCATGGCCCTGACCCGTTAAACGGGAAGCCAGCGCCTGCCCCATTTTGCCCAGCCCAATAATGCCAATCTGCTCCGATACTTTTACGTTTTGCTCAGGAATCACAGTCAACCTCTGCGTCAGTAAACAATGTGGCGTCATGAATACGGGCGCTTTTCCGGAGTAATCGCTGTTTCGATATACATCCCGCCCCCTAAAAAAAGAGAGAGAGCACACAGCCCTCTCTTCATTCATGCTAATGCCGTTATAAAGGCGTACTTAACACTTTTGCAGCGGCACTGAGCCCTGAACGGTAACGAACACCTAAATGTTCAAACGTCGCTTCCAGCCCACCCAGGCAACCCAGAATCATCGGCGTGTTAACCACCCCGAGGTGACCGATACGAATAATCTGATTTTCCAAACTGGCCAGACCACCGGCAATAGAAACATTAAACTGATGCCTTGCCAGCTTGCGGATGGTTTCCGCTGAAGCATTATCAGATACAACCCGGATAGCCGTAACAGACACGGAGCGACAATTTTCTTCAGGCACAAAAAACTCCATATCGCCGCCCTTCACCCATTCAGCCACCGCCGCCTGCACTGCACTGGCGACACGCTGATGCCGCTGAATTCGCCGTTCCAGACCTTCTTCAAGAATCAGATCAAGCGCTGCACGCAAGCCAAACAACAGATGAATCGGTAAGGTGCCACAAAAACGGTGGTAGATAATCTCGCTATTACGCGCCTGCCAGTCCCAATACAACTTTGGCCGAACATTCGCAGCTGCAATTGCCTTCGCTTTATCATTAGCGGCCACCAGCGCCAGCCCCGGAGGCATCATCAGGGCTTTTTGTGAACCGGTGATCGCCACATCAACACCCCATTCATCCATCCGGAATTCAGCGGCTCCCAGTGAAGCAATACAGTCTGCAACCAGTAATGCAGGATGCGCAGCAGCATCCAGACAACCACGAAACCGTTTGATATCGTGTGCGACGCCGGCACCGGTATCAATCTGCGTACCCAGCACAGCTTTAATCTTATGTGACCGGTCTTCGCTGAGAATTTTCTCCACCGCAGCATAATCCACATCATGGCCATCGGTAGAACGGACTTCAATAATCTCCAGACCGAGCGCTCTGGCAACTTCGACCCAGCGTGATGAAAAGAAACCTGTCATCGGGATAACGACGGTATCACCAGGATCACAGATATTTGACAGTGTTGCTTCCCAGCCACCGTGTCCGTTAGCAATATAGATAAACACATCTGCGCGTGTCTGGAACAGCGTCTGTAAATCCGGCTGAATACCGGCTACCAGCTCAGCAATGCGCTCATCACCAAAATCCAGCGGTTGCCGGTTCATCGCATTAAGAATTTCTTCCGGTAGAAATGTTGGCCCCGGAGTATGCAGAAAATTTAAACCAGCCATCGGAATACACCTTTCTTAGAAATAACAGAAAACAGATGTTAAACAGAGCGATAAAAGGGGAATCTGACGCTGGATAACATATCTGTGACATGAGAAAAGTATATCGAAACAGGCCTTTGTTCCGGTTGCGTTCTCTGCCCTGAACAAAGCCACTTCCGCAAACGAAAAGCACATAACAAATTTGTCCTGGCGTTTAACACCAAAATTATGTGTCAGTTTGAAATCTGGCTGTAATACGCCGCAATATCAGCGATGTCTTCATCTGATAATCTGGCTGCAGCGCTGTTCATCATCCCGTCTGAGCGCTTACCCTGTTTATAATCCTGTAAAGCTTTCATCAGATAAACAGGCTTTTGTCCTGCCAGGTTAGGAAAAGCTGGATTAGCGGAAATACCGGACTGATCATGACACCCCCAGCAACTGACGGATTTAAGCTTGCCCTGCACAGCGTCCCCGGCAGATACATGCCATGCCATCTGCCCGACCAACATTGCAATGACTGCTTTTCTGAAAACCCGCTGACCAATGATTAAATGACAGAGTTTCATCACGTATCCTCTTTACAAAAATGTTGCTGAAAAACGTGCCGGCATCCGCCTTCGCTGAGCAATTCCATGCCCTCGATACAGATGTTGTTAAACCGCACGTCAGAATTCAGCTGCCCTAAAATCTGGCGGGCAGCAGCAAGCTGTTGCTCTCCACGAAGGCTGAGAAAAGCTTCGTTGCGACGTTTATCAGTGCCGACCGTACGTTGCTCAATGAATTGCTGCCGGCGTAACTGCTTCAGTAATTTGCTCACTGCGGCATGGCTGATATTAAGTTTTCCCGCCAGTTCAATCACCGACAGTGCGGGTTCTCTGCGCAGTACTAACAACAGATTGAGCGCATTCAGAGATAAATGAATGTTCTGCTGATGCAAAGCGGTACACAGCTGCTTCTCGAGCGCGTCGGAGAATCGCTTTACATCGGTCGTCAGCCGTAAGAAATCACCCTGCATAACAGCCTCCCGGAAAATATCTGCTTTGAGTCTGGCGCTGAAAACACCATTAAAATATTAAGTGATATATCAAAAAATCAGCTAAATTTTTTTGCCGAAACTGCAATACAGCTGAGCAGCACCGGCAAAGACATTCGGTTATGTTTCAGTGTTTAGAAAAATACTTCAGATGCTGGGTAATCGCCGCCACAGCAGCAGCCTGATCTCTTCGGCACACAGCATCCGCGATGGCTTCGTGCTGTTTCTGTACTGCCACATAAGTTTGCTTGTCCGAGACAGAAAAATGCCAGAGTAAGGTCGACCGCTGGTGCAGATTGCCCACCAGGTCAACAAAGAAATCGTTACCGGTCATCTGCGCCAGAGAGGTATGAAAATCCCGGTCCAGACGAATAAGCCCCTGCTGATCATTATTTTCAATCAGGGCATAAGCCTGCTGTAAAATTTCCTGCAGTGCCTGACACTGCTCTTCAGTCGCACGTTCAGCCGCACAGGCGACCATGGCCACTTCCAAGGGTAACCGTGCTTCAATCAAGTTCTCAATATCTTTAGGCGTCAGCGCTTTAACTACAACGCCTTTACGGGGAATGATATCCACCAGCCCATCATATTTGAGACGCTGCAACGCATGATGTACCGGCGCCCGGGTATACCCAAGCTGGCTGCAAAGTTCCAGTTCATTCAGATACGCACCCGGCGCGAATTCCATTGAAAGGATCTTCCATTTAATATTTTCATAAACCTGATCGGTTAAAGACACTTTGTTCTTTGCAGCAGCCAAAATCAGCACCTGAGTAATTAAAAAACGAGGCATTATCCCCCAGGCCATTGCATAAGTCACTCAACGGTCCTGAGCCCTTCCGGTGTTCAGCCGGCAGTTTCAGCGGCAACCGCAGCAGAAAAACTTTGGCGGTTAGCATGAGACTCCATAAAGCGACAGATATTCTGCCAGGGCGTAATGGATATATCATGATGCCGGGTCCAGCTGATAATCACATACGCATAGATATCGGCAACCGTTAGCTTTTCACCGTGTAAGAACACTGTATCATCAGCCAGAACAGCATCAATATAATCAAGCCGGCGTTTCAGCTTATCCAAGGCACTGCTGCGTTCCTGCCAGGTCATGTCCGGCTGGTACCAAAATGGCGAGAACGCTTTATGTAATTCAGAAGATAAAAAGTTCAGCATGGCCTGCTGCTGGTAACGCTCCCAGCTACCGTTCTCGGCAATCAGCTCAGCCTGCGGATATGCATCTGCCAGATACTGCAAAATAGCCGGCACTTCTGTCAGCACACCATGATCTTCAGCGACAAGCGCTGGCACATAACCGTTAGGATTAATATCCAGATAATTTTCACCTTCGCCGGTTAGCTTTGATCCCGGATCAACATCTGCAACCTGATAATCAACGCCCAGTTCATTAAGGGTAATTCTGACTGCCTGTGAACAGGCACCGTTAATTGCATAAAGCTTCATAATTACTGCTACCAATTAATAGATTTTCCGATAGGAGCCCAACAGTTTCACTGTCGAGATTTTGCGCATTTCGGCCAACGCCTCCTGCACCTTAAGATCAGCAAGAGAGCCAATAAAATCGATAAAAATATAATACTTACCAAACATCTTACGGGTGGGTCTGGAAACAATACTGGTCAGATTAATGCCCCGCTTTGCCATCGGTTTCAGCACCTCGCACAACAGCCCGGCGTAATCATTATGATCAAGAATAATAATGCTGGTCTTCTCAGCAGCATGGCTTACCTGGGGGTATTGATCAGCGTTACCCAGCACCAGAAAACGGGTTTGGTTGTCACTGAAATCCCCCACATCTTCAATCACCGTCGGATAATCAGCAGGATCAAAACTCCCCGCCGGTACAATCGCCCCGCAGCCATGGCTGTTATCCCGCAACATTTCCAGTGAGTAAATATTACTGTCAGTATTGATGACATTAATCTCACCCAGCGATGCAATGAAATCCACACACTGCCCTTTAGCCACAAACTGTGCATACAGCTGGTTTATCGCAGCCAGATCTTTCTCTTTACTGATGAAAGAAAATTTTACGCTCTGGTAAATTTCCCCAAGAATGATCAGCGGTGCTGCAACCAGATGATCCAGCACAATCGACACATAGCCCTCTGAAAAATTTTCCACCGGAATTACCCCCAGATCGCACTCTTCACCGATTGCACACAGTGCGCTCTTGATCGACCGGAAATACACCGGCTCCGACCGTTCATCCGCGCGCTGCATATAGTTCATCGTGGCAGCATCTGAAAAAGTACCCCGGGGCCCCAGGGTGGAAATTTTGTTCATTTCTGTCTCTCCGGCCAGCATCAATTCTGTAACTGTAGTTCATCCAACTATCCAGTTGTGCCCGCCTAAATTTCATATCACTTGATATATCACAAAACATATCATAATATTTTTACATGATGCAAGCATCATCAGTAGAGCAAAACTCTCCGTTAACAAATCAACAGGAGCACTCACGTGGCCATTACACATATCAATCCAGAAGAGATGTCAGCACCTTTCGGCGTATGGACAACAGCCGTTATGTCGGAGCCAGGTAAACACCTGTATATCTCCGGCGTCACCGCCCGCAATAAACAGGGGGAGGTTGTTGGTAAAGGCGACATGCCCGCTCAGACCCGGCAAATCTGTGAAAACCTGAAAACCGCTGTTGAAGCGGCCGGCGGCAGCCTGAAAGACATAGTGAATGTCACCGTCTATGCCACCGACGTTACCCAATTCAAGACAACCCATGCCGTGCGCAAAGAGTACTTCCCGGAAAATCCTCCGGCGTCTGCTATGGTTGAAGTGACCCGGCTGGTTGATCCTGAATGCCTTATTGAAATCAGCGCAGTAGCGGCGATTGGCCAGTCTGTATAAGGAGCCTGAAATGAGCGATATTACTAAGAGCTTAGAAACACTGATTGTCAGCCCACCGGAAGAAAACTGGGTTTTATTAGAAAAAACCGGCGGTGTGCGGGTAAACACGCTGTATGAAAACCCTGAGACCGGTGCCAGCATCTCCCTGCTGGACATCCCTAAGGGCGCGGGTATCCCGGTACGTCACAAACACGCTTCGAACCAGTTCATGTACTGCGTCAAAGGTACCTACGAATACCTGGAGCCGGACAGCCTGATCCTGCAGGGCAACAGTTTTTACTGGAACCCAAAGGGCTCCTATCACGGCCCGACCAGGGCGATTGAAGACTGCCTGATGCTGGAAATATACGACGGCCCTCATTACGACGAGATTCCGTCCTACCACACAGAAGATACTGTCGGTAAGCTATCCTCGGAAAGCTAGCAAAAAGGCTAACCCCATGAAATCATGGGGTTAGTTTACTTATCAGTTATATTTCGGAGCACATAATGAGCATTGATAAATTTGACAAGGAAATACTCAGGAGACTGCAAAAGGACGGAAAAAAACAAAACAAAGATCTTGCCGACGAAATAGGCTTATCACAATCCCCCTGTTCCCGCCGGGTAAAGCACCTCGAAGACACCAACATCATACGAGAATACGTCGCACTGGTAGAGCCTGCGGCAGTCGGTTTCCCGATCAGCATTTACGCGAATGTCGCCCTGGATAAACAAACCAAAGAATCCGTCAAACACTTTGAAGACGCCATCATGAATTACCCGGAAGTAATGGAATGCTACCTGGTGACTGGCAAGTACGACTACATTTTAAGAATTGTGGCGCAGAGTATAGACAGCTACCAAACCTTCCTGATGGATAAGCTGACACTGATCGAAGGCGTCAAAAACATTCAGACGACCATCACCATGAAACCGGTGAAATACAGCACATCCATCCCACTCTGAGCCATACAGACTTCAGGTAATGGGCCGGCAATCTCCGGCCCTCCATTTACAACATTAATCTTTCAGTTGTGGTAACGGCGAAAATGCTGCCGGGCGCAGAATTTTGTTATCCATCTGATCCAGCAAGTGGCCAACCTTACCCAGAAATGCCTGCCACTCAGGATGAGCAAGCAAGTCTGCACGCAGTTCTTCACGCCGGGCAAAACTTTCATACGCCCACATATGAACCACTTCATTCACGCCACCGATTTCGGTGTAGTAGTAGCCCACAGGATTTTTCAGTAAAGACTTCTGTAGCTCATAACCTTCACTGCCATAAATACGTAAGAACTCAGGCACAGCCCCAGGCTTTAAACGGTAGGTACGCTGCTCAATAATCATAAGCAATACTCCTTACAGCTGTTCTTTTCTTACCGGATTCACCAGCTCACCAATGCCACTGACAGATACGCTGACGGTATCTCCGTCCTTCATGAACAGTTTCGGCTCGCGCTTGAAACCTACGCCACCCGGGGTCCCGGTAACAATTACATCGCCCGGCGATAAGTCCGTAAAAGCAGACACGTATTCGATAATCCGTTCCACCGGAAACAGCATCTCACCAAGCTTAGCCTGCTGAACCACCACCCCGTTCAGCTCAGTTCTGATTTCCAGCTGCGCCAGTTCAGGCACACACTCTACCGGCATCAGACCGGGCCCGAAGCCACCGGTAGCCGGAAAGTTTTTACCCGCAGTGTACTGATGTGTATGGAACTGCCAGTCGCGTACCGTCGCATCGTTATAGCAGCTGTAACCGGCAATATGCTCAAACGCCTGCTGCTGACTGATGCGGCGTCCGCCCTTACCGATCACCAGTGCCAACTCACCTTCAAAATCCAGTTCATCACTCTGTTCAGGCACCAACAAAGGCTGGCCATGCCCCACCTGAGTAGAGGCAAAACGGGTAAACAGCACCGGATAATCACCGTGACTGCGGCCGGTTTCCTGCACATGCTTGCCGTAGTTAAGGCCAACACAGATCACCCGTTGAGAGTGCTCAACCGGCGGCAACAGAGTGACATCCTGCAGCTCATGATCAATATCATTATTGGCCGCAACACTGAGGTACTCATTACGTAATGCGGCACTCAGGAACGGATGTCTATCGCTGGAATAACCGGAATGCTGATCCACACATACAATCCCCTCCCCCTTAGTTATGCCGATATAACGGGCACCGCGATACTCATAATTCACTAATAAATTGTTATTCATAATCAGCCTGTATAATTTTCTTTTGACACAAGGTGTTACAGGGCACGCGCAACACCTTCCAAACTCAGGAAGCCTAAGAAATCCGTGCATTCATCCTGATTTGAATATACCAAAACAGTGCTTTGTCCCGTTTGCGTACTGCACCTCTAAACGGCTGACTTTTAGCAGACAACCAAGATTTATCAGAAAAAACACACGCCCGATTGCAGACAAAAAAAAGCCCTCTTACGAGGGCAAAAATGCTTGGACAGCATCGAGTGAGAAGCGTTATGAATTGATCATTCCAATCCCAGTAACAGCCGTGGCAGGAAGAGCGCCAAATCAGGTACGAAGGTAACCAGCAGGACAATCGGTAAATGCCCCAGCAATAAAAACTTCAGCGTCGGTGCCAGGTATTCATTTATCTGCGCCTTACCCACAGACCCGGCCATATACAATAAGGGGGCACAGGGGGGCGTTATATTGCCAAGCCCCAGGTTTGTTCCGACAATCGCAGCAAAATGGATCGGGTGAATCCCCAGATCAGTCGCAACCGGTAAAAGAATAATCGAGGCCAAAATACTGCCGGAAACATCATCCACCAGCATCCCGATCAGAATCAGCACCAGGTTAATCAGCAACAGGATAAAGATCTTATTATCAGACAATGACAACAGGAACGCCGACAACTGCTGAGGGACCTGTTCGAGTATCATTGCCCGGCTCATGATGAACAGGAAAAAGATCATCGTCACAATCGCACCGATACTGATCACCCCCTTCACGATGGCATCAGACGCGGTTTTAAAATTCAGCCCTTTATAGATGAAAAAGCCCACCGGCAGCGTATAAATTAACGCCACTGCTGCCGCCTCTGTTGGCGTAAACACGCCGCCATAAATGCCACCCAGCATAATAACGGGCATCATCAGCGCCCAGCTGGCCTTACGGGTGGAGCTGAACACTAACTTGCGCCGCTCAGCGGGCTCAAGTTTCACATCCGCTTTAACACCCGGCAGCCTGCGTACATAGATGAAGTTGATCACACAGTAAATCAGGGCAATCATGATGCCCGGCAGGATCGTCGATAAAAATGCCGCCGCCACAGACAAACCGCCCGCCAGGGCAAATACGATCATCGGCACGCTTGGCGGTATCAACAACGCCAGTACCGAAGAACAGCCAACCAGTGCCGTTGCGTATCCCCGGGGATACCCCTGCTGCACCATCTTCGGAATCATAATCGACCCGATAGCAGCAATTGCAGACGCACCGGAACCGGCGATGGCCCCGAACAGCGCGCAGGTAATAATGGTTACCGCCCCCAGCGCACCCCGAATCGAACCTACGATGGAATTAATAAAATTCACCAGCCGGTCTGATATCCCACTGGCCCCCATCAGCGCACCGGAAATAATAAACAACGGCAGCGACAATAAGGCAAAACTGCCCAGTTGCCAGAACGCATGAGGCACCAAATACCCCAGACTCTTTCCGGCCAGCAAGGCAAAACCTAATGAACCAATACCGAACACGTAGGCAACCGGCATACCCAGCAATAGAAAAACAACAATAAATAACAGTGTCAGGCTCAGTACCAGCATCACAGCTCCCCTAACGGTTTATCTTTAGAAGGATGCGGCGACTTATAGTCGTAATCACCCACTTTAAATCGGAAGCTGAATAACTCTCTGCTCAGATACATCGCCATCAACAGAAAACCAAATACAGCAGCAGACACCCAAATAGCCGTTGGCCACTGCAAACTGGTGCTGGTACGGTTTATTTTCATGGTGAAGAGAAGATACTTGACGGTATAAAAAGCAAAAGCAGAGGTAAGCGCAAACGCGATCAGGTAATTCATATACTGAATGCCAGCCCTTAACTTATCGCTCATATTCAGCAGATCCGCGATCCCACCGTGCAAATGGCTACGCTCACGGGTAACAATAATCATCGCAAAGAAGTACAGCCACAGGCCCACCAGAACACTCAACTCTTCAACTTCAGGAAAAGACGCGCTCAGGACATACCGCAGAATAACAGCAGTAAACATCAGCGCCGCCAGCAGCAGGCTTAATACCACAACACTGTAACGAAGGAACTGCGCCAGCCTGACATCAAGTTTTTTAAGAAAAATAACCAACATGATTCATACCTTTCAACTAACGGGGAAGTCAGGGCCAGCGCCCCGACTTCACACAGGTTGGTTACTTCGCAGCTATTTTCTCACGTACACCGGCCACAAAGGCCGCGTCAGTTTCATTTTGCAACCAGGACCACTCTTCCTCACGCAGCAGCGCCTTGGTATTTTCCAGTTGCTCCGGTGACAACTCGACCACATCGATGCCATAGCTTTCAATGTCTGCCAGAGTCTTGTCACTCAGGTTACGTGCTTCCTGCCAGGCCCATTCAACAGAATGATCAACCGCTCCCTGAATGTTCGCCTGTTGCTCACTGTTCAGGTCATTCCACCAGTCCAGATTCACCAGCCAGAAACCGTGTTCAAAGACATCCTTAGTAAAGATGTAGGTCTCCAGCACATCGCGCATCTGCCAGATTTCAGACGGAGGACCAAAAGAACGGCCATCCACAGCCCCTAACTGTAACGAGGTATAAAGTTCAGAGAAGGCCATTGGAATCGGATCAAATCCCAGCAGTTCGAACCGTTTTTGCGCCAGAGAAATAGGCGGTACGCGAATCTTCAGACCTTCACCATCCTGAGGATAATTGACAGGTACAGCGCCTACCCCTTTACGGATTGCCACCCCTCCGAAGTCCGACGGCAAAATCGCCAGCAGCTTCATATTCAGGTCAGCATAGATATCGTTATACACATCCATCATGGCACCCTGAGGGCCATATAATGACTTAGCGGTATCCCAGTTATCTGAAATATATCCAAGAATGAAGATATTCAGCCGGGGATCAAATTCACTCGAAGCAAACGTCATCGTCATTGGAATCTCACCCTGTATTGTCTGCTCAAACAGGGAAGTCCAGTCACCAAGGGCACCACCAGGCTGGTAGTTAACAGAAATATCATCACCGTTCAGATCGGCAAGTTTCTTGGTAAAGATCTGCGAGGTATGATCAAAAATATGCTCAGCTGGCATCGGGTGAGCCAAAATCATTTCTTCCGCATAGGTAACACCAGAAGACAGGGTTAAAGCAGCAGAAAAGCCTAAACCGACGGCCGCATTTTTTATTTTATTAGCAAGCATAAATAGCTCCAGTTTTTTATTGTATCGCCAACCAAACTCATGATTGTGAGTTAGTTAAATAATCAGATAAGAAGGTAAAACCGTTCACCTGACAGGGAAAAATACTACCACCTAGTTATTAGCATCGGGTTGCTAATGCGACCTTAAAAAATATAAAAAAAAACACAGAACACTAAATATAAGACATATAAGTCAATCAAATTGCCACCTCTATGATCCGGATTAAGAACCTATAAAAACCTCTTTATAAAACGCAAAAAAAAGCAGCCATAAATGTATGACTGCTTATGAATTCAACTCATTTAATTAAAATTAAACACACCGACAATAACCGTCAGCACGGCTGCAATACCGGAAAACTTACCCGAGTTTTTAGTCCAGGCAAGCATTGACTGATCACCCTGACGCCATTTCACGGCAGTAATATGGCGAACAATTTCGGCACCGCCCACCGCAGCCACCAACACCATCTTCACCCAGAATAACCAATCCTGACCAGCAAGGCCGCCCCACTTATACACCAGCATTAAAATACCGGTGATAATCAGTAAGGAAGTCCCTAAAAACGCCATATAAGAAGCGCTCTTCTCATAGCGCCAGAGAATTTCGGCAGTGTCTGCCGGAGCTGTTTCTAACCAGCTAATTAGCGCACCATGTACCCGGCCACCGATAAATCCCAGAATTACCCCGGCCAGATGAATCACCAAAAGAATTTTGAGCAAGGTATACAGCATAAACACATCTCCAAAGTCATTTCTGTTTCTCTCAGATCATTGGTTAAAAACATTCAAAAATGCTCAGGAAATATGCAACAGACCCTAAGGCCTGTTGAACTGGAGTTACCCAGAAACCAGCGATACCTCCCAACCTGAAACTACGTTTTTTTCAGCACCAGGAAACCAATATCAACACTTAAAAATGGTATCAGAATGACAAAATACAGGATTGCGAATCGTTGCCGAAAACACCCAGCAACTGAAACTCATCACCAAAGAACAGAATAAAAAATACTCTCAGCACTAAAAACTGAAAACAAATGACTACTCAGAAAAAACACCCTGAATTTTCACCGGTTGACGCAGATAGCCCATTAAATGCTCCAGGCTGTCTTTAAGCAGATATCCACCCCGGGACGCTTTAACGGTCAGCGCAGCCCCCTGGATACAGGCGAGACAAAACACCGCCAGGGAGTAAGTATTCACAGAAGACGGAAACTCACCTGCGCGCTGCATGGCTCTAAAACCGGCATTTAACTCACGGATAACCGCCCCGAATACTGAGGCGTCCAGATCAGATGCCTGGCGACAACTGAGCGGCGGGCTCATCGCCTCAGCCACTGACATTCCCAGCAGACAACTGCGGGCTGTACCACTGCTACGGCTGGCTTCATTAAGATAATCAAACCATTCCTGCAATTTTTCCCAACTGTCCAGAGGCAAACAGCGGGCGGGTAAAAAACGCCGGTTATAGCTGAACAAAACCTCATCAACCAGCGCCTGTTTACCGGAAAAGTAATAATAGAACTGACTCTTAGTGACATCAGCCGCACAAAAAACATCATCCAGACTCACTGCTTTAAAGCCCCGCTGATGCATCAGGTTTTCAGCTACCTCAATGATCTGTAACTTACGCTTACAGCCTTTCAGGGTAGCGGGACGCTGACTTTTAAAAATCAAATCATCTGACATAACAACGGGACTCAACAGACGTATTACTTACCGGGTATATGATTTTTCAGAGAAAAATTCAGGAACAGCTCTGCTTCACTGTATTCAGGAAACAACAGTTCCAACTTATTGTATGCTTCTTCAAAGCTGCCTGAAGTACGCACAACAAACTGGAAAATCTCCATGTACTCAATTAAATCAGCAAAGATTTCAAAACCGCCAGCCTCACCATGACCGGCATAGACAACAGGCTTCAGCTCACCCCAGCGACGTTCCATGATTTCCAGATTAAATTTCCAGTTAGTGATCTCCTGATTCCCTACCGGTGCGCCCATCCACTCACCCAACCACGGGAAAACCTTGTTGTAGGCTAAATCTGAAGCAAACAAAGCATTCAGATCAGGGCTGTACAGCGTCGAAATAAATCCCGTCTCACTGGACAGATAGTCATCCTGTACAAGTAAAGCCGTACCTGACGGAAAATAAATCTTATTCCCCTTCATCACCTCAAGTGCTGCTTCATAGTCGAACTTATCCGTATGCATTTCAGGCACTGACAAAAAGCCATTTTCCTGCATAAATACTGTATTAGCGATAATGCTGTTTTTAATATCCTCGTTGGCCACCAGGACCTGCGCCTGAGGATACATATCCAGAATATACGCCAACCCCATATAATGGTCAGGATGAGAATGGGTAACAAAAATATACTTTAAATTCGTATTGGATTTTTCGATAACCTTTACAAGTTCCTTTGCATTTTCATTATCAATCTGCGCATCAATCAATAGTGAATCTTTACCATCATCAACAAGAAAAGAATTAACTAACTCTTTCGTGCCAACAAACTCACTGAGACTGACTTTACTGTATGCATTCGCAGACAGCATAAACAAAGTGGCGGCGACTGCCAGGGCTCTTAAAAACATTTCTTTAACTACCTCTGATTGATTTTTTAATACCATAGGGTACAAAATCGATGATCACAAACGCCCCACGCCTGATAAAAGATCTCCATATAACAGTAAAACGCAATCCAGCATAAAACCCCGCCAATATGACTAACGACCCCGCAATACAGACTAAAAAAACACCGTAAAAAGTCACCGCCATTGCGTTATTAATCAATCTGAATAAATCATCTGGCCCCATACGTATATGTATTGCAATATTTTACAAGCCCCTGCAACAGCAACCTTTTATAGTAAGCTTACTGAACAACCTATACGGCAAGAACTATGACTAAATACAGTTTTCTTGATGACTACAGCGAAGGCTGTCATCCGAATATTCTAAGCGCCCTGGCGAATACCAATCTCATCCAGCAAACCGCTTACGGACACGATGAGTACACCAGTAAGGCTAAGCAACTGATTAAACGGGATATTAATGCTGAACAGTCTGAAGTGTATCTGGTGGTAGGCGGGACCCTGGCCAACATTATCATCATGTCTTCCTGCCTGCGCCCCTACGAAGCTGTCGTATCTGCAGATACCGGTCATATCGTGGTACGGGAAACCGGGGCCATTGAAGCGACCGGACATAAGATCATCAATGTCAGCAATCAGCAGGGTAAAATTACCGTCAAGCAACTGGAGCAGGTGCTGACTGATCATGCTCACGTGCCTCATATGGTGAAACCAAAACTGGTGTATCTTTCCAACGCCACTGAGCTGGGTACGCTTTACAGTAAGCAGGAATTAACGGCGATCTCTGAATTCTGCCGGGAGAATAATCTTTTCCTGTTTCTTGACGGCGCCCGTCTGGCAACCGCCTTAACAGCTGAAAAGAATGATCTTAGCCTGCAGGACATTGCCCAACTGACTGATCTGTTTTCGCTGGGTGCCACCAAGAACGGCGCACTCATCGGAGAAGCAATCATTATTAATAATCCCGCGCTGGCAGAAGACTTCGCCTTCAACGTGAAACAACGGGGAGGCATGTTATCCAAGGGCCGGTTACTCGGCATTCAGTTTGTCGAACTGTTTAAAGATAACCTCTATTTCGAGCTGGCAGAACATGCCAATAAGATGGCCAAAAGGCTCTCTGCAGGCCTGCAAAGTCACGGCCTTCAACTGGAAGCCGATACCGAAACCAATCAGATCTTCGCCGTGTTACCGGATGCACTGATTACCCGTTTACAAGAGAAGTTCGATTTCTACGTATGGAGCCGCAAAACTGCCGACAGCTCGGTGGTGCGGCTGGTCACCGGTTGGGCAACGCCGGAAGAAAAAGTGGATGAATTTATTGCACTGCTGTAACCCTGCTCAGGTACTGTTGCCCGTTTAACGGCGCAGTACCTGCTTCCCCCCTGCCCTGTATCTGTAAGCAGGCAATTCCCAGTCTTATCTGACACCTGGCTAACCGGGTTAACAATACTCCGAGTCCCGGATTCTGCCTCACAGGTACGCGTCCCCTTGATGGTTAAAAGCCATGCTTAATGAGACAGACGGGCCGATATAACATCTGCGCACTCCCCGGATATCCAAAGCGTCGGATAACCGAACTTTCAGAGGAAAACCGGAAGGCGGGAATACACCTTGTATCATACCGGTGATGGGTGGATGGAACGGTCGTCACGATGAATGTGCAAAGTAACCGGCCGCTTCTGTTCAGGGCCTTTGATGCGACAGCCATTACCTGAATCACAACCGTCATCCGTTGCTCATCCCTGAGCGGTGGGGTTTATTCCTTCAGTAAATACTCACTGACATCGACGGTCACCACATAACGCAGAGTCATCCAGACGTACACCAGCATTCCCACTGTCATGCCAATTAAGGCCTGGGCAATGTCTGCCAGCAGTACGCTGAATACAGTACAGCCAATGCAGATCACGGTATTCAGCAGGATACGCAAACGCCAGGGTGGAAAGCCAACCCAGTAGGGAATCTGCTTACCCAGATAAAACAAAGACAACCCGCTGATCGCAAACAAGCTGAAAGTGGCGCGGTCCAGATCATTCAGAATTGCATGCTGAATCAGGTTCGCCAGAATCAGTAACCCGGTACACAGGAGTAAGTGCGAATAAATCAGCACATTACCGGACACCAGTCGCCGGGCGCGTTCCAGCATGGGAAAACTGTCAAAGTAGATCCACCAGACAGCCCCCAGCAACACAAAGCTGACCGCCGCACTGAAGATTCCCCGGCTGTCACCTGTCGCCTCAGGCAAGCTGGCCACCATCACAATGACTGACTCACCCAGAATAATGATCGACAGTAAGCCCATGCGCTCTACAAAGTGGCGCAAATCAGTTTTGCTGTGGCGTTTATTGCTTTTGCGGATCCACAGCTGCCCCAGCATATCCAGTAAGATACCGCCGTAAAACAGCAGATATTTGTAATTATCCGGCAACCAGACAGCACTCAGGCTAATCATCGCGCCTACCGTGATCATGCCAGCCTTGGGCAAAATAATTGCCCGGTGATGTGGCTGACCGGAGGCCAGCTCAAGCAGGTATAGCCCGGCAATAAACAGCCGGATAACAAAATACACCAGCACAAACCACACAAAGTCACCGGCCAGCACCTTCTTACTGAAGATTGATAGCACCACGATGCAGGCCATAATCAGCAACGTAATCACCCGGTGCTGCCGGTCATCCCTGTCGTAAATATTGGCAAACAGGGTATGCCCCATCCAGATCCACCAGACGGGGATAAACACCAGCGCAAACTTCAGCAACTGCTCCAGGCTGATATGCCCTTCGTGAGTATACGCCAGATCATGGGCAACAACCCCCAGCACCGCGACAAAGACCAGGTCGAAAAACAGCTCCAGCCAGGTTGCATGGCGATGCTGCCGGTCATATAAATACTGCAACATAATCAACTCCCCCGTTTACAGACTGAACAGAACATCCGTACGGATGATGTACTTAACACCCTTGAGAATCGGCTCAGAACTGTGCAGGCAATGGAGCGGATGAGTACCGTGCGGGAAACACAGCACACCGCCACGGGGAGTACGGACATCCACCAAATGCGCATCACTGGCATTCGTTGCCGGTAACCTGGGGTTGTTCTTATCCACCCAAAACTGAGTGCTGCCACCCAGGAAATCATCGCTTAGCAGAATCAAAAACGTCATCCGGCTCCAGCGATCAGGGTAAGCATTGGTGATTAATTCCCGGTCAACAATCCGGCTGCCGGGCCAGTCGCCGTCAATATGCGGGCGGAAGAAATCATCCTGCTGATACCGGTAGAAACGAAACCGGGCATTCAGCCCCAGCGCTTCGCGGTCATCATAAATCGCTTCCGGGGGGAACAGTGATTTTACCCGTTGCCAGATCAGTTCCTCAGTGGCGGTATCCACCACCCAGGTAACATTGTCGTTATGCCGCACCCGACGTGGCAGCGACACGGGGGCATCCGGCAGATATTCCAGTTGCTCGGTCAGCTCAATGAACCGCTGGCATTCTTCGGCAGAAAACACATTCAGCAGCTGGAAACCGCCAGGCACTGCCGCCAGATCTTTGCGGATAACATCTCCCTGATAATTGTTGTCCAACGCCAGCGGGTTTAACGACTCATTGCCCCAGGTCGGTAACGACGGATTCTCCGCCCCCGGTTCCCGGGCCACCACATAAAACCCGGCCGTTACCTGGCCGCTGCTGTCTGTTGCAGTATCATTCATAACATACTCCACTGCGCCACCCTTGTGTGGCGCGATTAACCGTCCCTGTGTTCAGAGACTCATTACCCGCAGCTGCGCAAACTGACGATGCCCGGCTGCTGAACCATGAAAACCAAAACCGCTTTGCTTGGCTCCAACCCAGGGGCTGTCACCGCCGGCACCCACCCCCTGATTAACCGCCACCATGCCCGCCTGCAAACGGCTGGCAACAGCAGCGGCGTCTTCCCCGCCAAACACCACAGCACCAAGGCCATAGTCACTGGCATTCGCTCTGGCCACGGCGTCATCAAGATCATTGAACCGGCTGATGGCCACCACCGGCCCGAACGTCTCTTCCTGCTCGGTGAGCATTTGCGGGGTGATATCCGCCAGCACGGTTGGAGGGATAAAAGGCCCTGCCGGAGCCGTTTCACCCAATAACAGGCGCGCCCCCTTCTCTACTGCATCACTGATATGTTCAGTAATCTTCTGATGCTGACGGCTGTTAATAATCGGCCCGATATTCACCCTTGGGGTATTCCACTGCCCAACACTGTACTGCCGGGCAATAGCAACCACCTGCTGCTCGAAGGTTTCAGCAACACGGCTATCCACATAGATCCGTTCGGTTGAGGTACACATCTGACCGGCATTTTCGAAACTGCTGGCAACCGCAAACCGGGCCGCTGACTGCAGATCGGCATCATTCAGAACCAGCATCGGATCATTACCGCCCAGCTCCATCACCAGCCGGGTCAGACGCTTAGCAGCACTCTGCATGATCTCCTTACCCGCCCGCCGTGAACCGGTAAAAGCAACAATATCAATGTCACTGTCCACCAGCATCCGGCCCACCTCAGCGTCACCGTGGATAATCTGCAACACATTGTCTGGCAATACCTGATTAAGGATTTGCACCACATGATCCGCGATCAAAGGGGTTTCTTCAGACGGTTTAAAGATCACCACATTCCCCGCCACCAGTGCGGGAACCATCAGATTAACCGCCATCGCCAACGGGTAATTCCAGGGTGAAATTACGCCACAGACCCCCAGCGGCTGATACTCAACACGTTCCCGGGCGCTGACCGGCTCTGGCTGCAACGCCTGCCGGGCATTACCGGCAATCACCCCTGCACCGTAAACCGCGCCTTTAACTTCCCCCATAGAACGGCGGAGATCTTTACCCATCTCACGGCTCAGCAGACGCGCCAGGTTATCACTGTACCCATCCACCAATCCGAAAGCCTCCCGGATCAGTGCAACCCGGTTGTCCATCGGCATTGCCTGCCAACCAATACTCGCCTGACGGGCCTGCTTAAGCACCCGCTGGTAATCACCCGCATCAGTCACCGGGACTTCCCCCAGAACAGAATCATCACCCGGGTTATAGGAAACTAAAACTTTCATACAAAACTCCTGCGAATAAAAAAGCCTTCCCTGGCAAAGGGAACACAGCCGTCATTTCTGACGTTAATCCTGCTGATACAGGGAATAATCCGTATAGCCCCTGTCAGTGCCGCCGTACATGGTGGCCGGGTCAACCTGATTTAAGCTCCAGCCGTTGCGGATTCTTTCCGGCAGATCCGGATTCGCGATGAACGGACGGCCAAAGCCGAAAATATCCCCGTAACCTTTACTCAGTACCCGGCGGGCTTTTTCCGCGCTGTACTTACCGGCATACATAATCGTGCCAGAAAAGTTCTCCCGTACCGCGGCATAGAAATCTTCCGGCAGATCCGGCGCGTTATCCCAGTCAGCCTCTGCCAGTGATAAATACGCAATGCCCGCCCGGTTCAGTAAACGAACCGCTTCCAGATACGTGGTATGCGGATCGCTTTCCACCAGTCCCAGATACACCCGGTCTTCATCGGTACTTTCAAACAGGGGCGCAAAACGAACACCCAGGCGCTGTGGCCCTACCACTTCCGCCACGGCCGCCACCACTTCACGCAGGAAACGCAGGCGGTTTTCCAGGCTGCCACCATACTCATCCGTCCGCTGATTAGTATGTTCAGAAATGAACTGGTTGATCAGATAGCCGTTGGCACAGTGCAGCTCAACCCCGTCAAACCCGGCTTCCAGAGCATTGCGGGCGGCCTGTGCATACAACTGCACCAGCGCTTTAACTTCAGCGGTGGTCAGCGCCCGCGGTTCACTCGGATCTGCCAAAGCACCTTCGCCTGGCCCCGTCTCGATGAATACCTTCACCGCATCCGCGCGGATTGCAGAAGGCGCGACCGGTGCACCGCCATCCGGCTGCAGCGTCTCATGAGACACCCGGCCCACATGCCATAACTGCGCAAAAATAATGCCGCCCTTGTCATGCACCGCCCGGGTAACATGCTTCCAGCCTTCGACCTGTTCGGCAGAATGAATACCCGGCGTCCAGGCATACCCCTGCCCACGGGGTTCGATTTGTGTCCCTTCGGTGACCATAAAACCGGCCCCGGTGCGCTGGCCGTAATACTCCGCCATCAGAGGGTTAGCAATATTGCCCGGCTGGCTGCTGCGGGAACGGGTCAGAGGCGGCAGCACAATGCGGTTTTTAAGGGTATAAGGGCCCAGCGTCACCGCGCTGAATAATGTTTTTTCCTGCATGTTGAAATCACTTCGTTGCAGGCCTGCGCGCAATGCGCAGGCCGGATTAATAGAAAATTGAATAAAGATCAGAAGAGGCCGTAACCGCCTTCGTTAAGGCTGATGAAGATGTTCTTCTTCTCAGAATAGGCATCCAGCATCTCTTTATGGGTTTCACGGCCAATACCGGACTTCTTATACCCGCCGAACGGTGCATGAGCGGGCAGCTCGTGGTAGGTATTCACCCACATACGGCCGGTTTCAACCGCCCGGGCCACGCGGATGGCACGGTTAATATCCTGCGTCCAGACACCGCCTGCCAGGCCGTAGTCAGAATCATTCGCCAGCCCAATCACTTCCTCTTCAGAAGAGAACGGAATCACCACAACAACCGGCCCGAAGATCTCCTGCTGGGCAATCTCCATGGAATTGTTTGCATGGGTGATAATGGTCGGTTCAATGAAGTAGCCATTTTCCAGACCGGGTTTCAGTAAACGGTTACCGCCGGTGAGAATCTGCGCGCCTTCTTTCTTCGCAATGTCGATATAGCCCAGAATACGGTTCATCTGTGCTTCGCTGGCCTGGCTGCCCATCTGGGTCGCAAAATCCATCGGGTCACCCACCTGCACCGACTCAAAGCGGGTTTTCAGCTCTGCTAAGAACTTGTCATAAATATCTTCATGCACAAACAGACGGGCACCGGATTCACAAACCTGCCCCTGGTTCAGCAGAATTGACAGCGCCGCCCCTTCCATTGCTTTATCCCAGTTGGCGTCCGGGAAGATGATATTGGCAGACTTACCGCCCAGCTCCAGCGTAGCCGGAATCAGCTTTTCAGCCGCCGCACGGGCAACGTTGTAGCCAATCCCCGTAGAACCGGTGAACGCCAGCTTGGCAATACGCGGGTGATCCAGCAGCGCCTGACCGGCTTCCGGACCAACCCCGGTAATCACGTTAACCGTACCGGCCGGCAATACCTGATCCAGAATTTTGGTCAGTTCAAGCAGCGTGGTAGAGGTCATTTCAGACGGCTTAATCACCACCGCATTACCTGCCGCAATGGCCGGCGCAATCTTCCAGGCCGCCATCATGATCGGGTAATTCCATGGAATCACCTGACCAACAACCCCCATCGGCTCGCTGAACACCAGGCTCATTGTCTGATCATCAATCATCACCGCCTCATCGCTCCGAGCGCGAATAACGCCGGCAAAGTAGCGGAAGTGATCAATTGCCAGCGGCACATCAATCAGTGAGGTTTCGCGAATCGGTTTACCGGTTTCCAGCGCTTCCAGCCACGCAAACTTTTCTTTTTCGGCCTCCATCAGATCCGCAATTTTCAAAAGGGCATTCTGGCGCTCAACCGGTGACGTCTTACGCCACAGAGCAAACCCTTTCTCCGCCGCGCTGACGGCCGCCTCAACATCTTCAGCGTTCGCAAGCGGGATCTGGCTAAGCACATCACCGGTTGCCGGGTTTTCACTGGGCATGGTGCGCCCGCTGGCACTGTCTACCCACTGGCCGCCGATATAAAGCTGATATTTCGCCTGGGGCCGTACATTCTGTAATGGGGTAACTGGCTGGTTCATGATTTTCTCCTGATAAAAACGGGAACAAGGCTGGTAAAAATCCGGTAATCAACTGACGCAATCCGTTTTTTTAAAAGCCGCTAACTCAATCAGGATTCAATGGTATTTATTCAGTGATACAATTAAAAACAAGGTTTAATTGTTAGTGATACAATCTTTAATGATGATGTTTTTTTGAACTTGTATCCCCTTTGTAAAACGGCAGGCAATACGACGATGAGCGAAATTAACAAGATTGATATCAAGCAGTTACGGATCATTCAGGGGCTGTTACAGGAAAGGAATCTGTCGCGGGTTGCCGCTCAGATGGGCCTGACCCAGCAAGCCATCAGCGAACAGCTGCGTAAATTGCGGATCATTTTTAACGACCACTTGTTCGTCAGAAGCAGTAGCGGTGTGGTCCCCACGTCACTGGCAGAAGAGATGGAAGACAAGATCAACACCATCCTCAATGAAGTGGAAGGTCTGTTTTCTGATAAGAACTTCAGTGCGGAAAAACTCAGCGGCACCTTCATCATCAGTGCCACCGATTATGCAATCAAAGCCGTGCTGCCCTCGCTCACATCCGCCATCCGCTCAGCGGCACCCAACCTGAAACTCATCATCCGGGACTTCGAATCAGACAACCTCTATAACCTGCTCGCATCATCTGAAATAGACCTGGCCCTGACATTCTCAGCCTTCGTACCCGACAAATGCCACTCGCTGTTACTGTTCCGGGAACAGCATATCTGCGTTGCATCCCGGCATTCACCGTTAATCGGTAAGCCACTGCAACTCAGTGATATTGCCAGCCAGCCGCAACTGATCGTCTCCCCTTCGCGGGCCAACCTGAAAGGCTCCCACGACAACTGGTTTGCCCAGCAGGGGCTCAAACGAAACATTGTTATGTCGGTGCCAAGCTTTGCGGCAGCAGCCGATATTATTGAACAGTCTGACACGGTTGCCTTTCTGCCCTCACGGCTGCTGCCTAATGATAAAGTGGCACCGCTGCAGCTAGACATTGCCCCGCCAAGCTTTGAAGTCATCGCCGCCTGGCACAGCCGCTCTAACCACAGCCCCGTGCATAAATGGATTATCGAATTACTGAAGAGCCAGGTCACACCGCATAATCAGCTGGATACAGACATCCCGCCAACTCAGCCGAATAGCGTATAACCCAAAACGCGGGGGCGGAGAACAGGCAAGAAAAAGACCTGCTCTCTGGTTTTATAATTTGTACGGGATGGGATCTGGCTGATGGCTAAGCCACGCCAGTTCAAAAAAGTGATCGGAACAGAAGCCACTGTAAAATGACGGCTCTGCCCGATGCAGACATAGCGACGAGTTACTCACAGGACAATCAGCCACAGAACTTTAAACAGTTTAGTGATGCTCTGCGCCAAAAAATCGTTCGATAACAGGCTTAAAAAGCAAGGTCTTCTACAATCTCCATATTTGGAATCTTCATTAACATTTCTGGAGCCATTATGATTTTAGATTCACGGTTGCCTCCACCGATAATGACTTGCTCACACTGCATGACACGGGAATCGATCCATACCGGAATGCTCTCTGGCAAGCCAAAAGGAGTAACTCCACCAAGCTCCATGCCCGTTAATTCCCGTGTTTGATCAGGACTTGCGAAAGATATACGCGAAACACCTAATTTTTTTCTGGCCGCTTTATTTACATCCAACCGGGTTGTCGCCAGAACCAGGCATGCCGCATACTTTTTTTCACCCTTTTTAGATGCAACCAATAATAGATTGGCAGATTCATTCACTGAATATCCATAGTGTTCACAAAACACTTTAGTATCTGACAATTCAGATTTACATTTAATAATCTCACAATCAATTCCAAGGCTATCTAAGACCTTATGCGTTTTTAAATCTGTAGAATTATTCAAAGCCAAAGTATCCTTTAATTACGTTGAAGCGTTATATCGAAAACAGAAAAACATAGCGTTTTATCTTTTTACTTTATACAAACCAGGATTATTGCTGAAAAACTATTTTTAGACGTTCTTTAATTTTGTTATGGCTGCTTACCATAAAAATACCGACCATCACCATGATCGCGCCAAAAATAAACCCTTCCTCAAGTGGCTCATCCAGCAGCCAGACACTGAGCAGGACACCAAATAACGGCGTCATAAACGTAAAGACCCCTATCTGTGAAGCTGAATATCGACGTAGCAACCAAAACCATACGAGCAAGCTTCCAAACGTAACAACTACGCCCTGAAACGCCAGGTTAGAGACGACAGCGGTTGTGAGGGTATATTCAGTTTGCCCTGTCACAATTGCGGCAAAAAGCACAGCGATAAAACACACAACCAGTTGGTAGAAAAGAGTCTGGCTTGAAGAGGCTTTCGCAAGGCTAGAGCTACGGATCAATACGGTTGTCAGAGCCCATGAAATGGCCGCAAGCAAAGCCAGAATATCACCCCAAAACATGTTTGCCGCCGACGGCACAACTTCTTGAGAATCACGCCAGAGAAAAGCCACACTTAAGCCGATAAATGCAGTGATTATTCCTAACCACTGTAATGGTTTAAGGCGTTCAGAAGTAATTTTAAAATGTAAAATTAACGCTACAAATATTGGCGCACTGTAAAGAAAAACAATCATATGTGAAGCGGTTGTATGTCTAAGCCCCTCGCCAACAAAAAAGAACTCAAGTGCGAATAATACCCCAGCAATTAACCCCGGCTTCCAAGTATCACGGCTAATTAAATCATCCTTTCGGTAAACCATAACAACGGCCAGTAATAATGCCGCAATGCCTGACCTCAGAGCTATTTGCAAAACTGGCGACATATCTGTTGAAACAGCTTTTAGAAAAACTTGCTGTATTCCCCAGATTAAACTTATCAGAGTAACTAATCCAATCGCTACCCCATCAATATCTTTGCGTGAATCCATAACGTACTCTTTAATTTAACGAGACACTTATAGCCCTTTAATCAAAAACTATGAGTGTGAAGAAACAGAAATATCTCAATTTCAGAAAGGATACAGCCAATTATTTATAGGCTTTCCTTCAGAGGCTAAGATATATTTCATATAAGAATACGTTGTCTATAACTATACATATAGCTAGAATCAGACAAGATATAGTTAGGATCTGCCAGATAATGCCAAAAAAGCCTTTTACCCATACCCCGATCAAGCTGGAAGCGCTACCGAACTCAATTTACTATCAGTTACGTTCATTGCCTGAACATACGATCTACCCTGCACATGAGCATCCCTGGGGAGAGTTTGTTTTTTCATTTAGCGGCGTCTTAGAGATGCAAGCAGAAGGCAAAGAATTTCGTATACCGCCGAGTTTTGGTTTATGGCACCCTCCTGGTTCTGAACATCATGGTGGAAATCGTCACGCCTCCATTCATTGTTCTCTTTACATCGATCAAGCACTCGCTACCGAACGTGGTATGCCCGATAAAACCTGTGCTTTATTGGTTAACCCAATGCTTAAAGCAATATTGAACCACCTTCGGCTAAATCCACCGCAGATTCCCTATACAAAGGAAGAAAATAAACTATTAGACGTCGTACTGGATCAACTGGTTGTTACCCCGATTGCGGGTAGCTACCTCCCTGACTCCAAGGACCCTTTGCTCGCAAAAGTGTTAGCCTATCTAAAGGAAAACCCCGGCAGTAACCGTCCTCTGTCAGAGTTAGCTGAACTGTTCGGAGCCTCAGAGCGAACCTTAGCCCGCAAAGCACAAAAAGATTTAGGTATAGCTATAAGTGAATGGCGCCAACGCATGAAAGTAATGCATTCCCTTCCCATGCTACAAGAAGGCCATAGCGTAGAAAGTATTGCTCTGGAGCTGGGGTATAGCTCTGCGTCTGCTTTTATCGCTATGTTCCGACGCTTACTTGATACAACACCAGATGAATATCGGAAAAGCCAAAGTTAAATAGCGGATCTATTACATGCCTGTTTCTGGCACTTAATTTTCACCATAAGCAATGTCCACTTTGTGCCAGAATCAACTATCGGTAGCCACGCTATGATTAGGTTCCTGACGACCCAACGCAGGCACCTGTCTCGCCCCCGAACGTTGGCCGAATAATGAATATTACGCAACAGAGACCTTAATAGAGTGTTCACCTGAGCTGGCAGAGACGTAAACAGTTAGCACCATACGATCACTGCCCAGGCATTATGCAGGTTCCAACCGCTTATCAGGTAATGCAGAAGTTGCTGATTTTCAGGAAAGATGAGAGCAGAATAACGATCTTACGGATACAGATGCGGGCCAGGTTTCTCCTTTTATCGGCCTTGCTCAATTGGCATAAAACAAAACCTGCCCTCGTCAGCGACTCAGACTCAGAAAGTTCTTTAAACCCTGAGCAAATAAAACCCGCCCCAGATATACACCAACGCCAGCGCTAACAAACGAAAATCCGGCTTAGACGAAGCAGAATCAGGCGCTTTCTGCTCCGGCTTTAACAACCATTCAGCACCGTTACGCCAACCGTGCTTACCCAGCATCAGATCAAAAACCTGCTTACATCCCATGTATAACGGCAACGGCGAAACATACACGTGAAAAGTAAGATCACTCTGAGTGAACACCGTGTACGCAAATATCACCAAAAACAATCCAGCAGTGCTGAGAATCCCCACAAGAGCAGCCACTTTCACCGGATCGGCCTGACCACTGCTCACCGTAAGAAACAGCTCAACCAGCCACAGACGAATACGATTTATCATACTGTAAGGCATCCGGGCAGATGGTTATTCAGTGTTTTTTCACTGGAGACAGAAGAAAGGAGAAGCATTCAGAAGCCTTAGAAACTGGAGAGAAAAAAAGAGATTTTACCTATCAATAGACAGAATGGCTGCAGTTATGAAGAAGCAATTTTAAAACTTCAAGATTCACACCCCTTGCCAAGCAGCTCACCACAGCGGCTGCTCAGAAGCCTTCGCCCTCACCGCATTCAAAGCCTCACATACACGGCACATTTCTAAAGGATCCGGGCCAAGTTTTTCATTTTGCTGGTCTTACTAAATTGGCAATAAACAAGGCCTGATCCCGTCACCTATGACCCCGTCACCTAATGCATGCACGACACATCTCTAGCAGTTACTGGGTCAGATCTTTCATTTTGATGGTCTTACTAAACTGGCCAAAAACAAGACCAGCCCCCGTGAGTACATAAAGATGGTATCTCTTGAATATAGCAGGCTGAGTGGCAAAGCGACTTAGGGCAGAACTTATCTTTTAGAAGTTCTCTTTAGTTATAATGACATAAAGGTACAAGACAAAACCTTCCCTCATTACTCTGCTCCCCCTACTAAAAAAACTATTCAGCTGTACTATTAAACGTTTGCTCTTCTAGCTTTTCACTTAACAATGCACCTAACTCACCGGTTAGCTCGTTTCCTTCTGCGTCCAAGAGCTTATATCGTGTCAGGCTTTTTCCTAGAGATGTGCTCCCTTCAATTCCACAAATTAACGAATGCGTTGCTTCGCTAACTGCCAACTGGATTAGATCTAACACTTTTTCTCGCTGCTCAAAACTAAGTCCTATTCTGTCCAACTCAAAACCAAGATATGTAGGACCTTCTGCTCCCTTGCTATAAAGGGACACTAGGGACTCCATTGAATCGGCTACGTTCTCTATAAAATCTTTTGCTGACATATAATCTCTTATCTATCCTTCGTATCGTCCTGCTTATTTATTGCTTGTAGCTTTACCAGCTCCCAAGCCACCAAAAAATGCCAATAAAGCAATAACCATCTTTTCAGCCATTGATTCATTACCCTGACTGACAGCATAAGCTGCTAGTAAAAGCACAAAAAACGCCACTCCAAAAAGAGCTAAGATTGCTTTATTTGCAACACCGGCAATAATTCCAGCTCGTTTAGTTGCTTCTTGCTCCGAAACTTCCTGAGCTTTGGCAAATGGAGTTACGACTCCCTGAAGCAAAGCAGTGATAGCTTCTAATTCAGAAGCAGACTGTTCTTTCGTGATTACCTCACCCTGCTTCGCTTCAACTTCATTTAGTTCTGTATTTTCACTCACATTAAATCCTTATAATTTCCTTGAGTTTTGAATCTTCTTGTTTCAAAGAAAAACTATCCAACTAGACAAATATATTTTATAGAACTTTTACACTTACTTAAATCCAAATTTCTGAAGTCAGGATAACAATTTTAACCAGTGCTCTACCTACCCTCACATGGCCCCATTTACATGAGTCAATTTATCAATCCCCTTCTGACAGTTTATCTACAACTAGGCTTTCCAACTATCAGCAATGCCAGCAATTAAATCATTTTTTAGTTTGCCTAAAGGCTCATCACCTGGCCTATCAATAACTAATACTTCCATGAATTTTTTTTGTAAACTAGCACTATCCTCATCACCAACCAAAGCCGCTATAGATTCAATAGCCTTTACAGGATATCGCTTAACCATATTTAAAATTCTTTCAACTTCTTTATAATGATTAGAATAATATCCAATTAAGTATTCTTGTTCATTACTTGTACGTGCAAGCTTATAGGTCTTAAGAGATTCTGCTAGTCTATTATTATCTAAGCATTCTTTTGTAAGGGTTAATTTGTCATTTAATGTCGCTGTATTATTCAATAAAAAGTTTGTTATATCACCTTCAGAAACAGTTTTAAAAACAACACTATCGCTTACATCATCTCCCATGATGTTTGGATGCAGGTGCGAAAACATAAATACACCAGCCCTCCCCTCTAACACAGAAGTATCAGATTTTGCATGGTTACAAGTATGACAAACAGGAATAAGGTTATAAAGAGAAACTGCAAAAAATGGAAATACTGATTTTGGAAGAAAATGATCTAGCTCTGGTCGTCCCTTGCCGAGCTCATTATCTTCGATAGAGTGAGTAAACCCTCTATTACAATAAGGACAGACAGTATTAACAATAGATTTAACTAGACCATAAGCGCCCCATCCAGTATAGTTAGATATAAATTTTGAATAATCAAAAATATTTTTACAATTATCAATAAAATCCTTATATGTTTTAAAAACCCCAAATACAGAAAGTAGAATCTTAATACTTCCATTAGGATTAAATATATTTTTAATTTTTGTACTTAGGTACTTACCATTTTGACTAGCTGCGAGCGTTTCAATTTCATCCTGAATACCAAGCTGAGCCAAGTAGGATCTCAATTCTAAATCCACCGTTTTAGAAGATTGCTTCCCTAATAGTTTTTTAATCTCGCTAAACTCTAAGGTATTTGGCCATTGAAAAGACAGCCGAAAGTCAGTTAACACCCCAGCTCTTACAACAGGCTCAAAACCAGGAAAGTCTGTGCGAGTAAGTATTTCAAAAATTAGAGGATAATGCTGAATCGAACTTTTTAATACCTGGTAATAGCTATTAACGATATCTAGCTGTTCAGCCGGCGAACATAAAAAAATTTTTTCACCAATCCCGTGCAACCAACTCAGGTAAGGATTGACAGGTGATGGGAGGCTCTGACTAAAAAAGTTAATATTATCCTTGCACCAAGTAGCATGTAGATTTTCAGTTTCAGGTCTATCCAGATAATGTAAACTAAACATCATTAGTTTCCCTACGATAATGAGCAGACAACTGTCTTAATTGATTCGTTAACTCAGGATTATCTCTACTTGCAATGGCTAAATGAGCAAAGAGCTCATCTTCATTTGAGTGCTTGGCCAGAACCTTATTAAGCCGTTTACGCAACTCGCTTCTTAATAATTGATCTGATACTTGGTTAATAACTATCTCAGCTGAAAAACACCTTTCTTCGATGGTATTACCAAGTTGAGATTGGGCCTTTGGCTCATTAATAAAATCTACAACCTCTTTAATTCTAATTCTAGATGCCTCACCAATTGTATACTTCAGAAAAAAACTATCAGATAGTAGCTCATGAATATTAGCTGCGAAGCAATTTTCTAATGGTGAACCCCCACCTAACATCAATGCCTTACCACTCAACATATCTGATAAAACAAATGGACTATGAGATGATATGAGCACTTGTGGACGAATGCCAACCTGAGAAAAAAGCGCAACTAAAATTGAAATCAACTTTCTCTGCCATTCTGGGTGAAATGAGTTTTCTGGTTCATCCAAAAGAATTAAACAATCACTGCCCTTGGCTTTAATTTCTACAAGTGCAGACTTCAACTCATTTATAAAATGTACCGCACTAATTTCTCCAGAACTTAAACCATCAATTTTTAAAGGAATACCTGTACCTATAAAGCTATGATGTCCAGTTCCTAATTTGATCCGTTCATCAGAGCAGAAAAAGTCAAACAGCGTAAAGGATAATGGATTTTTTACCGAAGCCGATAGATAGCAACCATTAACAAGATTATTAAAAAGTTTAAATTCCTCTAGTTGATAGTTTACAGTTTGTAAGTGCAGCCTAAAATTCTCTATATACGAACCATACGAGTATCGCTCAAGACGCTTATCAATTTCTGCTGAATATTTAGTAAAAGGACTTTCCGCGCCAAGAACAACAGAAGTCAATATTAGCGCATGAAGATGTGATTCATCTTTTTCTGCAGATCCTTGTAGAGCATGCCAGATACTTAGGACAAGATGTACAACTTTATACTGCAGTAATCCGGGTTCATCAGACTCAATAAACCGTTCAAATTCCTGATATAGTTCATACGTCCATGTTTTTTTTCTCATCCTAGTAAAAGGTTCGTGAAGCATTTCAAATTCAAAATACTTCTTCTTAACCTCACGATAAAGAATGACAAGCTGACCATAAGGGTTAGAAGCAATCTTCTCAAACACACCAAGAGTCTCAAGAGACAATATATTTTCAACAAAACGTCTCGCAAGTGCTCCATCACTAGTCCCTGCTATTAACTTCTGAAATGGATTAGAAGTAATTTTTTTTAAATTTTTGATGCTTGCAGTTGATGAACCCGCAGCTAAATCATTTAGCGGGTGGTACAGAATTGTACTATTATTTATAGACATCTGAGCTTCATTGATATGACGAATAAAACTAAGCTTTAAGCCACTGTCGTTTTTCTTTTGGTAAACTGAAGACAAAGTAAGTAAATATAAATTTTTCTCTCCGTTACTTTCACCTTCCAAAATAACAAAATTTTTATCAGTATCTTCAGATATATTCTCTGGAAAACAGCCCTGGATATTTACGTAGCTAATAAGTTCAAAGATATTAGACTTACCAGTACCATTCTCACCTACAATGGCAGAGAATTGATCTAACAGAGCTAACGGATTACTTCGGTTATCACGAAGATTTCCAAAATCAGTCTTTACTACTTGAATTTGTCGATCTTGATTATCATGAACGACCCGATAATCCAGTGTGAAATACAGCTCTCGCCGCTGGACATTTTTATAACTCTCAATCCACAAGTACACTAATCTCATTGCTGAAACATCATCCATAACACATAAAATCAGACTAAAAACCACTATAAAATGTATCGATGTACCCTTTAAGCTTCTCAGTAACGCGTGGAATCAGAGCTTTCCGCTGTAAAAGCGTCGGTGGGGTTTCCATCAAAGCTACAACCTCTTCTCTCAGAGGATCTTTATTATTGTGGATCATACGCTCCACTAGACTCTTAATATGGTCAGGGATGAGTTTTTCTTCTTTGCACAAACCATCCAATGCCTTCAGTTTCTCCACTTCCCAGTAAGCTTCGAAAGCATCACTAACTTGCTCCGGGGTCTGCACATTATCGAGATTAGACTGGATAAACTGGTCAATCAGTTCCTGTTTACTACGCAGCTCCGGTGTGCCACCAAGGAGATCCATAATAGCTTTATACTGATATTCGTAATCTTTACCTTTATCTGCGCCCTTTAATTTAGCTAACAACTGAGTGATATAAAGCACGTTTATTTCATCGCGATGAATCAGCTCAAGCTCGAAATCCACATCATTGAGTATCGATTCTTTCTCAACAACATTATTGGATTTAACCTTGTCGTACAGGTCCAGATACTTGCTCTTGTAGTCTTCAAACTCTTGCTCGTCGATCTTCACATCATCAAAATCAAAATCTGCGAAGCTACTGAGTATATTGCGAAGGCGCATCAGTTCACGGAATGCCTGAATAAAAGCCAACTCCTGCTCTTCATCGGCCAGATCATCAACACTATCCAGGTCTGGCGCTATCGCTAGCAGCTGGCCATAGGCCTTATTAAAGAGTTTCACGAAGTCATCATAGGGCGGCATAATCACCGTTTCCTTGGCCTCTTTATTCGAGAACAAGGTCAGAGCATCATCAGTCGCCGTCTTCAGGTTACGGAAAGAAATAATATTACCCTGGGACTTCTGCTCATTGAGTATTCGGTTCGTCCGTGAATAAGCCTGAATCAAACCATGATGTTTAAGATTCTTATCCACATATAAAGTATTGAGCGGCGGGCTATCAAAACCGGTGAGGAACATATTCACCACCAGCAGAATGTCCACCTTGCGCTCTTTGACCTTCTTGGAGATATCGTTGTAGTAGCTATAAAACGACTGACTGTCTTTTGTGGTGTAACTGCTGCCAAACATCTCATTGTAGTCGCCAATAAACTGTTCCAGTTTATCGCGACTATGGGTAAAGCTATTTGCAGCATAGACACCTGCAGCTTCGGCCACGCCATGTGTCTGAACGGTTAGACCGTCACCCACTAACGCCTCAGCCTCATCCAGATTATCAAGAAAACCATCAGCGTCCGGATCTTCTTCGTTAGCGGCATAGGAGAAAATAGTCGCGATGCACAACTGATGCTCTCCTGCCTCCTTCTTACGCTGAAACAGCTCGTAATACTTAATGAGCACATCTACACTGCTCACGCAGAACATAGCGGTAAAGCTTTTACTCTGTGTTTTACGGCTATGATTAGCAATAATGTAATCGGTGATTTTCTCCAGCCGCCGCTCATCCTCAAGCAGCTCTTTGGTGTCTATACCTTCAACCTCGATATCAAGGGCGTTTTTGCTACCGGCTTTCTGCTTGTAACGCCCTACATATTCCACACCAAACTTAAGTACATTCTCATCTTTAATGGCATCAACAATGGTGTATTTATGCAGGCATTCACCAAACAGATCTTTGGTAGTGTACTTTCGCGAAGCTTTTCTATGGGCATTCTGAGCAAAGATTGGTGTGCCGGTAAAACCAAACATCTGATGATTATTGAAAAAATTAACAATCCGCTGATGGGTATCACCAAACTGGCTTCGGTGGCATTCATCAAAGATAAATACAAGGCGCTGATCTTTTACCCCAGCCATCTTCTGAGTGTAGCGCTTATGGCTGATCACATTGTTGAGCTTTTGAATGGTAGTAACAATCAGCTTGATATTGCGTTGGGTGTTTATCGCATTGCCATCTTTATCCAGCGGTGGCGGTGCGTCGATAAACTGATTAAACAATACCTTGGTCTTATCCGTACCATCCACGCAACCTTTAGAAAAGGCATTAAATTCCTTGCTGGTCTGAAAATCCAGATCCTTGCGATCCACCACGAACACCACCTTATCTATATCAGGAGATGCGGTAAGAATCTGAGCAGTTTTAAAGCTAGTGAGAGTTTTCCCGGAACCCGTCGTGTGCCAGATATAGCCGTTATCTTTGGTCGTTGTTACCTGCCTGACTATCGCCTCAGTGGCGTAAATCTGATATGAACGCATCGCCATTAAATAACGGCCCGTCTCATTCAGCACGATGTACTGATTGAACATCTTATTTAGATGCTGGCGGGTGAGGAATTCCTCAGTGAACTGATCCAACTCTGTAAAGCGTTTACCGTGCTCATCAGTCCAGAAGAAAGTCTGCTTAAAACTCTGGTTCTTATTATTGGCGTAATACTTGGTATTAACACCATTAGAAATCACAAACAGCTGCACATACTGAAATAGCCCATAACTGGCCCAATAGCTGTGGCGCTGATAGCGCTGAATCTGATTAAAAGCCTCTTTCATCTCCAGGCCACGACGCTTCAACTCAACTTGCACCAGAGGTAAACCATTGACCAGAATAGTCACGTCGTAACGGTTTTTATAACGCCCTTCTACCGTTACCTGCTGAGTAGCCTGCCACTGATTTGCATCATGATCTTGGTGCAAAAACCGCACATAGCCTGAGCTGCCGTCCTCTTTATCGAATTGAAAACGATCCCTGAGAGTTTTGGCTTTTTCAAAAATGCTACCTTTGGCCAGATGATTTAGTATCTGCCTAAACTCATTCTGGCTTAGCTGTATGTCATTAAGCTTTTCGATCTGAACTTTAAGATTAGCCAACAAGCTGGCTTCATCGGTAACACTGACTAACTCAAATGACTGCTGTTGCAACTGTTTCAGCAACTCGGCTTCCAAGGCGGCTTCAGACTGTGTAGACATGGTTTTCCTTAACTCAGCAGCGGCCTTACGCAGTTTTGACCGCTGTCACTATTCGCTATTAATCAGGTAAGAACTTTATACAAACATTTGTTGCAGCAAACCTTGTTTGTAGGCTTGGGTTTGTTCTATCTGCTGCTGAGATAGATTGATTTTTCTGTCCAACTCCTCAGAAAAACAGGCAATCTTTTGCTGCTCTTTGTCGCAAGGAATCTTTACTTTTATATTCTTCATCTCGTTAAATGAAAGCACTGTTTGTGATGTCCCTACGCTGTATTTTCCAAAAGTTCTCTCATAAATTCGACTTAACTCAATAAAGAACTGATTCACACCGTTCCTCATTTTAAATACTGGATAATAAGTACTGATAACTCCAATCTCACCAGTATCATTAAGATTAAAATAAAATCGTCGATCATCACTTCGCGATCTATAAGTAATATAACCTTTAGGTACTACGTTAAATCCAATATTAGATCGTTCAATCAATCGACTTTCTCTAAAGTAATCTTGTTGACGAACAATCCCTGATCTAGCCGAAGTCAATACTTCATGCTGATCTTCAATTTTCGACTTTTCCCTATACTCTTCTAAATGATTCCCAAGACAATCTTTTTTCCAATCAGGAAAGTCCCGCCCATGTTCATCTTTAAAACGCAGTTTCTGACTAAAAAGCTGTTGCATGATGCCTTTTTTATATTTAACTAGCTGCTCATGCTTTTGTTTTAGCTGGCTGATTTTTTTATCTACGCTAGAAAGGAAGCTAGAGATTTTCTGAGATTCATTTAAGCGAGGAAGATCTAATCTAAACTTTCTCTGAGCAGTTATCGGAACTTGCAAACGCGTAGATTGAAATTTAACCCTATGGCATTGATGGATGAACGCGTCAGTTTCAAGAAGAAATTTAAAAAAGTGATTGCTAAGCTTCTCTTCATCAAATCTAAAATAAGTAACTGTTGTACTTAAAACTACAAAGTCATGATTTGTTTTTAATAATGAAACGGGCCCAACAGTAGCATTATGAGCAAATAACACATCACCGTCTCTTGCTATCCCCTTTTTAAATTTAGCCGCTCTAGATAAAGGAAGTCTTTTACATTTTTCAAAGTCAACCTCGCCATTTACAAGATTATTTGCAGCGATGTATGGAACACCTTCTTCTGAAAACTCTTCTGAACGAGGGTATAACTCTCCATGATTTCCATCTAGGTGACCTATTATTGCCTTGCTCTCAATGAGTTTGGCAATAATTATACTCTTCCATTCCTCGCTGAATTCTGGAAACCTTAACTGAGGCTCTCTTCTCTGTGCATTTGTCATATCCACTTCCTAAGGTGTCTGAATGCCAAGCTGCTTACAAAAATCCGCCAGCTGTTTATCCACACCGTCAAGCTCGGTTTCAATCTCTGAAATAGCTTGAGCTACCACTGCCAAATCAACCGGCTCCTCTCCTTCAAAAGTATCTACATAACGAGGAATATTCAGGTTGTAATCGTTATCTTCAATACTACTCTCTATACCGCTCAAGGCTGTATCTTCAAGCAGCTCACCGTTTTCATCCTGCTGGGATTTGATAGGTGCAACAAAGGCAAACTTATCGATATTTTGGCGCTGGGTGTAAGCATCTATAATCTGGTCGAGATCTTCATCGCGCAGATAGTTTTGGTTAGTAGCCTTACCGAAATTAGCGCTGGCATCAATGAAGAATATATTTTCAGTGTTCTTTCGATTTTTTTTAAGCACCAAAATACAGGTAGGAATACCTGTGCCAAAAAACACATTGGCCGGTAAACCAATCACCGCATCTAAAGCATTATGTTGCTCAATGAAGAATTTGCGTATGTGCCCTTCCGCTGCACCACGGAACAACACCCCATGAGGCAAGACTACAGCCAGCGTGCCGTTTTCATCCAACTGATGGTACATGTGCTGCACAAAAGCAAAATCGGCTTTACTGGCTGGCGCCAGTTTGCCGTAATCCTGAAAACGTTCATCGGTTAAATGACCAGCAGCGGCTGACCACTTTGCAGAAAACGGCGGATTAGCCACTACTGCATCAAAGCGTTTATCGGTATGGTGTGGGTCTTCCAGGGTGTCGTCCTGCTGAATATCAAAGCGGCTGTAATGCACGTCGTGCAATATCATGTTCATGCGCGCCAGATTGTAGGTACTGGGGTTAGACTCCTGACCAAAGTACTGCAAATTTTTGCTTAGTTCTGCGCCATTTTTACGACCGGATAGCTCTCGCGCGACCCGCAATAACAGAGAACCTGAACCACAGGTAGGATCGTACACACTGCGAATATCATCACGCCCATGAGTGACGATTTGTGCCAGTAACTTAGACACCATTTGCGGAGTATAAAACTCGCCGGCTTTTTTACCAGCACCGCTGGCAAACTGACCAATAAGATATTCGTAAGCATCACCAAGAACATCAATTTCGGTATCTTCCAGAGCAAAGTCAATGGCATCAAGATGCGTGAGTACCTTGGTAATTAATTCATTCTTTGCCTTCTCAGTCTTACCCAGCTTGTTAGACGTCAAATCCAGATCATCAAACAGACCGTTAAAGTCATCTTCTGATTCTGATCCCATAGTCGACTGCTCGATATGGCGCAGCACTTCTGTCAGCGATTCGATGATAAATTCACCGTTTTCGCCTCTTTCAGCAATTACATGGAACAGCTCACTGGGCTTAAGGAAGTAGCCCAAATGATCAATAGCCTCTTCTTTAACAGCCTCCAGTAGCTCCTGCCCCTGCTTACTCTCTTCATCCAGCTCTTCAAACCTAAAGCCATCTGCTTGTAGGATGTCGTCAGCATACAGATGAATCTTTTCAGAGAGGTATTTGTAGAAAATAAAGCCGAGGATATAGTCGCGAAAATCATCCGCTGCCATATTGCCACGCAGGGCATTGGCGATATTCCAGAGCTGTTTCTCTAAATTCTTCTTATGCTGTTCTACCATTGGCTTTTATCTTTACTCTAATTATTGGGTTAATAATGCTGGCCGTATTGGCGGTTGTAATGTCTCTATACTTTTTTCGAGATCCCCAAAGTACGCCTAACACATACCTGCCTAAATACACCTAAAATCCTGAATAATCTCAGCCTACCGCTTCCAACCTAGCATCAATCTTTAGGCATACTTCAACTTCTGGCTTTGATGTTAAAACCATCCCAGGTTCCTTAAATACTTTTGAGCGCAAAAATTACTCGCTAAAAAAGTCCGTATCTATCGACTTAACTTCATAGCTTTGTTTCGTCGATACGCCCAAGTTATATTTAACCATCAGCTCGGCCAGTTTCTTTCCGTCAATGAGAACAACCTTTTTCTCAATCATCTGGCAGTATTCTTTGGCCTCACTACTGAACTGGCTGGTTGTAATAAAGACGCCTTTACGCGCGCGCTTCATTTCTAACGCACCAACAAAGGCTTGGATATCTGGCCGACCTACAGTGCTATCGCTATAACGCTTTGCCTGCAAATAGATAGTATCTAGACCTAACGGATCTTCATTTATCAAACCGTCGACGCCACCATCAGCCGTATATTGTGTTGCTGCTCCTGAGCTTTCACTCCAACCGCCATAGCCCATCGCTTGTAACAGCTGTACAACTAAGCCTTCGAGGAAGTCCGGTGTTTGTTGCTTAACCATATCCAGAAGCTCATCAGCTAAGCTACTTTGAATCTCTTCAAATGCTTCATCCAAGCGTTCCTGAGGATCTTTTTCACTAACTTCAGGCGTGGCCGTTGATACTGCTTTATTGGAAGCGTCATCGGATTTGCTTTTAACCTGATGAAATTCCAGAAACGCTGGGAATTGTTTCAAATACCGTACATCCACCCGCTGCGGACACTCTTTCAAGGCTATAAAGCCTAACGGTGTAATCTGAATCAACCCACGACCAGGAGCTTGCGTCAGACCTGCTTTATTCATATAGGTACGGGCCCAAGCCAGGCGGTTCTTTATATAAGATTGCTTGCCTGAAGGTAACTTTTCTCGAATCTCATCTTCGGTTAGCTCAAGATAAACACAAACACGTTCAACCGTTTCATTGAAGTTATGCACAGCACCGTCTTCAACCATTACTAATAACGGCCGCATGCAGGATTGAAAATCAGGGATAGCCACGCAATCTCTCCTTATCGCGCAGAAAAACAAAATAGAAATCTATCACTTACGACACGTTGGTACCACAACACAGATCATGCATTCTAAGTGCAAATATCACTGAAGTTTAAACAAATGGGCACGAAGTGGGCACAAGAAGTAGATAAAAACGAAGTTTTGAGATTTGAGAAACAAGCCACGAACGTAACTTATTGATCTTAATGGTCGGGATGAGAGGATTCGAACCTCCGACCCCATGCACCCCATGCATGTGCGCTACCAGGCTGCGCTACATCCCGACACTGGCCTGAACAGGCCTTAGAAGAAGCGAAATAGTACGCTAACTTTCTGTTTTTTAAAAGCTCTTTTTTAGGCTTGTGCGGCCGCTAAATATTCGGTTATTTCTTGAGCAATTCAGGCGCGTATGCGCCTGATTTGTCGCGGGTTTTCTTCCCTTACATCACGACCTTGGTGCGGTTGTGCAGCAGGCGGTTGAGCCGTTTACGCAGGGCGGTGATTTCATCGCTAGGATGCAGGGGTTCGCTGTGTACCGCCATGAAGCGGTCGGCGAAATCGATGCTGCGCAGTACGCTGGCGTAGCGCCACATGAGGCTGTGGAAATCTTCAGGGTCCGGTTCGTTGCCGGCATCCCAGTCTTTCAGCAAGTGTATGAATTCACCCTGGGCGCTGCCGAACAGGCCCATGGTGCCAATGTCCAGCACCCGGTAGTTGTACAGCCGGCTGAGGTTTATGCGGGCGTCGAGTGTGGTGAGTGTGGGGGTGTTGTCTTCCTGTGTGCATGAACGCAGGGTATACACTGTGTTATCGATCTGATGGTTAGCCATACCTGGCCTCCTGTATATTTCTTCGATATAACGCCTCAGTCCGTGAGGTGTCGGGAGGTTCGAAACGGCTACACAGAGACCGCGGGCTTATTCCCCACAAGGGGTTTTATATTCACCGCCCTCCCGACATAACGGGAGTTTGTACCACATTTGTGGCACAAAAAAACCAACGGCATTACCGCTGGAAAATCTACTGTGTAAGAGGTTTCGACGCCTCAGGGGTCACTATGAGTCTATTAGAGACACAGGTCAACTTGGCTGTTCACGTGCCAGAAAGGCCGCAGGGTGGGATATTTAAGTGTTACTAATCAAGGGCATGGGTGTAGACCAAAAAAAGCCTCAGAACAGGCCTGAGGCGCTCAGAGCGAATATTCTCCCACTGAGTTACGCGGTGCTTTAGCGGTTTAGAAAACAAAAGAGACCCGGGTGGGTCTCTGTAGGGTGTGGGCAGTTGGCCGCTGAGAGGGCTATCTGGCAGATCTTAAGCTAGGAGCTCTTAAGCTGCTTGTTGATGTCTTCCAGCTCGTTAATCATCTGCCGCAGCAGTTGCTTATACTTGCCGGCATCATCCCCTGCCTGTTCGCCGCTGAACCATTGGCGGGCACCGTTAATGGTGTAGCCCTGGTCATACAGCAGGCCTCTGATCTGGCGAATAATCAGTACATCCTGCCGCTGGTAGTAGCGACGGTTGTTCCGTTTCACCGGGCTGATCTGTTCGAATTCCTGTTCCCAGTAGCGCAGCACGTGCGGCTTAAGGTCACACAAAGACGCTACTTCACCAATGGTGAAGTAGCGCTTGTTTGGAATGGGTAATTGATCTTCGTAGCTGGGTTCAGTCGCCGTCATAGGCCTCTACACGGTCCTTTAACTTCTGTCCCGGTTTAAAGGTGACAACCCGGCGGGCAGAGATTGGTACTTCTTCTCCGGTTTTCGGATTACGCCCCGGCCGCTGCCGCTTGTCACGCAGATCAAAATTCCCGAAGCCAGACAGCTTTACCTGTTCATTATTCGCCAGGCTGTTACGGATCTCGTCAAAAAATGCTTCGACAATATCTTTAGCTTCGCGCTTGTTCAGGCCAAGTTCTTCATACAGGCGTTCGGCCATTTCAGCTTTCGTTAAAGAACCCATAAAACTTACCCCTATCGATTACTCTCGTAATGTAGCACCGTACTGTTTCTGCAGTTCAGACACAACAAAATCAATGACTTCGTTGATTTCTTCATCATTAAGAGTGCGCGATGGATGCTGCCACGTCAAGCCGAGAGCCAAGCTTTTTTGCCCCGGTTCTACGCCTTTACCCTGGTAAACATCAAACAAAGTCACCGATTTGAGGAATTCACCGCCCTGCTGGCGGGCAATTTCCCGCACTGACTCAAAGTTGATTTTTTCATCAACCAGCAGCGCCAGGTCGCGACGTGTTTCAGGGAACTTGGAGAGGCTGTCAAAGCGTGGCAGTTTGCCGTCCAGTACTGAGGCCTGATTGATCTCAAATACGAACACAGCGCCGTTGAGGCCCAGAGATTTCACCAGTTCAGGGTGCAACGCGCCCATGTAACCGACGGTTTCACCGTTACGCTGGATCGCCGCTGACTGACCGGGGTGCAGCGCCACATGGCGTGCTGCAACGAAGCTGAACGCTTCAGGGGAGCCACCCAGTGCCAGAATGGATTCGACGTCGCCTTTCAGGTCGTAGAAATCCACCGGTGCCGCATCGCTTGCCCAGCCTTCTGCCAGACGCGAGCCGCTGATAATACCGGCAATGACGTTTTCCTGAATCAGTTCTTCACCGTTAGGCAGGAAGCGCTGACCCGTTTCAAACAGGCGTACACGGCTCTGCTGACGGTTCTGGTTGTATTGCAGTGCTTTCGCCAGGCCCGGCATGATGGTGGTCCGCATGACCGCCATTTCTGCAGAGATCGGGTTCGCCAGTGCAACGGCTTCGTGCTGGTCGTCAAACTGTGCTGCCAGGTTCTTTTCGATGAAGCTGTAGGTGATCGCTTCCTGATAACCGCGAGCTACCAGTTGACGGCGCACGTCGTGCAGATCCAGCTGGGATTCATCATCGGCAATGATGCTCAGTTCAGCAGTCGGTACTTTAACCGGCAGGTTGTTGTAGCCGTATACCCGCGCCAGTTCTTCGATCAGATCCACTTCGATGCTGATGTCGAAACGGTAGGAAGGCACTGCGAATGTCCATGTGCCTTCGCCACGCTCAACAATTTCCAGACCCAGACGGGTGAGGATTTCTTCAATTTCTTCTACCTGCATTTCAAAGGCCAGCAGCTGGTTAACCTTGCTCTGGCGCAGGGTTACCTGGCGGGCGCTTGGCAGGTCAGCTTCGCTAACGGCTTCAATAACCGGGCCAACTTCACCGCCGACGATGTCTAATAACAGCTGAGTGGCACGCTCGGTGGCTTTGCGCTGCAGCTGCCAGTCTACACCACGCTCGTAGCGGTGGGAGGCATCGGTGTGCAGGCCGTAAGAACGGGCTTTACCGGCAATGGCGATCTGGTCGAAGAAGGCACATTCCAGGAAGATGTCTTTGCTGTCAGCGGTTACACCGGTGTCCTGACCGCCGAAGATACCGGCCATGGCAACCACGCGTTCTTTGTCGGCAATGATCAGAGTATCGGTGGTCAGCTCAACTTCGCTGCCGTCCAGCAGGGTCAGCTTTTCGCCGGCTTCCGGGTAACGGACAACAATGCCACCCTTCAGGGTGTTCAGGTCGAAGGCGTGCATCGGCTGGCCCAGTTCAGCCTGTACGTAGTTGGTCACGTCAACCACAGGGTCGATGCTGCGGAAACCGAAACGTTCCAGACGTTCAACCATCCACTGCGGTGCCTTGGCAGACATGTCCACATTGCGGATCACTCGGCCCAGGTAACGCGGGCAGGCTTGCGGCGCTTCCAGCTCAATGCTGAAGGTGTCGTCAATCGCTGGGGCAACGGCGTCTACTTCGACAAAGTTAACCGGTACCTTGTTCAGTACACCCACTTCACGGGCCATACCGGTGATCGACAGGCAGTCACCGCGGTTCGGTGTCAGGTCGACGTCGATGATTTTGTCATCCAGCGACAGGTGTTCACGCAGGCAGGTACCCACCGGCGCATCGGCCGCCAGTTCCATGATGCCGGCAGCGTCTTCAGAGATGTTCAGTTCATTTGCGGCACACAGCATGCCGAAAGATTCAACCTGACGCAGTTTAGCTTTCTTGATTTTAAAGTCTTTGCCATCCGGGCCAGCCAGTACGGATCCTACAGTAGCAAAGGCTGTTTTCAGGCCGGCACGGGCGTTAGGCGCACCGCAGACTACCTGAACAGTTTCGTTGCCGTTATTCACCTGGCACACACGCAGCTTGTCGGCGTTCGGGTGCTGTTCGGCGCTGATGATTTCGCCCACGATCACGCCGCTGAATTCACCGGCAACCGAAAGGATGTCATCAACTTCAAGGCCTGCCATGGTGATCTGGTCAGCAATGCCCTGGGTATCTACTGCAGGATCAACCAGTTCCCGCAACCACTTTTCACTGAATTTCATAGTAATTTTCCGATATCTGTAAGCGTAATAAAGTCACTCAGGCTCAGTTGAACTGGCCGAGGAAACGCAAGTCATTTTCGAAGAACAGGCGCAGGTCATTAACGCCGTAGCGGAGCATCGCAAGACGCTCTACGCCCATACCGAAGGCAAAGCCGGTATATTCTTCAGGGTCGATACCAGAGTGTTCGAAGACTTTAGGGTGGACGATGCCGCAACCCAGTACTTCCATCCACTTGCCGTCGCCGCGGTCGATGTCCACTTCGATAGATGGCTCAGTGAACGGGAAGTATGAAGGACGGAAACGTACTTTCACGTCTTCTTCAAAGAATTCACGCAGGAACTGTTCCAGGGTGCCTTTCAGGTCCGCAAAGCTGATGTTTTTATCCACAATCAGGCCTTCTACCTGGTGGAACATCGGCGAGTGGGTCTGGTCGTAATCGTTCCGGTATACACGGCCCGGGCAGATAATACGGATAGGCGGCTTCTGGCTTTCCATGGTCCGCACCTGTACACCGGAGGTGTGGGTACGCAGCAGGGTGTTTGCATTGAAGAAGAAGGTGTCGTGCATAGAACGCGCCGGGTGATGCGACGGAATGTTCAGTGCTTCGAAGTTGTGATAATCATCTTCGATTTCAGGGCCTTCAGCCACGCTGTAGCCGATACGGGCAAAAAACGATTCGATCCGTTCCAGGGTTTTGGTCACCGGGTGCAAACCACCCTGCGACTGACCACGGCCCGGCAGGGTTACGTCGATCGTTTCTTCTGCCAGCTTTGCTTCCAAAGCGGCGGATTCCAGGTTCTGCTTACGGCTGTTCAGCACGTCCTGCAGGGCCTGTTTTGCTTCATTGATTTTAGCACCCGCCTGTGGGCGTTCCTCGGCCGATAATGCGCCAAGGCCTTTCAATAGCTGGGTAAGATGACCTTTCTTACCCAGATACTGAACACGCACCTGATCCAGGTCCTGAGTACTTGTGGCCTGTTCAGCAGCTGCTTTGCCTTCTGCTAACAGGATTTCAATGTTTTCCATTTATGGCTCCAAATAAAAATAGGGGAAGAGCTTGCACCCTTCCCCTATTACACATTCAATGCTCAACTAAGCGTTGCTTAGTTAAAGGTGTCTTACAGTGCAGCTTTAGCTTTTTCGACGATCGCAGCAAAAACCTGCGCTTCGTGTACAGCCAGATCAGCCAGCACCTTACGATCGATTTCGATAGATGCTTTCTTCAGACCAGCGATAAAGCGGCTGTAGGACAAACCATTGATGCGGGCAGCAGCGTTGATACGAGCGATCCACAGCGCGCGGAACTGACGCTTACGCTGACGACGGTCACGGTATGCATACTGACCTGCTTTGATTACTGCCTGTTTAGCAACGCGGAATACCCGGCTGCGAGCGCCGTAGTAACCTTTTGCTTTTTTCAGGATTTTCTTGTGACGACGGTGTGCTACTACACCACGTTTTACACGTGCCATGATATTTCTTCCTAATTAAAAATTGTGACTACTACGAGCTTAGATGTAAGGCAACATACGCTTGATCAGCTTGGTGTCCGCTGCATGAACCTGCAGTAATGGACGCAGCTGACGCTTACGCTTAGTAGACTTTTTAGTCAGGATGTGGCTTGTGAAAGACTGCTTGTGCTTAAAGCCGTTCGCGGTCTTCTTAAAACGTTTCGCAGCACCGCTGCAAGATTTCATTTTAGGCATTACTAAATCCCCACGCATTCGTTAGTTATGTTTCGTCTCAGACAACACAAAACCCGCACCGACTCCGAAGAGGTGGTACGGGCCTTAATGAAGTAACCGAGATTACTTTTTCTTTTTCGGAGCTATGACCATAGTCAGTTGGCGGCCTTCCATTTTTGGACGCTGCTCAACGGTACCAAGCTCAATCAGGTCCTGTTCGACCCGATTCAACAGCTTCATACCTAACTCCTGGTGTGCCATTTCACGGCCGCGGTAACGCAGGGTTACCTTGGCCTTATCGCCACCTTCCAGGAAACGTATCAGGTTGCGTAGTTTTACCTGATAATCCCCATCTTCCGTATTCGGACGGAACTTCACTTCCTTGACCTGCATCTGCACTTGCTTTTTCTTCTGTGCATTTGCTTCTTTCTTCTTCTCGTACAGGTATTTACCGTAGTCCATAACCTTACATACGATCGGATCAGAATCAGAAATCTGAACCAGGTCAAGTTCAACTTCTTGGGCCGCTTCTAAAGCGTCCTTGAGAGGCACTACGCCTATCTGTGTTCCATCGGGACCAATCAATCGACACTCGCGGGCGCTGATGTTCTCATTAATCGGCGGCTTGGACCGCTCATTGCGCCCTCTTCTGTTATCGCGCTTGATAGTGGTATCTCCGTAAAAATTAACTAAACCTTGCGACCTTTGCTGGCAACATCTTGGCCAAGGTGGTCACAAAACTCTGCAATCGACAAAGTGCCGAGATCTTCACCGGTCCGGGTACGAACTGCCACGGTGCCGGTTTCAACTTCCTTATCGCCGACAACCAGCAAATAAGGAACCTTAGATATTGTGTGCTCGCGGATTTTAAAGCCGATTTTCTCATTTCTCAAGTCCGCTTTAGCAAAGAATCCAAGATCTTGTAACTTTTCTTCGATTTCACGGCAATAATCGGCCTGTTTATCGGTAATATTCATAATTGCGACCTGCTCAGGTGCTAACCAGGTCGGTAATGCACCGGCCGAGTTTTCAATCAGAATACCGATAAAGCGTTCAAATGAACCCAGAATCGCACGGTGTAACATAACCGGCGTTTCACGCTCACCCGCTTCGTTCACAAACTGGGCATTCAGACGGCCCGGCATTGAGAAGTCCACCTGAATAGTACCGCACTGCCATACACGACCCAGGCAGTCTTTCAGTGAGAATTCAACTTTAGGGCCGTAGAAGGCACCTTCACCCGGCAGTTCAGCCCAGTCCAGACCGGCCGCGTCCAGCGCGTCGCCCAGTGCTTTTTCAGCCTTGTCCCACACTTCGTCAGAACCCACACGCTGTTCAGGGCGGGTAGACAGTTTGTAAATCACTTCGTCGAAACCGAAGTCAGCGTACACTTCGTGCAGGAAGTCGATGAAACGGGCTACTTCTTCCTGAATTGCATCTTCAGCACAGAAGATGTGAGCATCATCCTGTACGAAACCGCGGACACGCATAATGCCGTGCAACGCACCAGACGGTTCGTTACGGTGGCAGCAACCGAATTCAGCCAGACGCAGTGGCAGATCACGGTATGAACGCAGGCCCTGGTTGAATACCTGAATGTGGCACGGGCAGTTCATTGGCTTAACCGCAAAGTCACGGCTCTCAGAGTGCGTAGTAAACATCTCTTCTGAGAACTTGTCCCAGTGACCGGACTTCTCCCACAGGGTACGTTCAACGACCTGCGGGGTTTTGATTTCGTCGTAACCGTGCTGGCGCTGCTTGATGCGCATGTACTGTTCGATGGTCTGATACAGCTTCCAGCCGTTCGGGTGCCAGAACACCATGCCCGGTGCTTCTTCCTGCAGGTGGAACAGGTCCAGCTGCTTGCCCAGTTTACGGTGGTCACGCTTTTCAGCTTCTTCCAGCTGGTGCAGGTAGGCTTTCAGTTCTTTCTTATCGCGCCATGCTGTGCCGTATACACGCTGCAGCATTTCGTTTTCAGAGTTACCGCGCCAGTAAGCACCGGCAACCTTCATCAGTTTGAAAGAACGCAGGACACGGGTGTTTGCCACGTGCGGGCCACGGCACATGTCGATGTATTCTTCGTGGTGATACAGGCCAACTTCAGTCACGGACTCATCCAGACCGTCAATCAGCTCAACCTTGAACACTTCACCACGGTCAGCAAAAATCTGACGTGCTTCAGCAACCGGCGTCATCTTCTTAACAACGTCGTAATCTTTTTTGATCAGTTCCTGAACGCGTTTTTCCAGTACTACCAGATCATCCGGTGTGAAGTGGTGCTCGCTGGATACGTCGTAGTAGAAACCATTGTCGATAACCGGACCGATCGCCATCTTTACATCCGGGTAGAGCTGCTTCATAGCATGCCCTAACAGGTGCGCAAAAGAGTGACGGATAATGTGCAGGCCGTCTTCATCCCGAGGGGTTACGATAGCAACTTCAGCGTCCGTGGTGATAAGTTCGCAGGCGTCAACCAGTTCACCGTTAATACGGCCGGCAACCGTGGCTTTCGCCAGGCCAGCGCCAATATCAGCAGCAACTTCTAATACAGTAACCGGGTTAGCAAACTCACGTTTGCTGCCATCAGGAAGCGTAATAATAGGCATTGAATTTCCTTTTTTTCTCAGTGGTGGCCCATACCAGAGGCCACTTAAGCACAGGGGTGCAGCACGGCGGAATGGCAGGAAGCCAGCCGACATACCCACACGACAGTACGGTATCTAAAAATGAACGCGGAATTGTACGTGATTGTTCTCTAAAGAGGTAGCCTGTAAAGGCAGCCTGACGGGGATTTTTTATGATTTCCCTCAGCATTTCAGGAAATTACTGACCAGCCGGTAAAACCCGTTTTTCAAAATCACGCTGCACGTGCTGCACTAAGCGGCCAAAACCACTATGATCAGGCCTTTATTAACAGCCACAGAGGTACGCCCGTGAACCCCGTTTATCAGGATATACATATGCAACTGGATGGTTTGCTTGAGGGCGAAACCAGCTGGATCAGCAACCTGGCGAATACCTCTGCCCTGCTGTGGATGTACCTGCCGGACATCAACTGGGTCGGCTTTTATATCCGCAAAGATGACGAACTGGTGCTCGGCCCGTTTCAGGGTAAGCCGGCCTGTACGCGTATCCCGATTGGCAAGGGCGTATGCGGTACCGCCGCGGCAACCCTTGAATCACAACTGGTCATGGATGTGCACGAATTTCCCGGCCATATCGCCTGCGATGCAGAGTCTAATTCTGAAGTGGTGATTCCCATCGTCCGTAACGGTAAGCTGATTGCCGTGTTGGATGTGGACAGCCCGGACAAAGCCCGTTTCACCAAAGGGGATGTGGCAGGGCTGGAAAAAGTCGTCGATATTATTCTGCGCCACCAAACCGCCGAGTAACCTTATGCTGCCGGAGATTCTTCAGCGGTATCCTGAAATGCAGGTACCGGCTGACCAGACGGTGCTGTCTCAGGGGCAGCATTGTGAAAACTGCTTCGTCATCACCCAGGGCTGTGTAAAGGTGTTTGGCCGCTCCGCCGAAGGCCGGGAGCTGGTGCTGTACCGGATCAACAGCGGCGAAATCTGCGTACTCACCACCGCCTGCCTGCTCAGCAACGACAGCTTTCCGGCAGAGGCCATCAGTGAAACAGCTGTCACTGCCCGGGTCATTCCCCTGCAGGATTTTCGCCGTTTGCTGGGTGAGTCTGAAGGTTTCCGGGAATTTGTTTTCGACGGTTTCAGCCAGCGCCTCGCCAACCTGATGCAACAGCTGGAAAGCATCACTCTGGCCAGCGTCGACCAGCGTCTGCTCCGTTATCTGCTCAGCAATGCCGACCATAAGCAACAACTGCATGCCACCCATCAGTACATTGCCATTGAAATCGGCAGCGCCCGTGAAGTGGTTAGCCGCCATTTGAAAAGCCTGGAAAAACAGGGGCTGATTCGCCTTCAGCGTGGTTGTATTGAAGTACTCAGGCAGGCAGAGCTGAGCGCGATGCTCCCGGAAAGCTGAGACACCTCCCAGGATGTGACCCTCCGCTTACGACCAGTAATTATTCGCCATCGCCACGGTCTGAAAGTTAATTGCGATTACCTGCGAAGAGGCGATCAGACTGTTGGCATCCTGCTCATAGACCGGCCGCAACTTCTGGCGTACTTCATCTTTGGGCTGGGTGTATTTCACCCCCATACGGGCCATTTTAATCGCCAGCTCGTAACCGGCTTGCGGGTCGTCTGTTTTCAAACTGCTTAACCATTGTGTTTGCATCTTGGGGCTCTCTGTCTGTTATTAGAATTTGCTGGAAGCTTTCGACGGCTAAAACTTATTGCTCCGACAGGCGACGCCCGAATGAAACCGCATAGGCATCACGCCGGGCTTGTAATAAAGGATCTTCTGAGGGTTCAAAACCTGCGGACAGAATCAGCGGGTCATAGTTAATGTTGTCGCACGCCCCCGTGGCACTAATCGCGTTTACACTGAGCCTGGCAGCAACAACTTCCTGATGCTCCCCTTCCCACGGCAGGGCTGCATTGGCGACGACATCCTCCGGATTAGCAAGGGTCACCACCATGTTCCACTCAACCGGCCCCGCATCGAGGTTTTGCACCATATTGCTGTAGAAGAAGTCCTGCCCCTGAGCAACCGTAATACCTTGTTTTACAACCGGCACGAACGACCACCTGACAGCGGTTTTCTGCCCCTGCGCATCCACCAGATAAAAACTGTTAATACTGTTATAGGTAGTACCTTCATAAGAGGTCAGCTGTTTCGTTTTCTGTTTATTGTGTGCACTGAAGCGTTGTAAATCCGGGTTGGCCGCCTTGAACGTTTTCACCGCCGCTTTGCCCTGCGCCTTTGCCACCATCAGATCGGCAAAGGCCTGCGGCGTAGATACCGGGAAAAAGTCCAGTGTATTCATCGACATCCGGTGATTGGTGCCATCGCTCAGGTTAACTGAAAGCCCCATACCGTATTCAGCCGGCACATTATCCGCCGCCTTTGCATTCCCACCTTTATGTGACAGCCGCCCGATCACCTCCGATTCACCCGTAAACAAAGGGCTGACAGAATATTGTTGAATGCCGTTATCTACCGGGCTCAACGTTGCCGAAAAGCAAAAACCTTTGGTGTGATTTCGCCGCTCCCCTGCCGTCACCCCAAACACCTTTTCGAACGCGTCGACGGTTTTAACCGCCGTTGACCCGGCAACAACCGGTAAAGAAACATTCAGGAGTACCGCCGCCCCCAGATAACTGTATTGTTTAAGCATAATTCACCTCACCATTATTACGCACAAAATATTAGCTCACTTATAGTTCGCTCACTAACTATATGCCAGCAAATATTGCATGTCTATTCATTAGTGATCAGAATAGCCAGCTCTTAGGGTCCTTCTGGGGAAAAAACGTGTCCGCCGCTAAGTTAGACGACCAGCTTTGCTTTGCTCTTTATTCTGCTTCCAGCCATATGACAGCCATCTACCGGCCGTTACTCGAGCCGCTGGATCTGACCTATACGCAGTTCATTGTGCTGATGGCACTCTGGGAAGAAGACGGCATTTCTATCAGCGAACTGGCCAGCCGGGCCGGTCTGACAAAAGCAACCATGACACCGCTGCTGAAACGGCTTGAGCAGAAAGATCTGATCCGTCGTGAAATGAGCGCCACCAGTGAACGGCAAAAACAGATCATCCTGACCCCGCAGGGCCGGGAGATATCTACTCAAAGCAAAGCCATTACCACTCAGGCATTCTGCGAAACCGGATTAAGCGAAACAGAAGCCCGGCAAATGATCGATTTGTGCAATAAACTGGTGAAATAGCCCCTGTGTGACTAAGTCACAGATCTCTCCTGCGCCCAGCCTTACACTGCCGGCAACACTTAAAGGAGAGAAGCGCATGTGTAAGAACCTTGGAAGTCTGGACCGCAGCCTGCGGTTAATTGCCGGTTTGGTGTTAATCAGCCTGGTATTCATTGGCCCGCAAACACCCTGGGGCTGGATCGGCGTTGTCGGCCTGCTGACCGCCGCCATCGGTTATTGCCCGCTGTATTCCCTGTTCGGTTTCAGCAGCTGCCCGCTGAAACGGAACAGCTAAAGGCTGTACCCCACCCGGTAGCGCTGCGGCTTGAAAATAGCTGCGGGTTGCAGATCGCTGCCGGACTGTCAGGCGAGCGGGGCTGGATTACTCATTGGCACTGAGTTGTTTAAGGGTATAGAGAATATGATTGGTCGCGGCTTCCCGGGCGGCGTCCGGGTCACGGGCCATCACCGCCTGATGGATGCTGGCATGCTGGGCCCGGATGCCGTCCGGATAGCGGCCACGCTTTTTCAGGGTGCGTGACAGCACCCCGTAAATCGCGTTAAAGAACCGGCTGTAGAAAATCTCACTGAAAGACACCACCAACAAATGCTGCGACGCTTCGGCGATCAGCATATGAAAACGCAGATCCTCTTTCGCCTTGGCCAGCGTGGTTTCACCTTTATCCCGTTTCAGTAGCTGCTGATATTCCCGGTCCACCCGGGCCAGCTGTTCATCGGTTGCCCGCAGCGCCGCATAATAGGCCGCTTCCCCCTCCAGCATGGCACGCACTTCCAGCACCTGTTGCTGAAACTCCGGATTATCCCCCAGCCCTTCCAGCGGCATATCAAAGCAAACTTCCAGTAGGTTATTGCAGTAGGTTTTGCCCCCCGGACGTACGCTGATAAAGCCTTCGCTTTCCAGCTGTCCCATGGCTTCGCGCACGGTGGAACGGGACAAACCCAATGAGTCAGACATGCTCCGCTGTGACGTCAGCGCCTGCCCCGGCAGGTATTCGCCCCGGAAAAAGGCTTGCTTGATATCCTGAACCAGTTGCTCGCTGCGCAATATCGCCATGGGTGTATTGTCCTGATTTCAAAGCAGAATCCGCCGGCTTTCGTCTGGCGGCCAGCAATATGTGGAAAATCCGGGACCCAAATTGGTCAGACCGGTTTCCCGGATATCATATCTTTTTAACATCCCCTTTACTATCGTGCTCAAAAGGCCGGCAACATGACCGGACCGACAAGCGCCAACAACAAGAAAACGATAAACGGAATACTGGCCGCCACACTGGCCACCGTCATTATCGGGGAAGTGCCATATGTCTCAGCAACACACCCCGCAGACCGCATCGCCAAATGTGGGTCTGTTCATCACCTGCCTGGCGGATATGTTCCGCCCCAGCATCGGTTTTGCCACCGTTAAACTGCTGGAACAGACCGGCTGCCGGGTCAGCGTACCGGAGCAGCAAACCTGCTGTGGCCAGCCGGCCTATAACACCGGTGACCGCCGCACCAGTGCAGAAATCGCCCGGATGACCATCGATGCCTTTGCGGGCTATGAATATCTGGTGGCCCCGTCCGGCTCCTGTGTTGGCATGATTAAGTACTACCCGGAACTATTCGACGCCGAAGACCCGTATCAGCAACAGGCTCAGGCACTGGCGGATCGCAGTTATGAAATCACCAGCTTCCTGTTCGATGTCATCGGCATTGAGGCCCTGCAGCAACAACTGCAACAACTGACCATTCCCCGCACCGTCACCTATCACGACTCATGCTCCGGCCTGCGTCAGTTAGGCATTAAGCAACAGCCCCGTGAATTGCTGAAACAGATTAACGGCCTGCAGATTGAAGAAATGACCGAAGCCGAAACCTGCTGTGGCTTTGGTGGTACCTTCTGTGTGAAATACCCGGAAATATCCAACCGGATGGTCAGCAATAAATCTGAGTTTATTAACGGCAGCGGTGCCGACACCCTGGTCGGCGGTGATCTGGGCTGCCTGCTGAACATGGCCGGCAAACTGCAACGGCTGGGGAAAGATAATCCGGACACACTGGTTGAAGCCCGCCACGTGGTGGAGATCCTCGCCGATATGCTCGACACACCGGGCATTGGCGAGCAGGATGTGCGCCGTCTGCAAGCGGCCAGCTCTTCTGCAGATTTGTCTGCAGATTTGTCTGCAGACTTTGCACTGGGCACAGAACTTAAAAGTTCTGCCGCACAATCTGAAACCACGCGCTGAAGCTGACTGAGGTAAAAAATACCATGGATATTAATACGCCATTTTTTAAAGCCCGTGCCAGCGAAGCGCTTCAGGATGCCAACCTGCAACAGGCGCTGGGCAACCTGAAACAGGGTTTCCCCCATAAACGCGCCATCGCCGTGGAACGCATGCCAGAATTTGACGCGCTGCGGGATCAGGGCCGGGATCTGAAAAACCATATTCTTGAACATCTGGATCTGTATCTGGAACAGTTCGAAAGCAGGGTCACGGAAAACGGCGGCCATGTACACTGGGCCCGTACCGGTGAAGATGCCAATCAGATTATTCTCGATATCTGCCAGCAGGTGAATGCCAAAACCGTCACCAAGGGTAAGTCGATGGTGTCCGAAGAAACCGGGCTCAATGACTATCTGGAAAAAAATGGCATCCAGCCGGTGGAAACAGATCTGGGCGAATATATCCTGCAGCTGCGCGGTGATCACCCCAGCCATATCATCGCGCCGGCCATTCACCTGAACCTGGAAGACGTCTCCGAAGCCTTCCACGAGCATCATCACAAGCCAAAGTCTGATGATCCGGTAACCCTGATGCAGGAAGCCCGCGAAGCCCTGCGGGAAAAATTCGTAGTCGCTGATGTGGGCATCACCGGCGCGAACTTCTGCGTTGCCGAAACCGGTTCCACTATCATTGTCACCAATGAAGGTAACGGTGACCTGACCCAGACATTGCCCAAGACCCACATTGTCATTACGTCTATCGAAAAAGTCGTGCCGACACTGGAAGATATGACCCTGTTCCTGCGCCTGCTGGCCCGCTCGGCCACCGGGCAGGAATTCACCGTGTACAACACCCTCTCTTCCGGCCCGCGCCGGGAAGGGGATCAGGACGGCCCGGACAACTTCCACGTGGTACTGGTGGATAACGGCCGCAGTGAAATGGTCGGCAGCCAGTTCCAGGAAATGCTGCGCTGCATTCGCTGTTCCGCCTGTATGAACCACTGCCCGGTATACGGTGCAGTGGGCGGCCACAGTTACGGTTGGGTATACCCCGGCCCGATGGGCTCCGTGCTGACGCCGAAAATGATCGGTATCGAGAAAGGTGCCGCCCTGCCGAATGCTTCCACTTTCTGTGGCAAGTGCGAGTCGGTCTGCCCGGTACGGATTCCCCTGCCGAAGCTGATGCGCCACTGGCGGGAAGATGAGTTCAGCAAACACCTGACCCCAAAAGCCGCCCGCTACGGCCTTGGCAGCTGGGCGTTTCTGGCCAAACGGCCAACCCTGTACAAACAGTTCACCAGGCTATCCAGCTGGGGCCTGAAGCTGCTGGCTAACAGCCCCTTCGGTGGCAAAAAAGGGACGCTGGAAAGCATTCCGCTGGCCGGTGGCTGGACGGACTTCCGCAACATGCCGGCCCCACAGGGGGATACCTTTATGCAGCAATGGAAACAACGCCAGAACGCTGCTCAGACTGATGGAGAAAGCTCATGAGTCGCGCTGAAATCTTTGCCAATATCCGCCGGGGTCTGGGCCGTGAAGTGCCCACGGACGAACAGCGCCAGACGGTACAGAACCGCCTGCGCGCCAAAGCAGATAACATTATTCCGGCCCGGGCACAGCTGCCGCAGCCACAACAGGTTGAGCTGTTCAGAACCATGGCCACCGAAGCGGCCGCTGAGCTGATCGAACTGGATAATATTGAGCAACTCCCTGCGGCTTGCGATAACTGGCTGGCAACCCAGAATCTGAATGAGTTTATCTGCGCCAGCGATCCGCAACTTGCCGGGTTGGACTGGACAGGCATTAAGGCGACTAAAGAAGAGCGGGTTGCCCGGGTGGGTGACATGGCCGCCCTGACCACCAGTTTTGCCGGCATTGCCGAAACCGGCACCCTGATGCTTTATTCCCGTGCCGACAGCCCCACCACCCTTAACTTCCTGCCCGATAATCATCTGGTGGTGTTGCACGAGAAAGATATTCTGGGTGTCTACGAAGAGGCCTGGAAAAAGCTGCGCAGCCACTGCCAGACCGACGATGGCCTGCTGAAAATGCCGCGAACCATCAACATGATTACCGGCCCGTCACGCAGCGCCGACATTGAGCAAACCCTGTTAATGGGTGCCCACGGTCCGAAACGGCTGGTGATCTTTCTGGTTAAACACTGATTCTGAAAACCGGGATCAGTACCCTTTTCGGCAGGTTTGATGATCCTTGCTGAAAGCAACGAACACCCGCCAACGTCCCCCAGCGGGTTGTTCACCTTAACACTCACTCCCACACTGAGCCTGTTGTAAGGCTTTCACGTATTCTGGCGCAAGATCTGCTCCGCTTGGCCAAACAAGTGTCTCCAGCTCATCATCAACAATCACCCGGGCAAAGAACTGTTTATCCTTAAGGGGTTCAAATACAGGTCCGTCAGGTAAAGGGAACAAGTCCACTTCACCGCCAGTACCGTCATCAAAAGCAACCCAGAGACGATAATCTGCGATGTATCTTACTGCTGTAATATGTATGTTCCCGTATACGGAGAGATCACATTTTTTACGGGTACGTATGTCTTCAGGCATCAAACCGACTCCTCCCTGAGTACTGTCCATAAATCCTATATCAGTGTGGTTTGATGTCAATTTCACAGAATTTCCTGATGTTTATACCTCCTATACAGCCTGTTTATCATTACCGGCTGAGTTTTTCCCTGAAATGAACGAAGGCTCATCTGAAGTGGCCGAAGGCTCTTCTGCGGTGTGCCTGCGGTTGGGCAAAGTGCTGACTTTTCCCGTTGCTGCCGGCTGGCCATAGTCAACTTCAGGTAAACCCACGGCTTTGAAATGCCCAAAAATAGCCTCACCCAGTTCCGAAGCCAGCGCTGGCGTAAAGCGCCCGCCCTGTTTCAGATGCTGGCTGTGCTGATCAAACAGCCCGTGCAGTTCACGTAAACGCTCACCCAGCGGAGCCGGCTTATCGAACACGCCGGAAATGATCTGATTCAGGGAGGTTATCCACATGAAATGATCCATGTTGCGGGTATTCACAAAGATCTCCCAGGGATAATTTACCTGAGCATCGGTGCCCGGGTTCAGTATCAGATCATTAATAGTGACATAAAGCGGGTGCTCTGAACGGGGCGTGATGACCTCATAAGTAGTACCCGACAGGCTTTGCGGACGGCTTAAACCGGCGGTATCCAACGCCAGAATATCGGGAATTTCCGCCACATGTTTAAGTACCTTGAAGCCCACGATTGGCGCATCAATAACAGTGGTTGTCTGGCTGTTAGCCGTAAGAGTGTGTGCCTGAACAGGCTGAGTTGTTTTAACTGACATATCCGTGTTTCCTTTGTTCCTGATAAGAGAAATGTATTCAGTTGTATGGTCTGAAACATCACTTATAAACGGCCGTAATACCCTTCCTTAAGCGCATCAAACAGGTTGGCGGCGGTGTGCAGTTCACCGTCATATTCCACCTGCGCATCCCCCGCCAGCTCTACTTCCCGGCCATCGGACAGGGTGAACTGATAGCGGGTATTTTTCAGGTCATCTTCCTTAACTAACACGCCCTGAAACGCTTCCGGATTAAACCGGAAGGTGGTGCAGCCTTTCAGGCCACGGCGGTAAGCGTAGAGATAGATATCCTTGAATTTGGCATAGGGGTAATCGGTGGGCACATTGGCGGTTTTGGAAATGGCCGCATCCAGCCATTTCTGCGCCGCCGCCTGAATATCCACATGCTGTTTGGGATGAATATCATCCGCGCTGATGAAGTAATCCGGCAGTTCACTTTCGGCAACATCCAGGCTGATCAGCTCCCGGTACGCCAGCAATTCATAAGAGAGCACCTCGACCTTTTCTTTGCTCTTCTTACCTTCACGCTGCACATTCCGGCTGTACTGATGGGCGAAACTCGGCTCGATGCCATTGCTGACGTTATTACCGAATGACAGTGCAATGGTGCCCGTCGGTGCCACCGAACTGTGATGGCTGAACCGGCAGCCAATCTCCTCAAGCTGGCTGACCAGCTCCGGTTTCTCGGCGGCTATTTTCTGCATATAACGGCTGTAGCGGGCATGTAAAATCCGCCCCGGCAGGCGGTCGCCGGGCCGGTGACCGTCGCGGCGCATTTCCGGACGTTTACACAGCATGGCCTCAGTCACGGTGAACATCTGCTCCATCACCGGTGCCGGCCCCTTTTCCCGCGCCAGTTCCAACCCCACTTCCCAGCCGGTCAGCGCAAGACGCTTGGTGACCGCTTCGGTAAAGGCTACCGACTGCTCATCGCCATAACTCATCCGCAGCATGGTCACGGCTGATCCCAGCCCCATATAGCCCATACCATGACGGCGCTTGTGCTCGATTTCATGGCGCTGTTCATCAAGTGGCAAGCCGTGTAACTCCACCACGTTGTCCAGCATCCGGGTGAATACAGCCACCACATCGGTAAAGCTCTGCCAGTCAAAACTGGCCCGGGCGGTAAAGGGATTACGGACAAAGTGGGTCAGGTTAACGGACCCCAGCAGGCTGCTGCCGAACGGCGGCAGTGGCTGTTCGCCACAGGAGTTGGTTGAACGGATATTTTCACAGAACCAGTTATTGTTCTGCTCATTCACCTGATCGATCAGAATGAAGCCCGGTTCCGCAAAATCGTAGGTGGACTGCATGATCACATCCCACAATTCCCGGGCCGGTAACCGCTCGGTAATTTTACAGGCCACCAGCCCGGCATCATTGCTGACATAGTCCTGGTGCAGCGGCCATTCCCGCCAGATCACCTGCGCTGTATCGTTGAGATCCAGCGGCTGCTGTGTCTGCTGCTGTTGCGTGATGGGGAACGCCAGCGGCCATTCGCTGCCCCGTTGCACCGCATCCATAAACTCATCAGTGATCAGCAGTGACAAATTAAACTGCCGTAAGCGCCCGTCTTCCCGTTTGGCCCCGATAAACGCCAGCACATCCGGATGCCCCACGTCGAAGGTCGCCATTTGCGCGCCCCGCTGCCCGCCGGCAGAAGAGACCGCAAAACAGGTTTTATCAAACACATCCATGAACGACAGCGGGCCGCCGGTCAGCGCCCCGGCCCCGGCTACGAAACTGCCACTGGGCCTGAGGGTTGAAAATTCATAGCCGATGCCACAACCAGCTTTCAGGGTCAGCCCCGCCTGCTGGTTGCGCCCCAGAATATCCGTCATGCAATCACTGATCGGGCCGGACACGGTGCAGTTCACCGTTGAGGTTGCCTTCTTGGCCTGCTGGGCACCGGCATTGGCCATGATTCTGCCCGCCGGCACCGCGCCGTTACGAAGCGCCCAGAGAAACCGCCCGTACCAGAAAGCCCGGGTAGCGTCGTCAGCCTCCACGTCGGCCAGCGCTTTCGCGACCCGGATGAAGGTATCATCCATGCTCTGGTCCAGTGGAATACCGTCGGCATTACGTAACCGGTACTTAGTATCCCAGATATCAACAGATGCCGGTTGGAACTGGATTAAAGCGGTAGAAAAAGCAGCAGATAGCCCGTTAACAGGCTTCGAAAATGTATTCATGTGCTAACACTCCATATCAGTATGAAAAAGCGCTACAACAGCTGTCGTAACGCTTAAATACTAGCAGTGCAGCAATGTGAGCCGGACAGCAAAACTGTGCGTAATCCGGCTTACACCAGAGAAAACGTTTACTTTCATTTGGCTGTCAGGCTCGCCCTGCCGAAAGGAAAACGGCTGTCACACCTCACCCATTCAACAAGAAAGGGAGAACCTTCCTGCAAAAAGCAAAGCGAAGATTACAGAATATTCAGTCGTGGTAGCAGGCGGCCTAAAAACGGGAAGGAAATAACATACCAGGCCCTGCAGAGCCCGAAACAAGAAGTCCGATGTTTACTTTATTGCAGCAGACTGAGTATCTGCTGCGGGGCGGCGTTAGCCTGAGCAAGCATGGCGGTGCCCACTTGCTGAATGATCTGAGCCCGGCTTAACTTAGCCGACTCACTTGCAAAGTCAGCATCCAGAATACGTGACCGTGCAGCAGCGGCGTTTTCCGATAAATTACTCAGATTTGAGATAGTAAAATCCAGACGGTTAATAACTGCGCCCAGCTCTGACCGGATCTCACTGATACCATCAAGCGCATTATCGACCGCTCCGATAGCCTTTTGTGCTGCACTGGCGGTCAGCAAATTCTGACCTGAAAGTGAGCCTCCGAACGCGCCGCCTGAGCCAACATTCAGATCTGCCAGCCCGGTCGCTGTTTTACCATTTTCGGTAACATCCACACTGATCGGATTACCTTCAACAGAAGACAGTTTAATTCTCGACTCAAGCACAAACACTTCATCTTCAAGCAACTTGTCGCCATCAGCATCCGTCAGATTTTCATCTCCCGCAACACCAAAACTGATTCCCAGCGCATTCAGTGTTTGTAACCCGTTCGTATCGCCCAGTGAAATCTGCACTGCGGTATTACCACGCAACCTGAGCTGACCATTTTCATCCGAACTGGCAGTAACACCTGTATTGCCACTCGCTGCGTTTAATTCATCGATAATGGTCTGAGTATTACCTAAATCAGACAACGCAACTTCCTGCCCTCTGATCTTCAAGGACCCGTTGCCTGCTGCTCCTGTATCAAGAAAACCAAGCTCAGTAACCAGTGCTCCGCCGACACTGTCTCCAAGATTAATCACAGTATCAGAAAAGAGATGTAACTTACCGTCATCACTCACGTATGCACTGGTATTATGTGCGAAAGTGTAGCTGTTAACCGTCTCAGCAATATCTGCAGCTGTATCATTAGCGTTGATCAGCATGCCAACACCGTTAATACCAAATGCACCATTATTGACAACACTGATGCCGGCGGCAGCCGTCGTATAGGCCTTCGTCGCTGCGCTATTCAGTGTAAAAGATTCGTCTGAAACGACACTTGCGACAACTCCCGTCTCACCGGTGGCCGCATTGATCGCATCAATTTTTCCCTGCAGTCCGGCACTGCTTTCTACCGGAGCGATTTCAACATCGTTAATAATCAGATCCCCGTTCGCCAGCGCCGTTTGCTGCTCTGTCGAATTCAGACCTTCAGACACCACTTCACCCAGAGCGGCTATTTCTCTGAAACCGAGATTAGCCAGATCAAGATCAGTGCCGCTCGCGGCTTTCGTCACGGTGACTGCACTGCCATCATCAGCAGATAACACCAGTTGAGCATCTACCGTGAAATACGTACCGGAATACTGATCCGGAATGATCAGATTAAAATCCTGAGCAGGCTGATTCGCCGTGTTAGAAAAAACGCCGGTATCATCCAGCGCAGGATTGCCATAGTCTGACCCGCCGATAGAACCTGTATCAGAATCCCCCAGGTTCAGCGTCGAGTTGGCAAACGGTCCTGCACCGGTGGAATATTCAAAACCATTGGCACGGAAGTAAGCTTCAAAGTTTGCCAGATCCGTAAACTGGGTTTTACCCGCAGCGTTCAGATCCTGTATTGCCTGATCCAATGTGTCGCCGGTTTCAAGCTCATCAAACAGCAGTTTAATACCGTCATTGTCATTGGCAAAGATATCATCCTGTAACATTTTGGCCGCCAGATAAGCGACTGAATAGCCTCCCGGATCCGAAGGCGAACCACTGGCTGTGGTTGAATCGAATAATGTCTGAAACTCAGCTTCCGTATCGATATAACTGTTTTCAGAAACGACCCGGGCATCAGCACCATGTATCAGCTCGGCAGTACCTTCGGTGAACCAGCCGGGCAACGATGCACCACCGGTTATCCGCGTACCGCCTCCGACGTCGGTCAGGTCCATGGTAACGGCCATCACGGCATGTACCATTTCATGAGCGATAACCCGCTCAAGATTAATACTGCTGCTGCCGCCATCCGGCAAAGTAATGCCGACATAGTCCGCCAGATCGATATTCAGGGACAGATCAAGGGCCTCACCTGTGGCCGGATTAACCATGGTCCAACTTACTGAAGCCAGTTGGCCTGAAGGGGCATCCGTAAATAAATTAAGACTGATATCTTCCCCGGAGCCTTTAATACCGAAAAACTGCTCAATGCGGTCCTCAGCTTCACTGATCCAGTAGTTATTCAGACCTTCCACGATATTGGCAATATCCTGATTACTGATACTGGTCGTGTTAAACCCACTGGCACTTCCAGAAGTTGAATCCTGGATCAGCATAGTAGAAGCAGTATCACTGCTAATCGCCAGCTTGCCGCTCTCATCTAATGAGGCCTGTAATCTGCCGCCGGTTTTCGTGGTAATCTTTTCAGCCAGCTCTTCCAGCGAGTTTGTCGAATTCACTGTATAGGTAACAGCACTACCCTCAGTATCAAATACTTTAAGAGTAAGGGTGTCGGAACTGCTGAGAACCCCAGTGCCAACTGATGTTGCTGTTGCTCCCAGGACGGTACTGGCCGACACTCCCTCAATATCATTATTGATATGATCAACCAGGCTTTTCAGGCTATCGCCCTGGTTAACAGTGCCTATACTCTGGCCGTTAATCTTAACCGCATGACTAAGATCAACCGCTAATTTACCGGTATCGCTGTCAATATTAATCTGCGCTCCGGTCAGCCCCTCAGCGCCCTGTGCCAGCCCCAAACTCTTTGAATCAACTGATTTAAGATCAAAAGAGATAGACTGTTCGGCATCCGAACCAACCTGCAATGAAACTTCAGAGGTTGAACCGTCAAGTAATGGCTGACCATTAAAGCTTGTTGTTTCTGAGATCCGGTCAAGCTCTCTTACCAGTTGTTGGAACTCAGCGTTAATTGCGTTCCGGTCTCCGCTTGAATATGTTCCCGAGGCGGACTGTACAGATAACTCCCGCATACGCTGTAAAACACCGGTGCTCTGGTCGAGCGCACCATCAGCAACCTGTAGCATGGAGATACCGTCATTGGCGTTTCTGACAGCCTGATTCAACCCCCGAATCTGTGATGTCATCCTGTTTGCAATTGCCAGACCTGCTGCATCATCCTTAGCACTGTTTATGCGCTTCCCGGAAGACAACCGCTCCATTGCACTGCTCAGATCACTGGCATTTTCAGCCAGTTGTCTGCGTGCATTCAGAGATGCCAGGTTACTGTTAATTACTAAAGCCATCGAAACGTCTCAAATCCCATATATTCCTAGTCTTATCTGGAATAGATTCGGCCGACTTAACAATTGCTTTAAGTATTTTTAGCGTGTTTCACACCATCCGTTGACCATGACGTAATAAACTGTTTGCTCTCACTCCTTTCTTTAAACATCATTTGTTCAGTCACAATGCCGATCGTAGAAACGAGGAGGGGTATTATCAGGAATAATCACAGTCGCTCATTCGCCAGATCAAAATACGCTTCAACCGGATATCTGTAATCATTCCGCCCTCCTCACCAGGTCATATGCAACGCCGCCTTTCCAGCAAAAAACAGCGAACTACATAGGATTTTCACGCCACATTTGTAACAGAAAACGCCAACTCAACTGTTCAGCCGCATTTACTTTCGGCACAGTTCAGGCAGGTATAACAGCCGTCCATCAGGATCGCGGCCTTTACATTACACTTGGTGCACAGTTGCGCACCGGCAGGAAAATCTCCGGCGCTGTCACCGGATGTGACAGCGCTGCGTTGCTCATATTCTGCCCGTTTGTCTGCCAGCAGCTGGCGCTGACCTTCATCCAGCTGTTCCCCTTCCAGCAAGCCAATGGTTTGCAGATGGTCCTCGATGGCATAGCCGATTTCCGCCACCAGCGAGGGCATATAACGGCCACCTTTTTTGAAGTAACCGCCTTTGGGATCGAATACCGCCTTGAGCTCTTCCACCATGAAGACGACATCACCCCCTTTGCGGAATACCGCTGATATAACCCGGGTAAGGGCAACCACCCACATAAAGTGGTCCATATTTTTGGAATTAATGAAGATCTCATACGGGTGGCGCTGTTCAAATTCAGTGCCCTGATTCAGCAGGACATCATTGATGGTGATATACAGCGCATGAGGCGATACCGGCGTTTTGATTTTATAGGTTGAACCGAGCAACCGTTCCGGACGGTCCAGATTCTCATGAACCCGCTCCATCGTCAGTTCAGCTGGGGTGTCTGCTGCCTGCTCAACGGCAGTGTCTGCAGCCTGTTCTTCCTTTACAACTTCGCAGGCAATAATTTTCTGGCGGATGGCGGCGTTTGCAGACGCCTGACCGGACGACATATTCTGTGACATTCTGTGACTCCTATATTCTGATCAGTAATTACAAACGGCCGTAATAGCCTTCTTTCAGTGCATCGAACAGGTTGGCGGCGGTATGGATTTCACCGTCATATTCCACGGTTTCGTTCCCCGCCAGTTCAACGGTACTGCCATCTTCCAGGGTAAAGCGGTAACGGGTGTTCGCCAGATCCTGCTCTTTTACCAGCACGCCCTGGAACGCTTCCGGGTTAAAACGGAATGTGGTGCAGCCCTTCAGCCCCTGCTGCCAGGCGTAATGGTAAATGTGCTTAAATTTTTCATAGGGATAATCGGTCGGCACATTGGCCGTTTTTGAAATCGACGAATCAATCCATTTTTGGGCCGCTGCCTGTACATCCACATGCTGCTGCGGGTGAATGTCATCCGCACAGATGAAGTAATCCGGCAGTTTCTGTTCCGCTGCGTCACTGAATGGCACCGCTTCAGGATTAATCAGCTTCCGGTATGCCAGCAATTCATAGGAAAACACATCGACTTTTTCTTTGGTCTTGCGACCTTCACGGATAATGTTGCGGCTGTAATGGTGGGCAAAGCTCGGCTCGATGCCGTTACTCACATTATTCCCCAGCGACAGGGCAATGGTACCGGTCGGTGCAATCGAACTGTGATGGGTAAACCGGCAACCGTAGCGGGCAAGCTGCTCCACCAGCTCCGGCTCTTCGCTGGCGATCTTCTGCATATAGTGGCTGTAGCGGGCATGCAGTACCCGGCCCGGCAGTTCATCACCGGCCTTATAGCCGTCATCGGCCATTTCCGGGCGTTTGCGCAACATTTCCGGGGTCACGGTAAAAACTTCATCCAGTATCGGTGCCGCGCCCTTTTCCCGGGCCAGCCCCAGACCGGTTTGCCAACCGGTAATCGCCATCACCTTGCTGACTTCTTCGGTGAATGCCAGCGATGCCGGATCACCGTACTTGTAGCCCAGCATCGTGATTGAGGACCCCAGCCCCAGATACCCCATGCCATGTCGGCGCTTCTGAGTAATTTCCCGGCGCTGCTGCTCCAGTGGCAGGCCATTAATTTCCACCACGTTATCCAGCATCCGGGTAAACACCGCGACGGTTTCTTTAAAGCTTTGCCAGTCGAACCGGGCTTCAGCGGTAAACGGCTGACGGATAAAACGGGTCAGATTCACAGACCCCAGCAGACAGCTGCCATAGGGCGGTAATGGTTGCTCACCGCAAGGGTTGGTTGAACGGATGGTTTCGCAGAACCAGTTATTATTCTGCTCGTTTACTTTATCAATGAGAATAAAGCCTGGCTCAGCAAAATCGTACGTGGCATTCATGATTGAATTCCACAGCCCTTTTGCCTTCACCCATTTACTGATCTCACAGGCCACCAGCCCGGATTCATTCACCACATAGCCTTCATGCAGCGGCCATTCGCGCCAGATAACCCGCCGGGCATCGTCCAGATCCAGCGGCTCGCGCTGCTGGCTTTTCAGACTGATAGGAAATGCCAGCGGCCACTCAGCATCGGCATCCACGGCCTGCATAAACGCATCTGTAATCAGCAGAGAAAGGTTAAACTGCCGCAGACGGCCGTCTTCGCGCTTGGCCTTAATGAACGACAGCACATCCGGGTGGCCAATATCAAAGGTCGCCATCTGGGCACCACGACGCCCACCGGCCGAAGAGACGGTAAAACACATTTTGTCGAACACATCCATGAACGACAACGGCCCGGAAGTATACGCCCCCGCACCGGACACATATGCCCCGGCCGGACGTAAGGTAGAAAACTCATAACCAATGCCGCAGCCGGCCTTAAGGGTCAGGCCGGCCTCGTGGTTACGGCCAAGAATATCGTCCATCGAATCGCCAATGCTGCCGGAGACCGTGCAGTTGATGGTCGAGGTTGCAGGTTTATGTTGCTGCGCCCCGGCATTGGCAATCACCCGCCCGGCAGGGACTGCGCCATTACGTAGCGCTTCGAGAAACTTGTCATACCATAATTGTTGTAACTGATCTCCCTGCTCGACAGCGGCCAGCGCCCGGGCGACCCTTTTCAGGGTGTCATCCGGGGTATGGTCTATGACGTCCCCCTGTTTCGATCGCAACCTGTATTTACTGTCCCAGATGTCCTGTGAGGCCGCCTGTAGGGCCAGTTGGGTTAAATCCGTTTCACATTCAGGTTGCAGGGTTTTCATGCACAGCTACTCCATGGGGCAGTAATTAACAGTAATATCCGACATACAACAAAACAGCATATCTAGTGCAGCGATACTAAACCTGACACCAGATATAGTTACTTGATATATATCAAGCTCAGTGAAGGAGACTAATAAAATGCTGTAAAGAAGGAGCCGGAAAACCTACCCGCCACAAAAGACAGTTATGCATTAACCACTAAAGATACCGGCCTAAAACAAAGGAAAAAATACAGAGAGAAAATAACTGAGAAAAAAGGAACTGAGAGAAAAGGAAATGAGAGGAAAGCACCTAAAACATCAGAAAAGCAGTGATACTGCAGCCGGACAGCTGCAGCTATCAGCAGTGAAACTGCAGGATTATTTATCGTCCATCAGGCTGGACATACTGAGATCAGGCAGATCTGCCTTGCCGACGATGATCATCACAACTCCGCTCATGAAGAAGAAAAAGGTCGAAGCCATAAAGCTGGCGGTTATCACATCTTCCATGCCCAGAGTCTGGGATTTCAGATAGGTCATTACCAGACAAACTAACGCGATCAGTTCACTGAGCACGCCCATCACCATAGAGGTCTTCTGAAAGATGCCTTTTTTCTTTTTGAGTGTTTCTGTCATGACTGCTGCTCACCGGGAAATAATAAGCCCTGATACTAGCAGCTGAGAAAAAAGCTGTTCGCTAAACAGAACGGTTCGTTGATCTGAGTCGGATAAAGTGGTCAGCAAAAATGACACCGTGGAAATGAGACGGCTATACGCGGCAACTTACGGTTACGGAAATAATGATCAGCCATAATGATAGCGGCACTGAACAATCACCAGATCATCATTCAGAATGGCATATACCAGCCGGTGCTCCCGGTCGATTCGCCGGGACCAGAATCCGGCCAGATCACCTTTTAATGCCTCTGGCTTCCCTAATCCGGCAAAAGGATTTCGGCGTATATCACCGATCAGCTGGTTAATCCGTTTAAGCTGTTTTTTATCGTGAGTCTGCCAATACAGATAGTCTTCCCAGGCATTCCCCGCAAACTTTACAGCCAGTTTGCTAGTCTTCTTCATCCTGAATTAGCTCTCGTTCCTGAGTCTGGCCCGCTTTTACTTCAGCGATCGCATCCAGCAAGCGGCTGGCGTTAGCCGGGCTGCTCAGCAGGTAGAGTGTTTCCATAACACTGTCATAATCACTCTTGGACAGAATAACCACGTCATCACCTTTTTGCCGGGTAACAACAGTCGCCTCGTGGGAATCACATACGGTATCCATCACCGTTTTTAAGCTGGCCCGGGCGTCGCTGTATGAGATTACATTCATATTCGTTCACTTGCTGTAATTAAACATTCGGCTGAGATCACTTCTGATCATCATATGTACAAAAACCTGTACAATCAAATTTACTGCCTCCGTTTATCTGATACGCGCATCCTGAGAATGCAGGTAAAAGATAATCACCGAATGAAGCGGTTCAGTCATTATCGGTACTTCACTTTATTAAAAGGCGAAGTACCGGCCAGCTTAAAAATTATGCCTGTGCTGAAAACGCCCGGTTGTAAGTAACTTCTCCGACTGCACTGTTGTCATTAAACCGCAGCGCCAGAAAGTATTCCGGCGGGACATCCGCCAGTACCAGGCGGGGATCGGCGGTAAAGCCGAAGCGGCCATAATACTCAGGCTCGCCTAGCAGCACACAGCCATCCGCAGCGATTGCTTCAAGCGCAGCCAACGCTGCCCTCATCAACATCGAGCCGATGCCTTGCCCCTGATGCTCCGGCAATACCGACAATGGCCCCAGGCCATACCAGCCAGGTGCTTCGTCGCTTAAAGTGACCGGCGAAACTGCCACATGGCCAACCACACTCCCCTGCCATTCCGCCACCAGCGAGACTGTCAGTTGCCCGGCATTGCGCAGGTCACGGATAATAAACTGTTCGGTATGGCTGCTATAAGGCACGCCCTCAAACGCCAGCCGGGTTACGGCTTCTACACTGGCCTCATCGCCCGGCAACTCATTTCGTATGTGTATATTCATCATTTTCATCTTTCTCTGAAAGGCGCTGAGCACCGCATTACCAGTGTTCAGCGCCTGCCCGTTTAACTGTCAGCCAGACGACTAACGCCCTTTTTTACGCTGCCGTGCTTCAGTTTGCACGGAACGGTAATAGCGGCTTTTTGAGCGGTCTCTGGCTCTTTTCTCTGCCAGACTGGCTGCATTATGTGCCTGTTCACGCATCAGGCTGAGATAGTTCGCCAGACGGCGGGCATCAATCTTTTCAGCCTGTAACGCTTCAGTCACCGCACAGCCAGGTTCCGACTGATGCTGACAATCACTGTAGCGGCATCGCTCTGCCAGCTCTGTAATATCAGCAAAGGTCTCCTGCACACCGGTTTCACAGTCCGCCAGCTGCAACTCGCGCATGCCGGGGGTATCCAGCAGGATTCCCCCGTCATTCATAAGGTGCAGCGTACGGGCTGTGGTGGTGTGCCTGCCCTTATCGTCGGACGTTCTGGCTTCACCCGTCAGCAGAGCTGACTGCCCCAGCAGGGTGTTGATCAGGGTGGATTTCCCGACCCCGGACGACCCCAGTACCGCGACAGTACTGCCGGCACGGCACCATGGTTGCAGAGTTGCCACGCTGGCAGCATCCAGCCCGTTAACGGTTTCGACCACCAGCCGCGGGTCCAGTGCCTGAACCTGACGCTGATAGCCGGCAGGATCATCACAAAGATCGGCCTTGGTTAACACCACCACGGCATCCGCTCCGGCTTCACGGATTAATGCCAGATAGCGCTCAGTGCGGTTCAGTGAAAAGTCATGATTCAGTGCCGTTGCCACGAACACCGTATCAACATTCGCTGCGATCAGCTGTTCAGCCACCCTGCTGCCGGCAGCCTTACGGGAAAAGCAGGAGCGGCGTTGCAGCATCCTGTAAAAGCTTCCGTCCGGGTTCAGCAGCAGCCAGTCACCGGTTGTCAGTGTCAGTGCCGCCGGAATTGCCGGCCCGGCCATCAGCCTTTTCGGGCCCTGTTCGGTTAAAACATCAATACAGGACCGGTGCTGTGCAACGATTCTGGCGGGTACCTGGGCGGTACATTCTTCGAGTGAAAGTTGTTGTTGAAAAAACGCGCTCCATCCCAGTTGGGACAGGGTAAAAACTGTAGTCATAGGAACCCCTGACGCATGCAATAGGCAGCGTCCGATAAATGATTCATCGGGGGCAAAGACGCCCCGGTTTAAAAACCGGGCAGCGAAATCAGGTTAAGTCGATTTCAGCTTACTGCCCGGAAGGTGTTGACTACAATCATGAGTACCCTCCGGCGTGAGATAAGTTATTCAGGAGGGGTAATGTATCAGACGGTGGGGTTCTGTCAAGCCGGCCCCCATATAGAAAAGCAGCGCTACCGGGTAGCGCTGCCTGATCCGCGCCGGCTATTGTTGTCCGATCTGGGCAAACAGCTTAGCCACATCTTCCACATGCCAGAGGCCGGTTATTTTTCCTGCGTCATTGAATTCCCACAGTTCCATACCGGCAATGTCGAAGCGATTTCCGGAGGCCGGCACACCGAATAAATCACCGGTATGTGTGCCTTTCCATTTCCAGCGCACCAGCGCTTTATTCCCACCTACCGGTTCAATGAAGGTGATCTCATGGACAGCATCCTCCGAAGCGGCCAGCAGCAGGTCGTAGAAGGCTGCCATCATTTCTCCGTTACTGTCAGCGTGGCCCGGCTGCGGATCATGATCCGTGAAACTGTCGGCAAAGAAGCCTGCCAGCTTATTCTGATCCAGCGGCCGGCTGTCGGCTACCTGATAAAATGTCTGCATTATTTCTGCCGGTGTCTGTGCGTAAAGGGGTTGCACCGACGCAAACAGCAGCAGTGCTGAAATCATTGTTTTTTTAACTGGCGACATAGCCATATCCTTAAAATTAATGGTTTAAATTAAAAGACTTACCATGGCATTCACGACTCGAGTGATGCAGACTATATTCGCTGGTCGCTGCTTTTGTAAGCAGATACCTTCAGGTTAATTGGTTACTTTCAGGTAAGTTTTAAATGGAATCAGACGGTTACAGAAAATGCCCTGTTCAGCGAACGCTGGAGGCAGTTGGCGGCAAATGGAAACTGCTGATAATCGCCAGCATTAAAAGCGAGGAAGTGGTGCGGTTCAGTGTGCTGAACCATCTGGTCACGGGCATTTCGCAGAAAGTGTTAGCCGCACAGCTGAAAGAGCTGGAAGCGGAAGGGTTTATACGCCGAACAGCCTATCCGGAAGTACCACCCAGAGTGGAATACAGCCTGACCGACCTGGGTAAATCACTGTATCCGGTGCTGGATTCAATTGCCGACTGGGCGGAAGCGAATTATCCGGATAAGCCGCCAGCCTGATACCCACTGCCACCAATGGTTATTGCCCGGACATTTACCTGACTCTCTGCCGCCCTGTTCAGATATATTTTTGTTCAGGCCTGCGCGCACAGGCCTGACCGGACATCACCGATATCAGCCTTCGTGGGTGCGCCGCTTTTGCGGATCATAAAACGGCATGGTGCTTACTTTTGCCAGATATTCGCTACCGTCTTCGGCAACCGCGACCAGCGCCGTTCCCGGTGATGCTGCCGCCGGAGACACATGGCCCAGCGCCAGTGACTGATTCATCCGGTGGGACCAGCAGGGGCTGTTCACCACGCCCACTGTTTCACCGTCCAGTTTCAGAACCTCGCCACCGGCAAGGCTGTCGCTGTGATCAAAGACGAATCCTGCCGGCAAAATCCTCGGTGACTGTTCTGCAGCAAACAATGCATCCTTACCCCGGAAGGAGCCTTTGTTGCGGCTGACCGTAAACCCCAGCCCCACTTCCCAGGGGGTATGTTCGGTGGTCATATCATAGCCATAGAATAACAGCCCGGCTTCAATACGGACTTTATCCAGCGCCGTAAAGGAACAGGGCATGACACCGTCCCCGGCCCCTTCACTGAGCAGGTTATCCCAAATATCACCGGCCCATGCCTGATCCACCAGAATTTCATAGCCCCGCTCGCCGGAATAACCGGTACGGGATATCCGGCAGGGGTGACCAAACAGCTCTGCAGCCTGATGATGAAAATACGCCATCCCGCTGAGATCCGCCGAACAGAAACGGTTTAACAGCGCCAGCGCCTTTGGCCCCTGCAACGACAGATTATGCAGGGCATCATCCAGTTCAATGCTGACGTTCAGCCCTTCAGCGGATTCCTGCAGATACGCCATGCTCTCCCCCGAGCCATGGCAGAACAGCCATTCATCTGCACCGTTGTTGGCAATGATGGCATCGTCACAGACCGTTCCCTGTGGTGTCAGAATGGCACCGTAGGCCGATTTTCCGGGATAAATACCTGTCATATCACGGGTGATGACATGGTCGGCCACTTTCAGGGCATCCGGGCCGCGCAGATACACTTTCTTCAGCGGCGACATATCAAACAGCCCGGCCGCGCCACGGACCGCATCATGTTCCGCACAGGGGTCACTGGCATATGTCCAGGCGGTGCCCATGCCGTTCCAGTCTTCCAGTTCAGACCCTAACGCCCGGTGACGGCTGGCCAGTACGGAGTGTCGTGTAGATTCGCTCATAACTGTTTTCCTTATTGTTTCAGAAAGTCAGATTGCTCTGTGGGAGGTTTTAACCGGTTGCAGTGAACAGCTCAGTACCACTGATCCGGCATGGAGGCTTTGCGGTCTTCAATGAAGGCCTTCAGTTCGCGGTCTTTGGCGGCATCAAATTCCGGTGGCCGGTAGTCAGCCAGCATGGCTTTCCAGCGGGCATTGGCACGCTGTTCGATCGTCAGGCTGCCGTCTTCCTGCCACTGCTCAAAAGAATTGGTATCCGCCAGATCAGAGAGATAATTCGCCTCGCGGAAGTTCGCCATGGTGTGCTCGGTGGCAAGGAAGTTTTCGCCGGGGCCGGCCTGCAAATAGGCCTGGGTCCCCAGGCTGTTGGCATCAATGGTCAGCCCGGCCAGCTGGGTATGGATCATGCCGCAGCGGTCCAGATCCATAACAAATTTTTCATAGCCCATGGTCAGCCCGCCTTCCAGCCAGCCCGCGGCATGGAGAATATAATTGCCCCCGGCCAGCAGCCCCGCATTCATGCTGTCGGAGGATTCCTGCATAGCCTGTCCGTCTGCCACTTTAGAAGCAGTTAAGTGCCCGCCGCACCGCAGCGGCAGGCCCAGCCGGCGGCACAGTTGGCCAATCGCCAGCGCAGACAGGTTGGCTTCAGGCGTACCGAATGTCGGTGCGCCGCTCTTGAGATTCATCGTGGTGAGAAAATTGCCATATACCACCGGGGAGCCGGGCCGCACCAGTTGCCCCAGCGCAATGCCCACCATAGCTTCCGCATGGGCCTGGGCAATCAGGGCCGGCTGGGTCACCGGGCCCATCGCACCACCGAGAATAAAGGGCGATAACACAATGCCCTGATTCGCCCGGGCATACGCCTTCAGGGAACCTGTCATCACGTCATCGAATACCAGCGGCGAATTCACATTGATATTGCCCTGAATCACACAGTGCGTATCCATGTACTCCTGCCCGTAGACCAGCCGGGCCATGGTGATAGAATCCTCTGCCCGTTCGGCACTGGTCACCGCGCCCATAAAGGGCTTTTCAGAATACCGCAGATGGGCGTACGTCATATCCAGATGGCGCTTGTTCACCGGAATGTTCACCGGTTCACAGACAGTGCCACCGGAGTGCTGGAGCCAGGGTGTCTGCTGCGCCAGTTTGACGAAATTTTCAAAGTCATTCAGGGTGGCATAACGCCGGCCATTATCCAGATCCGTCACAAAGGGGGAGCCGTAAGCCGGGGTAAGTACCACCGATTTACCCCCCACCGGCACCACATAATCCGGCTTGCGGCCGTACAGGTTAAACCTGTGGGGCGCTGTCTGACACAACTGCCGGGCCAGCCCCTGAGGAAAACGCACCCGGTCGCCGTCGACCAATGCTCCGGCAGCGGCAAACAGTGCCAGCGCTTCTTCATCGTTTTTAAACACAATGCCGATATCTTCCAGGATCCAGTCGGCCTGATCTTCCAGTGCATCCAGTGCGGCGTCATCCAGCAGGTTATACAGCGGTGTTTTACGGTCAATCAGGTGCACCTTCGGCAGTGGATTTCCCCGCTGCGTAATCCTGCCCGGACGGCGGTTACGCCGGGTTGGCCGGCCGGCCTGTTTAGCGTTCTCTGAATGCAACATCCGCATACCCTCTTAATGAACGTAATAGAAACAATGAAAGCCCCGCGGGCCGAGCACAGAATCAAAATTATTGATCCTGACCTGACCACACACATGCAAAATGCGCCGACTCTCTGTTATCTTTGATGTAAATTAAGGTATCACCGGTAATTTAACCGGCACAATGCAAAAGATTTGCTCAGTCTGTTCAAATAATTTGAACCTGAAACCCACCTGTTATGAGTTGATATTATGCGCTTCAGACACTACGACAGCCTGCGCCTGTTTGATGTGGTCGCCCGCCACCTGAGCTTCACTCAGGCCGCTGAGGAACTGCACCTGACCAAAGGGGCGGTGAGCTATCAGATCACCCGGCTGGAAGAAGCACTGGGATTCAGCCTGTTTATCCGCAAACACAAAGGCATTTTGCTCACCCCCAAAGGTAAGCAGCTTTGGCATACATCTCAGGCGGCCTTTCACGATCTGGAGAACTTAATTACCCAACTGAGAGAAGATGACACCAGCCGGATCACCGTGGGCATGTCGACCTACTTTGCCTCTCGCTGGCTGTCTCCGCGGCTGATGAACTTTATGGCTGAACACCCCAACATCAGCCTGCGGTTACAGCCAATGATTGACCTTTCGGACTTTCATACAGAAAACATTGATATGGCAATTCGCTGGGGTAAAGGCCACTGGCCCGGCATGCATGTGGAACTGCTGCGGCAGGCTCCGGTGCGACCGGCAACCGGCACAAAAACCGCTGCTGGACTGGCAGGCCAGCCGCCCCATGAATGGGTGAATACACTGACACTGCTGCACGACCGGGAGAACAGCCCTGCCTGGCAGGAATGGCATCAGCGGGCAGATGAACCCTACCACGCCAAACAGGGCGGATTGGTGATTCAGGACCCGAACGTCCGGGTGCAGGCGATGATAGATGGTCAGGGCGTGGGGCTATATGACGACCTGATTTCAGCCGAGCTGAACAGTGGCCAGCTGGAATGGCTGTCGGACATCAGCATGCCGGAGTATGGCTACTTTCTGGTGTATCCGGCCAACGCACTGAATAACCCGGCCTTACGGGCTTTCCGGGACTGGATTATCGAGGCGGCTGAAATGCCCGGCTAACCCTGTATAAAGTACAATGTAGTCAAATTCCGGGCATAAAAAATCCCTGCAATGGCAGGGATCTTTCCGGACGATGCCCTCAGGCATACACATTGATATTTTGCCCCAGCGATGACGTCGGATCCGTTGGCATGACCGTGCTGTTGATCAGCTGCAGGGCCATCTGACCTTCATCTTCGATCTGCTTTATCGCTTTCGCTGTCATCTCGACACCCACCTCAGCCTGAATATTCTGTTGCTGATAAGCGGATATTGAAGCGGCAGAGAGTTCCATGATTTTATCCTCTGGTGAAAAGGCACGTGAAGGTTAACGGCCACAACCGCCGGGACTTTACCGACGCCCCCAAAATTCTGAATGAAAAGAATTCATCTTACTGTCAGATTGCTGAGCAACGCGTATATTGTTCACTGTACATCACCATACGGCGCTCTACCTTGGCCGCCACCCCAAGCAACCAGAGCTTCTGGTTATAACTGCCCCGCCGGTAACCGCTGCGCCCTTCGTGATAGGCCAGATACTGACCATAGGCATCGCTGCGGGGGACCCCGGTAAGCCGTTCCGTATCCCGGGTATACCAGCCGACAAAATCCACTGCATCGGCAAAATTATCCCGCCGGGCCTGATCATTACCGGTGCGGCTGCGATAATCCCCCCACACCCCGTCCAGCGCCTGAGCATAGCCGAAGGCGGTGGACTGACGCGCATAGGGAATCACCCCCAGAAACCATTTGTAACCGGGCCGCGCATCAGCCACAAACTTAGATTCCTGATGCATAATCGCCATCATCACCGGAATGGGCGTTCCCCAGCGGCTGTGGCTTTTCTGCACCGCCTCATACCAGCCTTCACGGGCATCCAGAACCGAACAGATATCATCCAGGTTCATGGGCCGTAAAAACGCAAATCCGGCATAAACCACCAGCACAGTCAGCAAACAGACAGCACTCATCCAGCCCAGCAGAGACACCTCTCCCAAACCACGCTGCTTACGCAGCCAGCACAAGGGACTCAGCTTGAATTTTAGCCTGCAGGGCTGTCTGAAAAACATCTCTTACACTCTTTGCCTTTAATCATTCCGGGCCAGATATATCAGCCGGTTATGCGCAGCGCAAACGGATTCACCCACTTGCTGATCTGCAGCAATTCCCGGCGGGCACCCAGGTGCAGCTTTTGCTCAGCGACGGCGTCCGCGGCGTTTGCCTGAAGCTTTGGGTTTCAGCCCCAGCGCCTCAGCCCGCGCCTGTTTTTTCGATGGCGGACGGCGTGTCTTTTCAATCGCCGGTTTATTCAGATCCGGCTCAAACCCCGGATACCACTGCCGGTTAAGCTTTTCATCCAGCAGGATTTCGATCGGTTCCAGCAGATGAAGTTCATCCTGACTCATCAGGGTAACGGCCAGCCCTTCCCTGCCGGCCCGTCCGGTACGGCCTATGCGGTGAATGTAATCCTCTGCATTGTGGGGCAACTGGTAATTAACCACATAATTCAGGCTGTCGATATCCAGCCCCCGGGCGGCCACATCGGTTGCCACCAGCACCCGTACGTCACCTTCCCGGAAGGCCTCCAGCTCCCGCTCCCGGGCCCCCTGGGACTTATCTCCGTGCACGGCTTTGGTATTCAGGCCGTCCGCGGTCAGCTCCCGGGCCAGATAATCCGCCGCCTGTTTGGTACGGGTAAACACCAGCACCTGTTGCCAGTTATTGCTGCCAATCAGATATGACAACAGTGGGTGCTTTTTCTCCGCATCCACTTCATAAATTTTCTGTTCCACGCCCTCTGCCGGGCTGTTACGGGTATCAATCTGGAGAATTTCAGGATCGTTCAGTAAGCTCTTGCTGAGCTTGAAAATGGCATCATCAAAGGTGGCAGAAAACAGCAGGGTCTGGCGCTGTTCTGGCAGTTTTTTCAGCAACTGACGGATTTCACCGATGAATCCCATGTCCAGCATCCGGTCGGCTTCATCAAAGACCAGGCTTTCTACCCGGCTTAAATCCACCGCCCCTTTGTAGATAAGATCCAGCAACCGCCCGGGGGTCGCCACCAGCAGATCGACACCTTCCTGCAGCGCTGCTATCTGCACATTCAGGCTGGCACCGCCATACACCAGACAACTGCGAACACCGGTGCCTGCCCCGTAGTCCCTGGCGCTCTTAAACACCTGCTGGGCAAGCTCTCTGGTCGGCGTCAGAATCAGTACGGCCGGCATGGTATCACCGCGCTTATCTGAGCTGTTTTGTGCCATTAACCGCTGCACCAGCGGCAACACAAATGCCGCCGTTTTACCGGTGCCGGTACGGGCACCGGCCATCACATCCTGCCCGTCAAGAATCAGGGGAATGGCCGCTGTCTGTACCGCTGTTGGCTGCGCATATCCCCGTTCGTGAAGGGTATCCGCCAATACCTGATGCAATCCCAGTTCTGTAAACACTTACCTGTCCTATACTGAAGTTTTTAAGCTGTGTCCGGGCTGCTGTATCCGGCACCTGAAACACATAAAAAGCTCATAAAAATATTGCTGTCTGTAAGTGTATCAGCTTCCCGCTGACAGGGCTCAGAAGTGTCTGATTCCACTGATAATTCCCGCAGCCTCATACTTAAGTTGCAACAATTGACCCAGATCAAGTTTCCCGTCTGAAACCGTTGATGCACGTCAAGACCCCCAATGACCCTTCTGCTAGCATGGTTTTACGCATTTTTCTTGGAAGCCAAAACGATGAAAGAAGCAACAAGTACTACACCGCAGGAACAGTCCCGCGGAGAAGAAAGTTCTCAGTTTGCAGAGACCCGGGCGTTTCTGTTTTTAACCGGGGTTATCGCACCAGCGGTGGCCGTATCCGTTGTTGTCGGTTACGGATTCATTGTCTGGATTTCCCAGATCCTGACCGGACCTCCGGGAAGTTAACCCTATGGTCGATCTGAGCCGTCGGGCACTCTTCAGAGGTAGAGTGTCCAGAGATCAAGCCGGAAAGCCTCTTCGCCAGAACCTTCCCTGGATCAAGGATGAGCAGCTGTTCCTTGCCGACTGTCACCGCTGTGACGCCTGCATCAAACAGTGCGAAACCCAGATCATTACACGGGGTGACGGCGGTTTCCCGACAATCGATTTCAGCCGCGGCGAATGCACCTTTTGCTATCAGTGCGCCAGCGCCTGTGACCAGCCACTTTTCTGGCCGGAAACAGAACAGCCCTGGACACAAACCATAGAAATCGGTGCCAAGTGCCTGACCAACAGCGGCGTAGAATGCCGCAGCTGTGAAGACAGCTGTGAACCTTACGCCATCAGTTTCCGCCCACGGCGGGGCCAGGTCAGTCCCCCTCAGATCGACACCGACCAATGTAACGGCTGTGGCGCCTGCATCCGCACCTGCCCCGGCAATGCCATCACAATCAATCATGGAGTCCAGCTATGAACGCGCAACAGGATGATTCGTATCACGACGACAAGGACCTGCATATCGCCAGTCTGGTCGTCATGAGCCACCCCGATCATCTGCAACAGGTACAAGACAAGATTTGCAGTATCCCCGGAACGGAAATTCCTAACTCCACGCCAGAGGGAAAAATGGTCGTCGTGCTGGAAGCTGACGATCAGGCCCAGTTACTGGACCGGATCGATCACATCCAGGGATCAGATCACATTCTTTCAGCGTCACTGGTGTACCACCACATCGCGTGACACTGAATCGCAATACCGAATACCGCGGTTCGCCGCAAAGACAAGAGTGACCCGGTTCCCGCCAGACGGGACAGGGCCAAAAGAATAAACACAGGTAAACAAGAGAGGATCACCATGAAGGTATCCAGACGTGACTTTGTAAAAGCGCAGGCAGCATCTGCTGCAGCTGTTGCGGCCGGCATCAGCCTGCCCAGCCAGGCGACTAACCTCATCACTAAGTCTTCCGAGACTGAAGTGAAGTGGGATAAAGCGCCATGCCGTTTCTGCGGCACCGGCTGTTCAGTACTGGTCGGCACCCAGAACGGTAAAGTAGTAGCCACACAGGGCGATCCGGAAGCTCCGGTAAACCGTGGTCTGAACTGTATCAAGGGCTACTTCCTGTCAAAAATCATGTACGGCAAAGACCGTCTGAATACACCGCTGCTGCGGATGACTGACGGCCGCTACGACAAGAACGGCGAGTTCACCCCGATCAGTTGGGATCAGGCATTCGACATCATGGCGGAAAAATGGAAAGAATCCATCGCCAAGACCCGCAACTCTGAAGAAATGCCTGCCGTCGGTATGTTCGGTTCAGGGCAGTGGACTGTCATGGAAGGCTACGCGGCATCCAAGCTGATGAAGGCCGGCTTCCGTACTAACCACATCGACCCGAACGCCCGTCACTGCATGGCATCTGCTGTGGGTGGCTTCATGCGTACCTTCGGTATCGATGAACCTATGGGTTGCTACGACGATCTGGAACAGGCCGACGCATTCGTGCTGTGGGGCTCCAACATGGCGGAAATGCACCCGATCCTGTGGTCCCGTCTGACTGACCGTGCCCTGAGCGCTGATCACGTTAAAGTTGCTGTTCTGTCTACCTTCAAACACCGCAGTTTTGAACTGGCTGATAACCCGATCATCTTCACTCCACAGACTGATCTGGCGATCCTGAACTACATTGCGAACTACATCATCCAGAATGATGCAGTAAACAAAGACTTCGTTGAGAAGCACACCAACTTCCGTAAAGGTGTGACTGACATCGGCTACGGTCTGCGTCCGACTCACCCGCTGGAAAAAGCGGCCAAGAACCCGGGTAAAGGCGGTTCCGACCCGATCACGTTTGAAGAGTTCGCAGAATTCGTCAGCACTTACACTCTGGAATACACTTCCGAGCTGTCCGGTGTTCCGCAGAAGAACCTGGAAGAACTGGCCAAGCTGTATGCTGATCCGAACCGTAAGGTTGTGTCTTACTGGACTATGGGCTTCAACCAGCACACCCGCGGTGTATGGGCCAACAACCTGGTGTACAACATCCACCTGCTGACCGGTAAGATTTCTGAGCCGGGTAACGGTCCGTTCTCTCTGACCGGCCAGCCTTCTGCCTGCGGTACTGCCCGTGAAGTAGGTACCTTCGCACACCGTCTGCCAGCAGACATGGTTGTGAAGAAGAAGCCGCACCGTGATATCGCTGAGAAGATCTGGAAACTGCCTGAAGGCACCGTGCCTGCAAAAGTCGGTTACCACGCTGTCCTGCAGAACCGCATGCTGAAAGACGGCAAGCTGAACTGCTACTGGGTCATGTGTAACAACAACATGCAGGCAGCACCAAACATGAATGAAGAAGGCCTGCCAGGTTACCGCAACCCGGCTAACTTCATCGTGACATCTGACCCGTACCCAACGGTGACTGCACAGGCATCTGACCTGATTCTGCCAACGGCTATGTGGGTAGAGAAAGAAGGTGCATACGGTAACGCTGAACGCCGTACCCAGACCTGGTACCAGCAGGTACCGCCTGCAGACGGAGCTAAATCCGACCTGTGGCAGCTGGTTGAGTTCTCCAAGCGCTTCAAGGTTGAAGAAGTATGGCCTGATGCCCTGCTGGCAGCCATGCCTGAATACCGCGGCAAGACCCTGTACGACATCCTGTACAAGAACGGCCAGGTTGATAAATTCCCGCTGTCTGATCTGCCGGAAGGCCAGATCAACGATGAAGCTTACGACTTCGGTTTCTACGTACAGAAAGGTCTGTTCGAAGAATACGCAGAGTTCGGCCGTGGCCACGCCCACGATCTGGCACCTTACGACATGTACCACAAAGCCCGCGGTCTGCGCTGGCCGGTAGTTGACGGCAAAGAAACCCTGTGGCGTTTCCGTGAAGGTTACGACCCGTACGTGGAAGCCGGCAGCGAAGTACAGTTCTACGGTAAGAAGAAAGACAAGCGTGCGATCATCTTCGCCCTGCCTTACGAACCTGCTGCAGAATCTCCGGATGAAGAATACAACCTGTGGCTGTCCACTGGCCGGGTTCTGGAACACTGGCACACTGGCACCATGACCCGCCGGGTACCTGAGCTGTACCGGGCCTTCCCGGACAGCGTGGTATACATGCACCCGGAAGACGCCAAGAAGCGCAAACTGCGCCGTGGTGATGAAGTTCGGGTGGCCTCCCGCCGTGGCGAAATTACTACCCGGGTTGAAACCCGTGGCCGTAACCGTCCGCCGGAAGGTCTGGTATTCATGCCATTCTTCGATGCCAAGCAGTTAGTTAACCGTCTGACACTGGATGCAACTGATCCGCTGTCAAAAGAAACTGACTACAAGAAGTGCGCTGTGCGCATCGAGAAGGTTTAACGCCTGGCGCGTTAAGAATCTGATTAATGAAGCAGACCATGGACAAGCAGCGCCGCTCTGAATCATCCGCCAGCAAGGCACCGGCAAGACGTCAGTTTTTCACTGACGTCGCCCGCGGTGCCTCTGCTGCCGGCATGATTGGCCTGGGCCTTACCGCCTGGGCAAGCAGCGCAAAGCGCAGTGATCCTCAGGCAATCCGCCCACCCGGCGCATTGTCCGGCGATGACTTCCTGAATGCTTGTCTGCGGTGTGGTTTGTGCGTGGAAGACTGTCCTTACGACACCCTGAAGCTGGCAACTTTATTCGATCCGGCCCCCAGCGGTACCCCCTGGTTTGAAGCCAGAAAAGTACCCTGCGAGATGTGTGAAGATATTCCCTGTGTAGCCGCCTGCCCCAGTGGCGCGCTGGACCCTGCACTGAAGAATATCGACGACGCCCGCATGGGCACCGCGGTGCTGATCGATGAAAAGAACTGCCTGAACTTTCAGGGCCTGCGTTGCGATGTCTGCTACCGGGTATGCCCGTTAATTGACGAGGCCATTACTCTGGAGCGGCAGCGTAACAGTCGTACCGGCAAGCATGCGTTATTCATTCCGACCGTTCAGTCCGATGCCTGCACCGGCTGCGGTAAATGTGAAGAAGCCTGCGTACTGGATGAAACCGCTATAAAGGTCCTGCCACTGGAACTCGCCAGTGGCACCCTTGGCCAGCACTACCGGCTGGGCTGGGAAGAAAAGGCCCGCAATGGCGGCTCATTGGTACCGGAACAGTTAAAACTGGAAATCCGCAGACCGGAGAACAGCAATGCAAACTGAACGTCAGGCTAACAGCCGCGTCGGTGCTGAAGCGGCCGCAACACTGGGATGGTGGCACGCGCACCGTTTTCTGGTACTGCGCCGGTTCAGCCAGCTGAGCATTCTGGCCCTGTTTGCCGCCAGTTCTCTGTACGGACTGGATATCCTTAAAGGCAACCTCAGCAGCTCCACAGTGCTGAATACAGTGCCGTTAAGCGATCCGTTTGTACTCGCACAGCTCATCGCCAGTGGTCACTGGCCGGCAGAAACAGCGTTACTGGGCGGTGCAATCGTCCTGCTGTTCTACATGCTGGTCGGCGGGCGCAGTTACTGCAGCTGGGTGTGTCCGGTGAACATTGTCACCGACACAGCCAGCTGGTTACGCCGGCGTTTAGGTATCAGCAAAACAACCCGGATATCCAACAGCCTGCGCTACTGGCTACTGGGTTTATCCCTGCTGTTACCGGTAGCTGGCGGGCTGCTGATCTGGGAACTGGTGAATCCTGTATCCCTGTTACAGCGCGGACTGATCTTCGGTCTGGGCAGTGGCTGGGTACTGATTGCCATGATCTTTCTGCTGGACTTACTTATCAGCCAGCGGGCCTGGTGTAGCCACCTGTGTCCGATGGGCGCCTTCTACGGTCTGATAGGCAAGCTTAGCGTGATCCGGATCAATGCCCGGCACCGTGAACGCTGCGATGATTGCATGGACTGTTACAAAGTCTGCCCTGAACCTCAGATTCTGAAACCGGTATTAAAAGGCGCTGCCAATGGCGTCAGCCCGATTATTTTTGCCTCTGATTGTACAAATTGCAGCCGCTGCATCGATGTATGCGCTGAGTCTGTATTTGAAATCAATACCCGATTTACCACTGAGGTGGAGAACAAAAAATGAAAAACCTATTGCTACTATCTTTAATTGCCTTCCTGTCTGCCCCTGTTGTTGCTGATGAGTTTGGCGATCTGGGCGGTTCACTGCGCAGCCACGATCTGGAAAGCCAGTCAGCCACCGCAGAGCTGAAAAACTACCCGAAAGAGCATGACGGCCTGCAACTGGATTACGTTCAGCAGCCACCACTGATCCCGCACTCAATCCGCGGTTATCAGGTGAACAAGAACTCTAACAAGTGCTTAAGCTGCCACAGCTTCAAGAACTACAAAAAGTACGGCGCAACCAAGATCAGTATCACTCACTTCAAAAACCGTGACGGTGTAGAACTGACTGATGTATCCCCACGCCGCTACTTCTGCCAGCAGTGCCACGTTCCTCAGGTAGAGGCACCACCACTGGTTGAAAATACTTTTGAGCCTGCCGGCGCAGCCGGCGAGTAAGGAGCACAGCCATGCAGTTAATCAAATCGATTTGGCGCACCCTGACTCGCCCAGCCGTACACTATAGCCTGGGGTTCCTGACCATTGGTGGCTTTGTAGCCGGCATCATCTTCTGGGGTGGTTTTAACACCGCACTGGAAATGACCAACACCGAAGAGTTCTGTGTGTCCTGTCACGAAATGCGGAACAACGTGTTTGAAGAGTTGAAGCCAACCATTCACTACTCAAACCGTTCAGGCGTACGGGCCAGCTGCCCGGATTGTCACGTACCACATAACTGGACTGACAAGATCGCCCGGAAGATGCAGGCATCTAAAGAAGTGTGGGGCAAGATCTTCGGGACTATCAACACTCCGGAGAAATTTGAAGCTAAACGCCGTGAACTGGCCGAACACGAATGGACACGTCTGAAAGCGAATGACTCGCTGGAATGCCGTAACTGTCACGAGTTCGACAGCATGGACTTCACCCTGCAGGCCGGCCGGGCCGCCAAGCAGCACTCCACTGCGCTGGCATCCGGTGAAAAAACCTGTATTGACTGTCACAAAGGTATCGCTCACCAGCTGCCTGACATGACAGGTGTGGAAGGCTGGCACTAAGCCGGACAGCCACTGACACAATTGCCGCGCCCTGTTCAGAATCAGTGCGCGGCAATTTTCTTTTTGGTCACATAAGTTTCCTGAACTGCTCAAAGTTTCGGCACATTTGTCGTCACAGAGACTGTTTTTTATCAGGGTGTCGCAGATACACAAGCCGGTGGCTAAAAGAGATAAATTCCCCTGCCCTGAAAATGATTGACTACACCCATTGGAGTCGTCGCATTCTGTTCACGGGAGTAAACGCAGTTTTACTTAGTGCATATTGCCTGTAGCCATTGAAAAATTGCCTCAGGATATGCATTATATCGCTGCTTTTTGCTTTGGAGATTCTTGCTAAGACGCAACACATTAGAATGCTGCGCTTAACGACCCAATCATTCTGAATGATTACATACAAATACCGGCGCTCTCGCCAAAACGTGATTCTCTAACAGAGGTATAAAAGGTGAATACTGATATCGATATTGCTCGCGCAGCAAAAAAACAGCACATCAGCGAAATTGCTGCGAAACTGGAAATCCCAAACGAGCATATTAGCCCTTACGGCCACGATAAAGCCAAGGTTAACCTCGACTACATCGAAACTCTAAAGGATCGTCCAGACGGCAAACTGATCCTGGTTACTGCAATCAGCCCGACTCCGGCTGGTGAAGGTAAAACAACGACTACCGTTGGTCTGGGCGATGGCCTGAACCGTATCGGTAAAAAAGCCATCATGGCACTGCGTGAGCCTTCTCTGGGCCCATGTTTTGGTATGAAGGGCGGTGCTGCCGGCGGCGGTAAAGCTCAGGTAGTACCAATGGAAGATATCAACCTGCACTTCACCGGCGACTTCCACGCTATCGGTGCTGCACACAACCTGCTGGCTGCTCTGATCGATAACCACATTTACTGGGGTAACGATCTGGGTATCGACAGCCGTCGTATCGCGTACAAGCGTGTAATCGACATGAACGACCGCGCACTGCGTGAAATCGCTAACGGCCTGGGTGGCCCAGGTAACGGTTACTCCCGTACCGACGGTTTCGACATCACTGTTGCGTCTGAAATCATGGCTATCTTCTGCCTGGCATCTGACATGAACGATCTGCGTGAGCGTATCGGTAACATCATCGTTGCTGAAACCCGTGAACGTACTCCAATCCGTGCTAAGCAGCTGGATGCAGACGGCGCAATGGCGACTCTGCTGAAAGACGCACTGAACCCTAACCTGGTTCAGACGCTGGAAAACAACCCAGCATTCATCCACGGTGGCCCGTTCGCGAACATCGCACACGGCTGTAACTCTGTAATTGCAACTAAAGCGGCCCTGAAACTGGCTGACTACGTTGTAACTGAAGCAGGTTTCGGTGCTGACCTGGGTGCTGAGAAATTCTTCGACATCAAGTGCCGTAAAGCTGGCCTGAAGCCAGAAGCAGCTGTAATCGTTGCAACTGTACGTGCTCTGAAGATGCACGGCGGTGTTGCTAAAGACCAACTGACCGGCGAAAACGTTGAAGCTGTTCAGAAAGGTTGTGCAAACCTGGCACGTCACATCCAGAACGTTAAGAAGTTCGGTGTACCTGTTGTTGTTGCTATCAACCAGTTCATCCACGACACTGATGCAGAAATCGCTGCTGTTAAAGCTGCTGCTGCTGAAGAAGGCGTAGAAGCTATTCTGGCAAGCCACTGGGCGAACGGTTCTGAAGGTACTGAAGAACTGGCAACTAAAGTTGTTGAGATGATCGAAGGCGGTTCTGCGCAGTTCGCTCCTCTGTACCACCTGGACCTGCCACTGTTCGACAAGATCGAAACAATCGCTAAGAGCATCTACGGTGCTGGCGATGTAGCGGCTGACAAGACTGTCCGTGACCGTCTGCACCAGTTCGAAGAGCAAGGTTTCGGTAACCTGCCTGTATGTATGGCTAAGACCCAGTACAGCTTCTCTACTGACATGAACCTGCGTGGCGCGCCAAGCGATCACACAGTAACTGTTCGTGAAGTACGTCTGTCTGCCGGTGCTGAGTTCATCGTTGCAGTATGTGGTGACATCATGACCATGCCAGGTCTGCCACGCGTACCGGCTGCTAACAGCATCCACGTAGACGAAGATGGCCTGATCCAGGGTCTGTTCTAAGCTTTAGTAATTTATTACTAAATAAAAACGGCGCTTTTAGCGCCGTTTTTTTATGTCTGAAGCATGATAAACCAGGCATATGATGTCGGTGACATCATGGCAGCATTGGCCTGGTCTGCCACGCGTACCGGCTGCTAACAGCTTCCACGTAGACGAAGACGGCCTGATCCAGGGTCTGTTCTAAGCTTTAGTTAAAGCTTTGGCAACTTAGTTGCTAACGTCTAAAAATGGCTCCTTCGGGAGCCATTTTTTTATGTCTGAAGAAAAGCAAAAACCAGGCATATGATGTCGGTGACATCATGGCAGCATTGGCCTGGTCTGCCACGCGTACCGGCTGCTAACAGCATCCACGTTGACGAAGACGGCCTGATCCAGGGTCTGTTCTAAGCCTTAGTCATTTATGACTAAATGAAAACGGCGCTTTTAAGCGCCGTTTTTTATGCCTTACGAAAAGCGATAACCAGGCATATGATGTCAAAGAACGCCATCACGGCTCCAGTGGCCTGGTCTGCCACGCGTACCAGCTGCTAACAGCATCCACGTAGACGAAAACTGCAAGGTATAAATTAACAACTAATACAACTACCGAGGATTGCTCGGCAATTCACTCAGAAGAACATCTGACGGCTGAAAGATAAGTTATCCATCAGTGGATGATAAGAAAACAGCATATGTTCCATTATGAAACATATTGATACCGGCCTCATGAAAAATGCACCTGCTGGCAAAGCCCACTGAACGGATGATCAATGATAATACGCTGGTAGCATTAACGCTTATGATTGCCGAAAGTGCGCCGGCTCAGAAAGAATTGATGATTCGCCTGACAGAACACTTTATTGAGCTGTCTGATCAGCCAACGTTGACCCATTTCAGTTCCGACTGATCGCACAGCAGGTCGCGGAGGTTGGCCGGCGAGAAATGATAATAACCCTGCTGATAAAAGATCTGGTGCTCTTTCAGCTTCTCAACCTGCCAGCGTTTTTCCACCCCTTCCACAATCAGGTTCATGCCCAGCGCGCTGACCAGCTTATGGATACAGGTGACCGTTTCCACCCCTTTATCCAGCCGGGCAACGAATTCACGGTCCAGCTTGACCCATTTGGCAGGGATACTGTTGAGGTACGCCAGTGAAGAAAACCCGGTACCGAAATCATCGATTGCAAAGCTGAAGCCGTAGCCAATCAGTTGATCGATGGTCGATGAGTATTCTTTGGAATCAGGCATAATCACCCGTTCCGTCAGCTCCAGCACCACATCCTGAGGCAGCAGACCGGCAGAGTTAATCGCATATTCAAGATCACTGATCAGCCTGCCCTGCTGGATATGTAGCCCGGATACATTCAGCGACAGCAATACCTGTTTGCCAAAGCGCTGCCGTATTGAACGAAACTCCTGACAGGCCTGATAAAAGATCCAGCTGCTCAGTTCGCCAATCAATCCGCAGTGCTCGGCCACATCGATCAGTTCATCCGGGCTGACCTCAGCCAGTTCAGAGCCGGGCCAGCGCACCAGCGCTTCAACGATGACCACCCGGGAGTCATGCATATCGAACACCGGCTGGTAGCACATCTCAAACTCATCATTCAGCAGCGCTGCACCGATACGCTGGGAAATCTGGGTACGTCTTAATAATTGTTCGCGCATCCCCTGGCGGTACTGAATCCAGCAACGGCGGCCAGAGCCCTTGGCCATATACATCGCCGCATCCGCATCCGCCAGTAACAAATCAAGGTCTTCGTCATCACGGGGATAACTGGCCACCCCCACGCTGACCGACAGAACAACCGGCGGGATATCATCGGAAATCTTATATTGCCCGGAAAGACTCTGAACCAGCGCGGTGGCAAACACATCAAAGTAATCATCCACACAGGCTTCCGGTAAAATGACCACAAACTCATCACCACCGATACGGGCAATGTCTCCGTCATCACCGGTACAGCGTCTCAGACGGCTGGCAACCTGGCATAGCAGGCTGTCACCCACCGCATGACCAAAGCCATCGTTAATCGGTTTAAAGCCATCCAGGTCGATGTAATACACCGAGAATGGGGTCTGGGTGCTGTGTAAGCGCTGCATGCGCTGAAACAGCCCTTTACGGTTGAAAACACCGGTCAGCACATCATGCGTCGCCATTTGCTGTAATTCCAGCTCACGGCTTTTACGTTCATGAATATCCTGCAGGCTGACAACAAAATCTCCCTCGGTGGTTTCGCTCAGACGCACTTCAATACTGTGCCAGCGATTGCCATCGGCACACTGTAAACAGACATCTTGCTCATAATACTTATCTTTACCGGCCAGCTGACGGTCAATCTTTACCAGCTCATCGACAGGAATCAGATCAGCCAGATTGTGGATATCTGTCCCAAACTGCTGCCGGAAAGAAGGGTTCGAACTGATTAATTCGAACTGTTCACTGAACAGACAGATCATAATCGTGCCGCTGACCAGCGCGGCGATCTCTGCACGTTCAACATGCAGACCTTCCACCAGCATCGCCAGCCGGCCATCTTCGAGATGGATGCCGGAAAACTGACAGTAAACATCTTTAGCTTCGCCTTTTGGTGACAGTTGCCACCAGTGGCAGATACGTTTACCTAACGCGAAATCATCCAGATAATTAAGAAGTGTATGCTGTACAGCATCGGAGGTGCCTTCCTGGAAGTCCCGGGAAGTAAGTTCTTCAAGGTTGGGTGAGTGCCATAAAGTCAGTGCACTTTCATTCGCCCAGTGGATACGGTAATTATCGATATCGTATATCCAAACCGGCGTCTGAAGCTGATCAATATCTAGCATTGCTAATCCTTCAGTCTCACACAATTTTAAAATGAGGGTACTAAAGGTTTTAGACACCCAAAACACAAGTGTCCAATATAGCACGCCAAAGACCCAGAATGGTAAGTATATTTACTCAAAATGCGTGCCAGAAGCAAAAACTGATAGCCATTTGCAACCATAAATGGTATGCAAAACAATGGGGTTCTCTAAGCCATTTTTCGCTGCATCAGCGCCATCTCAACAAACTCCCTGATCCCCTGTTGCTGACTGCGGGTTTTCAGCCAGACCACATGCTCAGTGACATCCATTTCAGTACCTGCCACCGGTACCAGCGCATAGCGCGGATCCGGACGGATATCATCACTCAGCGCAAAGCCGACCCCCAGTTCCTGCACCACCGCATTACTGACATGTTCCGAAGTACTCATCATCATTTCAAAGCGGGGCTGTAAATGCTCACTGCTGAATATATTCCTGACATACTCCTGCGTGAATGAATTGTCTTTATAGGCAATCAGTGAATCACCGATCAGATCACGGGCAGTGACAGATTCAGCACCGGCATGCGGGTGCTTATGCGGCAGAATTGCCATCAGACCATGGCAGTGAAACGCCAGCCGCGACAAGCCGGCAGGCGGATTTGGCAAGGGAAACAGGCCAATATCCGCCTCCCGGTCAATGATCATTTGCCGGCACTCATGGGTGGTACCGGCAATTACCTGCACCCGGGCATTGGGATACTGTTTTTTAAAAGCGGCCATCAGTGGCATGAAAATCAGCGGCGAAGCAGTGGCCAGTTTCAGCCGGAAATTTTCAGTACGCTCTTCAGGCTCAAGCAGTGCAGCAACCGCCAGATCCAGATCCAGATACTGACAGCTCAGTTGATTCAGTTGCTTACCCAGCCGGGTCGGGCGCACTTCTTTACTGAACCGCTCAAGTAACGGAAACTCACAGCGCGATTCCAGTTTACGAATCTGCGCGGTAACCGCCGGCTGGCTGACCCCCAGCAGTTTAGCAGCCCGGGTAAAACTGCCGGCCCGTACTACCGCATTAAAAGTGCGGATTTCATTCAGGGTAATATCCATCAGCCTCTCATCTTTGAATACTTACAGCTACAGTGATCCGTAACGCGGTTAACGGATACCCGCCGCATCCGGCTTTTCAGACAACCGTCACCGCAGCAGCTTCCGTGACGGCACCGTTAATGGGCAGAGAGGCTGACTCAGGCACATCTGCCGACGCCTCCCGGCGCTCCAGCAAGGGTATCGACGAGATCAGTTGCCGGGTATACGGCTGCTGAGGATTCAGAAAAATATCCCGGACATTGCCCTGCTCCACCAGATCACCGTGTTTCATCACACAGACCCAGTCACACAGGTTGGCAATGACGCTCAGATCATGGGAAATGAACAGAATGGTCAGCCCCAGCTCATCACGCAACTCTTTCAACAGGGCCAGAATTTCCGCCTGAATAGATACATCCAGCGCCGCCACGGACTCATCCGCCACAATAAACTTCGGTTTGCAGACCAGTGCCCGGGCAATGCTGATCCGCTGCCGCTGACCGCCGGAAAAAGCATGGGGAAAACGCCGTAAATGGGTCACATCAATGTGACAGCGTTTAGCAATGGCGATGACCTTCTTATCGGTCTCTTCGCGGCTTTTGGTCAGTTTCATCGCCTCCAGAGGTTCCGCAATGATATCCCGCACCGTCATCCGCGGATTCAGCGAACTGTAAGGGTCCTGAAATACCAGTTGTGCAGTGCGGGCCAGGTCCTTTCGTTTCAGGGGCTTATGCGCGCCAAACTCAACCGGATGCTTCTTACGGTTATATTTAACACTGCCGCTGCTGACCGGCGCAGCCCCCAGCAAAGCTTTACCCAGCGAGGTTTTCCCGGAGCCGCTCTCACCGACCAGACCAATGATCTGCCCCTTGGGCAACTCCAGGGAGATATTATTCACCGCCGTAAAGCTTTCCTGCTGACGGGCGGCGCTGGCCACCTGATAGGTCACCGACAGATTTTCAACAGATACCATTGCTCTGGGGATTTTCGCCGGCGGTTCAGGCAGCTCATCAAGGTGTGGCAATGCATCCAGCAAACGTTTTGTATAGGCATGCTCAGGGGCAAACAGCACCCTGTCAGCCTCACCGGCTTCCACCACTTCCCCTTTCTTCATGACCGTCACCCTGTCGGCAATTTTTGAAATCACTCCCAGATCATGGGTAATAAACAGCATGCCCATGCCGTACTGCTCCCGCAGCTCCAGCATCAGCTCCAGTACCTGGGCCTGAATGGTCACATCCAGCGCGGTGGTTGGCTCATCGGCAATCAGCAATTTCGGTTTGGTGGATAACGCCATGGCAATCATCGCCCGCTGACGCATCCCCCCGGACAGTTCAAAAACGTACTGATCAAAACGTTTTTCCGGTTCCAGAATCCCCACCCGGTCAAACAGCTCAATGCCTGCCTTACGGGCTGCTTCACGGGAAACACCCAGATGAATCTGCATAGTCTGAATGATCTGATCACTGATGCGGATCGCCGGCGCAAAGCTGGCCATCGGCTCCTGAAAGATCATCGAGACGGCATCCCCCCGCACCAGCCGCATGTCTTTACCGCGTAGCTTCAGCACATTCACATCCTGCTGCTGATGGCGCAGATGAATTGAACTGCCCGGGTGAATAATTGCATTGCCGGGGATCAGCCGCATGATGGTCTTGGCGGTGACAGATTTACCGGAACCGCTCTCCCCTACTAAGCCCATCACCTCACCCGGTTTAATATCCAGACTGACGTTATTCACCGCCCGCACCCGGCCTTCATCGGTATTAAAGTCGATACTCAGATCACGGATTTCCAGCAGGTTGCCGGCATCGCTGTGCATTTTCATGTTACTTCTTCTCCGCATACGGATCTGCGGCATCACGTAACGCATCGCCGACAAATACAAAGGCCATAATCAGGGCAACGAATACCGCCACCGGGAAAAACTGCCAGATCATATTCTGCTGAATATCCGGATCCTGCGCTTTTTGCAGCAGTACCCCAAGGCTGTTTACCGGTTCCGTCAGCCCCAGCCCCAGAAAGCTCAGGCTGGTTTCCGCCAGAATGACGTACGGAAAGTTGATCAGGGTATCGACAATGATGTAGCTGCCAAAGCTCGGCACCAGATGCCGCCAGATGATCCGCCAGGTGCCGGAGCCGCACAGCTGCGCCGCCAGTACATAATCCTGATTACGCTCGGTCAGAATGTGAGTCCGCAGGCGCCGGCCCAGGGTGGCAAAATCCAGCATGCCGATGACCACCGCAATGGCGAAATACCGCTGCACGGACGTCAGATCAATCTGTGCCAGTGCCACCGCACAGGCGAGATAAATCGGAATCGGCGGAATCACCCGGACCGCTTCAGTGATGCTCATCATCACGGTATCCACCTTACCGCCAAAATAGCCGCTGACACCGCCGACTAACAGGGATGTAAACAGTTTCACGACTAAGGCCACAATGGCGATGCTGATGGTAATCCACACCGCATGCAGGGTGCGGCTGAAGACATCCTTGCCGTCTTCATCGGTGCCCATGAGGTGAACCTGACCATGCTCTACGCCGAACAAATGCCGGTCCCAGCGAATATCCAGATCCAGATCACCGACGCTCAGATCAATCAGGCTGTATTCCCAGCCCTTCACAAAAAACTGCAGATAACGGCGTTTGTCTTCATCCACCGTAAACTTATTCTGGCTGGATGAACTCAGCGCGCCGCTGGACGTCAGTGCATCCAGGGCATCCAACCCGCCACCGGCCAGCGCCTTGAGGTCAATTTTGGCTTTTTCTTTTGCATAGGTATAAGTAAAGGGGCGGAATGAAAAACCATTCTGATCCCAGAAATACACCGCCTGCGGTGCCCCCCGGCGATAGTCTTTATCCGCTCCGGCAATGGTCGGATCAACCGGCGCAAAGAAGCCGGCAAAAAAGCCCATGAATACCAGCGCCCCCAGAATCCAGGCCGCAACCATACCGGAGGTTTTGCGTTTAAAGCGGGCTTTGATCAGCGCCATCTGACCGGCGGTGTAATAGGCATCGTCCGCGGTCACGTTTTTTTTACGCCCGAACCGGGCCAGCATACTTCCGATTGCCATTTTCAGCTCCCCAGCACACTTTTGCGTACCCGCGGATCAATCGCCGCCAGTACCGCATCAGTCATAAAGTTCATGGAAATAACCACCAGCGCCACCAGAAATAAAATACCGGCGGCCAGCTCCTGATCATTGGTCTGTGCCAGCGCTTCGATCAGCAAAGCGGCCGCATCGGTCAGGCCGATCACCACTGCCACAATCGGCAGATCATTAAAGATGCGCTGGAAGTCGAAACCGACACTGTTAAACAGTGGGCTGATGGAATGACGTACCGGATAACCGGCCCACAGTGCCATACCATCTACGCCACGGGCACGGGCAGCATCCACATAGAGCTTGTTGGATTCATCCACCACCAGTGCCCGGACAGTCTGTAACTGCAGCGCCGTCGCCGACCAGCCGATGACAAAAATCGGTAACCAGATGTGCCCCAGAAAATCCTGCAGCTTGCCAAACTCAAAACCGTTATCACCAAACCAGGGCACGCTTTTCCATTCATCGGAAAACAGCCCGGTTGGCGTAGGCTCGCCGGCGAATACGTACAGCAGAATAATGCTCAGGGCTAACAGGAAGTTCGGCAGCGCCAGCCCCAGGTAGCTGATGATGCGCAGCTGTAAATCCAGCAATTTGTTAAAGCTCAGGCCAAGGGTGTTTACAAAACGCTCAGCTTTAGTGTGCTGAGGGTTGGTATCTTTCCAGTCTTTATTGATGGTAAACGCCGACAAAATGCCAAATGGCACAGCAATGATGTAGGCAAATACCAGACCGGCGATACAGAACATAAAGCTCATCCAGAAACGCTCACCTAAAGCCAGATTCACCGACTGACGTTTGGCACAGCTAAAGCCCAGATCCCCTTTCAGGGTCAGATCCGTTACCCAGCTTGCCCAGCGTACCGCCAGCGGCTGGTCCAGCCCCATCCGCGCCCGCTCGGCGTCAATGTCCGCCTGAGTAATGGTTTCACCCTGGGTATTCTTATAGGCGATGTACTTTTCAGCACAGTCACCCGGCAGCACTTCCATCAGGGAAAACACAATGCCGCTGACGATCAGCAGGGTGATCAGTGCCAGCACATAACGGTTAAATACATAATTAAAATACTGGCTGTTCCTGCCCCGCCAGTAGAGATATCCACCAACGCCCAGCAGGATCCACAGCAGCCAGGTATTGCCAATAAAATCTGCAATCACACGCACATCCTCAAAACCTGTTACCAGTGCCTTCTCAGCCATTCCCTGCGGGGAAAAAGCATTGATAACAGGCCTTCTTTTTATTGTTTGAAAAAAGAAAAAAACCAAAGAAGAAAAAAAGAGGCAGCACAACGCTGCCCCCTTTCTGCGCGCCCTTCCGTACAGTCAGGGGCGCCCGGATTATCAGTTCTGAGCCATACCTTCTGCACCCAGATACCACTGAGTAGCCAGATACGGATACATACGGTAGAACTCGTAAGAAGAGGTCTTCGGTACTTCGAAGTTGCCCAGTGAACGGCTGCGGTATACCGGCGAAACCGCCTTTACAGTGCCGATGATGTACAGGTCATCCACCACCCGCTCAGCGATTTCCATTCCCAGCGTATCGGAGGCTTCAGTACCGGCCTGCAGCGTCACGAAACGGTCGGTCAGTTGCTTCATTTCTGCAACCGTGGACGGCGGCTGTACACCTTCCGCGCCGTTGGTATCCCGGTGCTGTGCCCACAGCATACCGGTACGCAGGTCGAAGAAGCTGCCATACGGTGGTAGCAGGGTTTCAGTGTTGCTGGCCAGCGTTGCCAGCGGGCGGCCCATTACCCAGCTCAGGACACTCAGGTCGTTTGCGGTCTGGGAGTTGCGGTACTCATCAGAGGTCACTTCCTTGATGGTGGTTTTCACGCCCACTTCAGTCCAGTTGTTGGCAATGATTTCTACCAGCTCAGTCGGTGTGCCCTGAGTCGCATACTGGATGTTCAGTTCGAACTTCTTACCGGACGGCAGATCACGCAGGCCATCGTTGTTTTTATCCACAACACCGGCTTTGTCCAGCAATTCAGCGGCCATTTTCGGATCGTACTGGGTGAAACGGGTCTTCAGATCTTCCGTAATGAACGGTGTAGTATCCGCATCGAAACCGGTGTACTGAGTCGGTTTACCCAGGCCAAAGTAAGCAATTTCGTTAATCTGATCACGGTTCATCGCTACCGACATGGCCCGGCGGAAGTTCACATCATTGAACACCGCACGCTTTTCTTCGTCTTTATCCGTCAGGTTAAAGGCGATGGTGGTTTGCGCAATGGTCGGGCGAAGGGCAATTTCATACTTACCCTGATCCTTGTTTTCCAGCAGTACCGGTGCCTGTGGCAGGTTAACCGCCTGCGCCTTGTAATCCACTTCACCGGCAATCAGCTTGGCGGTCTGGATATCTTCATCACCGATAAACACTTCGCGGATTTCGTTGATGTACGGCAGCTGGTTACCGGCGGTATCCACCTGGAAGAAATACGGGTTAGCCACCAGACGGCGACCTTCCAGCGACTCTTCTACCACCAGATAGGATTCCAGGCTCGGTGCGATAGCTGTCAGACCGGCCGCCACCAGACGGTCAGAAGCCGATTTATCTTTCAGCAGTGGGGTCGGCACATCTTTCCAGTCAGACTGACCGTAGTAGAAGTTAATGACCGCATAACCGTTCTCGAAGCCCAGTTCTTCAGCTTTCTTGTCGGCATCCTTATTCAGTTCCGGGTGGAACTGTGCCAGCAGGTGCTTCGGCTGGAATGGCTGGGCGTAATCCTGAGCAAAGTTATCCAGGAAACCCGGGGTGGATTCGTTCATGGTGAACTGCACCGTGGTGTCATTCAGTACTTCAACCTTTACCGGCTTACCGGCCGACAGGAAACGGTCTTTAGGTTTTTCGATTACATTACTGTTCATCAGCAGATCGTTGTACCAGAAGGCGACATCTGCAGCGGTGAACGGCGCACCGTCAGACCACTTGTGACCGTCACGCAGGCTTACTTTCAGCACGGTAAAGTCCGCATTCCATTCCCAGGACTTAGCCACGTTAGGCACCACAGTCGCCAGATCATCGCTGAAACGCACCAGGTTAACGTGGCGCACCGACAGCAGGTCTGAAGTACCGGATTCCGTCGCCTTGGAAATACCGTCCAGCACACCGCCGTAAATACCGATCTGCTGATAAGGGGCTACCACTAAAGGCTCTGTCGGAATACGTTTAGCCAGTGGCATCAATGCCGGGTTACCGGCGATACGGGCGTTCAGCGCTTTGATGGCCGGGTTCTCTGCAAAGCTCAGCTTGCAGCCCTGCTGTGCTTCATATTCAGCACGCTCAAAAATATGCGGGTATTTACCGCCGGCATCCGGACCGGTCACAGCCGGGCAGCTCGCCAACACATTGCTTGCCATCAGCGCGGTTGCGCCTGCGATTAACAACTTATTCATCATTCAGTTCCTGCTAAAAAATTAGTGAAAATTCAAATCAGACCGGCGCTGCACAGGCAGGTGCCGGCCAGCGAATCAGTTGCCAGCCACGGGAAAGTGCCAGCTCACTGAGTGACTGATCAGGATTGGTCGCAACCGGATGCTCCACCAGCTCAAGGAGCGGCAGATCATTCATTGAGTCGCTGTAGAAATACGCACCGTCCATGGACTCTCCCTGTTCTTCCAGCCAGGCCTTCAGCCGGATAATCTTGCCTTCCCTAAAACTGGGTACACCGGAAACTTCACCGCTGTAGCCCGTATCGGCTCCCTCTGTTGCAGGGGTTTCTTCCAGCTCGATGGCCAGGACATCCTCAACCCCCAACTCCTTAGCAATGGCCCTGACGATAAACGCCGCCGTTGCAGAAATAATCACCAAACGCTTACCCTGCGCCCGGCACGCCGCCAGCAGTTCGCGGGCATCCGTATATACCCGGGGTGCCAGATATTCTTTGATGAACACCGGCATCAGAGCATCAACCTGCTGGGTACTCAGATGCGCTAACGGCGCTAACTGAAAACGCACGTAGTCACGCATATCCAGCGTGCCGGCGCTGTACTGTTCGGAAAACGCCCGGTCGCCGGCCACAAAGTCATCACCGGCAAAACCGTGATCAACCAGAAAACGACAGAACAGTGAGGCGCTGTCTCCCGCTACCAGAGTTTCATCCAGATCAAAAATCGCTAACGCCATGCTCAGTTCACTCCTGAAAAATCAGCATGTAAGAAATCTTTAGGGAAGGCCTTACCGTGGCCCTGAATACCCAGCAGCTGACACACCGCGCCACAGAGTTCTAACTGCTGTGGCCGGGCTTCAGCGTGATGGGAAAAGCCCTGCCCCATCACATACAGCGGCACCATACGTTCTTCAGGCAAAATGCCACCGTGGCTGAAATCGTTATTCATGCCATGATCAGAAGTCACCAGTACCTGATAACCGGCCGCCAGCCAGTCCGGTAAATATTCCGACAGCGCCATATCTGCATGCCGGGCAGTGTTACGGTATTTCGTGCTGTCCCAGCCGGCTTTATGCCCGGCATCATCAATGTTCATGGGGTGAACCAGCAGAAAATCCGGATCATGCTGCCGGCGCAGTGCCTCGGCATCAGCGAACAGATGATCGTCGGGATAATGATCCTGGTGATAAAAAGTGCCGTACTGAATCGCCAGTTCAGGATCAGCTGTATGGCGATCCCGTTTGGCACTGAAAGGCGCACGGTTATAAAGTTCGCTGAACCAGTGATAGGCTGCAGCGGCGGTGGTTAATCCCGCAGCACGGGCCAGGCTGAAAACACTCTGCTGAGTCGAAAGACGGCACACCGCGTTGTGCACAATGCCGCTGTTAACCGGCGCAACGCCGGTCAGAATGGCTTCATACAGCGGCCGGGACATAGAAGGTAATTCGCACTGCAGCTTATACAGTGTCGCCTGCCCCTGCTCACGCAGCGCCTGCAGGAAGCCCATACACTGCTCGCCAACCCCGTACTCAAGGCCGTCCAGCACCACCAGAATCACTTTTTGTGACATATACACCAACTCAGACATTAACCGGGCAACACCTGCGCCACAGCATCACGCTGCAAACAGGTCCTGCTTAAACTGCATTCAGGTTAATTTGTGAATGTGTAACTTATGCGACAGGATTGGGTATTTTTCGTGACATTTTTATGGCACGGCTTGTCTCGATAATCTTTGCTTATGCGCTGTCATTAAAACATCAGGAAGCAGCCGGTTGTCCGCTGACAAACAGGCATAAAAAATGCCGCGAATGCGGCACTTCAGAAGGCGGGTAAAATCAGGCGGCTACGCCTGAACCGGAAAAGCGACTGAACAGTTTCATGCCACCGGCCAGTATCAGCCCCAGCACCAGCCCCATCAGGCCGGCGGTGACTGAAGGGGCAAACAGCGCCACATAAATACTGATATCCGCCCCCAGGCGCTGCACATGATGCACCCATTCGGCTAACAGCGGGATACCGTGAACAATGATGCCACCGCCCACCAGGAACATGGCAAGCGTGCCGACTATGGTCAGGGTGCGCATCAGCCTGGGCGCAAACGCCAGCAGCCCCCGGCCAACGCTGCGCTTAACCGCAGCAAACGCCCCTTCTGCTTTGTCTTTCAGCAGGTACAGCCCGGCATCATCCAGCTTAACGATAATCGCCACCAGCCCGTACACAAACACGGTAATCAGCACCGCCAATACAGAAATCACCAGCGACTGCATGGCGAAGCTGGCATCCTGAACCGTGCCCAGTGCGATCGCAATAATCTCGGCAGAAAGAATAAAGTCGGTTCGAATCGCCCCTTTTATCTTATCTTTTTCCAGCTGTTCAAAGTCCGTATCCTGCTGCGCCAGCAAAGCCTCAACCTTGTCATCATCGGTCTGTTTCGAGGACTTACTGAACATATGCAGCACTTTCTCGGCGCCTTCAAAACATAAAAAAGCACCGCCCAGCATCAGCAACGGGGTAATCAGCCAGGGAATAAACGCACTGATCGCCAGCGCCGCCGGCACCAGTATCAGCTTATTCAGCAGAGAGCCTTTGGCCACGGCAAGCACTACAGGAATCTCCCGCTCAGCTTTAACCCCCGCCACCTGTTCGGCGTTCACTGCGAGATCGTCCCCCAGCACCCCGGCGGTCTTTTTCGCTGCGACCTTGGTCAGTATTGCCACGTCATCAAGTACGGCGGCGATATCATCAAGAAGTGTTAATAAACTTCCGGCTGCCATCTGTATATTCCCTTTTCCGTTTAAAGCCAGATTCTCACAATCACCGCTTACCCTACAGGCGATGATCGTGGAAAGACATCATTAGCGACAGGATACCCAGGCGGATGAAACGCAGCTGAATGTTCCGCGGTATCAGGCCGGTATTTTGATACAGCCCCGGCTCACATACCTATTCACGGCCGGGGACTCCCAGCTCTCCGGTTGAGGAAATCTGCAGATGGCGTTCCATTAAACTGGCCGCCCAGTGCCGGTCTCCCTGCTGAATACAATTGATAATATCCAGATGTTCCTGACAGGATTTCTGCATCCGCTCCGGATAAAGCACCGCGCCTGATTCAGTAAACCGCCGCATCCGGTTTTGCTGGCGCAGAATTTCAGCAAAAAACCGGTTGCCGGAAAAGTCCGCCAGCATCTGATGAAATTCTGCATTCACAGTCAGCAACATGTGCGGGGCAATCTCAAAGACCAGACCGTCAACCAGACGGTGATGCAGCTCTGCACAGGCACCCAGTCTGGCACTGTCGACAGTAAAACTCTCACTGCGCAGGCCCACCGGTTCTATCAGTTGCCGCAGTTCATAACTTTCCCGGTTACTGCCACTGCTATCGATGAGCGTTGTAAAATTCCAGCCCTTCCCCTGTGACGGTTGCAACATGCCTTCACTGGCTAACTGCGCCAGTACCTTACTCAGCAAGGCCTTGGTCACATCATAACGGCGCAGTAAATCAGCTTCTGTCACATGGTTCGGTAACAGCCCCTGCACCCGGTCCTGCCCGATCCTGACATACAGCGCATCAAGAGGCGGCTGGGGTAACTCCAGTTCCAGGCGATATAAATCTTCACTGTCACAGTCCAGCAAATAACCACCTGATGATCTCGGTGTGACCACCTTGAAATGTTCTAACAGCTTAAGCGCTGCGCGCACCGGTGAACGGGATACCCCTAACTGCTCCGCCAGATCCCGCTCGGTTAAATGACTTTTGCGCTCCAGGCCACTGCGCTTTAGCAGTTCAATGATCTGATGGCTGAGCTCCGCCTGTAGCGGGTTCACTTTACGCACCGGTACCGGACTGCCGTCTTCGTTATCTTTCCCGTCTGTCATCCATCATCACCCTAAAAAAATCAAATACCTGCGGCAGGATTTCAAAGCCATTATGGCCAACCCCGTTAATGCGATCAAATTGCAGCTGTTCCAGTACCGGCCTCCAGTTGTCATACAGACTCTGTGCCCGGACAACCCGGTTCTCACCGGCGGCATTGGCACCCACTGCCCAGTAACGGGATGCCTCAGTCAGGGTAATTTCGGAGCTATCCAGATCCTCTTCCCCCACCAGAATCTGAACCGGCACTTCAGATATCGCTGCCAGGTCCATCTGGGTGCCGAAAACCGAGGCTATATCCCTGGTCCCTACCCACCAGTCAGCATCATTCATCAGCGTAACCAGCCCCGGCGCGCCAACGGACAACGCAGCCAGCCGGTGCGGCCACACATACAAAAAACGGTTAGCAAACTGCCCGCCACCGGAAAAACCATGAAGATAAAATTTCTCCGTCTGTACGGGATATTTCCCGGCAACCTCATCCACCATTGATAACAGGATCTGATCGTAGCGGATGCCATTATCCAAAAGAAACTTATACCCGCCGGTATCCTCAGGGGTAGGGATACCAACTGGAAAAAGCGGACAAAGTACAAGCATATTCTGCTCATCCGCAAACTCACGGCACAGGTCACGATACATCTCTGCGGTACGCCGTGACCCATGAACAACTACAAGAAGCCGTAATTTAACGTCATTTTCTATGTTTTTTGGAACATATAGACAATAGCTGAAACGTTGGTCCGACTGGCTCGCGAAAAAGGCTGTGGCACCGGTTTCAAAATTTCCGAACATTTTTAATTGCACTCACATTGGTATTTTGATTAACATAAATACCATAAACGATAACAATTAGCATTTATATTAACTTTTTAGGTTAGCATACCTCATGAAATCAACCCTTATCGCCCTGTCATTCATTCCGGTGTCTGCGGCAATAATCTCCCCTTTTGTACACGCCGATAACACTGCCGACCGGCAACAGTTATCTGAGAATACTCAGGTCATCACAGCGACCCGTCAGGGAATGGCTGTGGAAGAACTGGCGCATGCCGTCACCGTCATTGACCGGGAACAGTTAAACAACCAGCTGCAAACCTCCAGAAATCTGGGTGAGGTACTGGCCAAAACGGTACCGGGTATGGCACCGGCCAGCCAGACGCTGACCAACTGGAGCCAGACCCTGCGGGGCCGGAACATGCTGGTTCTGATTGACGGTATTCCGCAGAACTCCAACCGGAACAGCCGCCGTGATCTCATGAGCATTGACGTTGGCAACATTGAACGTATTGAAGTGTTACGGGGCGGCAGCGCCGTTTATGGCAGCGGGGCTGCGGGCGGCGTGGTGAACATCATTACCCGCCGTAATGTCGATGAGACCATCAGCAAAGTCGGCCTGACAACCTCATTATCCAATCTGGACAGTGACAGCCTGCGCTACCGACTTGAGCAGTACACCGGCGGCCAGAGCGAAGATTTTGACTATGGCTTCAATGTCGCCTGGGAGCAGACAAAGGGTTTCTTCGATGCTGACGGCGACCGCATTGCACCGGAACCCAGCCAGGGCGATTTGTCCGATACCGGCAGTATCAGCCTGGCAGGCAAATTACGCTGGCACCTGGAGGGCAGTATGCTCACCCTGTCGGCCAGCCATTTCGATGCTGAACAGGATACCGACTATACCTCTGATGCCTCAGTCAACAGCGCGCCAAAAGGATCGGTTAAAGCAAAGGCAATTTCCGGGCTGCAGCTGGATAAACAGCCGCGCACCGAAACCAGCCTGCTCAACCTGGCCTGGAATGTCGACTCAACACCGCTGGGCAGTATGGATGCGCAGGTATACTACCGGGACCACCATGCACGCTTCTTCCCCTTTGCGTCCACCCCGGTTCAGCAGTACTTCCTGAACAGCGAGAGCATCGGTTCCCGCCTGACATTCAATACCGACATTGATGACGATAACCTGATTCGCTGGGGCGTCGACTACAATCACGAAGATTATGAAAACCCCCAGTCCACTTACGACCGTACAGATTACGATAACAGCGACGGCAGGGTATTCACGGATACCGGAGACAGAATTGGCAGGCCCCCGGCGACCCAGGAAGATTTAGCCGCTTTCGCCCAGTACGAACAAAACCTGACCGAAAACTTCCGCTGGGAACTGGGTGCCCGCTATCAGCACTCTAAAGCATCTTTCGATACTTTCACGACCATGTCCGGTAACAGAGTACAGGGCGGCGAAATCAGTTTTGATGATGTCATGTATAACACCGGTGCCGTCTATAGCTTCAGCGAATACAGCGAAGTTTACGCAAACTTTTCTCAGGGTTTTGAACTGCCGGATATCGGCCTCCGCCTGAATAATGCATCCAGCACTTTCACCCTCTCCGATTCAGAACTGAAGCCGATCAAAACCGATAATTATGAAATCGGTACCCGGTCAGACTGGGGCGACACTCAGCTGACATCCGCGGTGTTCTACAGCACCTCGGATCTGGGGCAACCGCAGGCCACGGCGCTGAATATATTCCTGCCACGGGCCAAGGAACGCATTTACGGTATTGAGCTGACAGCAGATCACCGCATCAGCGATCAGTGGTCCGTGGGCGGCCTGGCAACGTGGATGGAAGGCGAAACATACGATGAAACCCTAAATCGCTGGAGAGCACTGGATAACCTGCGCATTCCGCCGCTGCAATTACGTGCCTATGTGGGCTATACCCCTGACAGCTACTGGTTCCACCGCCTGCAGGTGAACTACAGTGGCAACCGGGATGCCGGCTATGACGACAGAACCAATGACAATCAGTTTGGCCGGTACACAAGGATCACGGATTACACAACGCTGGATTATCAGACCCGTTATGAAAACGGCCAGCATACGGTCAATATTGGCATTGAAAACCTGCTGAACAACCAGTATCACACGGTCTACGGTCAGGCATTACGCGGTACTCAGAACACCAGTCACATTCCCGCGTCAGGCGCGACTCTGGCAATGAGTTATCAGTACACATGGTAAGGTTCATTCTGAGCGCCGTATTACTGGCGCTGCCCGTGCTCAGTTCTTCGGCCGACAACTGTCGGCCGGTTCAGCACGCAATGGGACACAGCTGTGTCCCGTTGCAGCCACTCAGAGTCGCGGTGCTGGATACCGGCGAGCTGGACACCGCTCTGGCGCTTGGCGTTTTACCGGTTGCTGCAACCACACCCTATCAGGTGGGTAATCTGCCCGCATACCTGCCTGTTCAGGCTAACAGCATTGCCTCGCTGGGCATTGTTCAGGAACCGGATCTGGAACGCCTTTTACAGCTACAGCCGGATCTGATTCTCGGCAGCAAATTGCGCCACGGCAAAATCTATCAGCAACTCTCCGCCATCGCGCCAACAGTATTCAGTGAATCCATAGGCGCCAGCTGGATGGATAATCTGAAGCTGTTTGCCAGCGCACTGAACCGCACAGATAAAGCCACACAATGGCAGCAACAGTTTGCACAGCAATGCGACCGGGTGACCGCACTCTATGCGCGCACCGGACGTCCTCCGGTCTCAGTTGTCCGCTCCATGCAAACCCATATACGCCTGTATCTTACTGATTCCTTTATTGGCTCCATTCTGCAGCGCTGTAGCATCAGACGGCCGCCATCCCAGAACGTCTCTGGCTTTGCTGTACGGCTACGGTCCCCCGGAAAAATTACCCAGCTGGATGCCCCCCTGATTCTGCTGAGTGAATACTCCGAAACTCAGGGATCACTCATTCAAAGCTGGCAGCAAACACCTTTCTGGAGATTACTTGAAGGTAAATTACACCCGGTGAACGACAGTTACTGGATGCTGGGCATCGGCCCGATCGCGGCAAAAAACGTTCTCAATGACCTTCAGAACATTCTGGAAACCTATGCAGTTAACTGAAAAACACCTGCCGGTTCGGCTGATAACCGGCATCGCCATTGCGCTGGCTCTGCTACCGGCAGCATTAGTTACCGGTGACAGCGGCCCCACACCGGAGCAGTTATGGCAGTGGCTGCTGCCTTCAGGAAATGCCGATCCGGTGGCCACTCTGATCATTACCGAATTACGCATACCGCGTCTTCAGACAGCTATCCTGACCGGGGCTGCGCTCGGCTGCGCCGGCTGTCTGCTGCAACGCCTGACACGCAATTCACTGGCCAGCCCCGGCCTGATAGGGCTCAATCAGGGGGCCGCGCTGGCGTTGGCACTCCTGCTGATTTCACCGCTACCGTTCAGCCCGGTGCTGAGTTTCATTGCCGCATTTTCAGGTGCCACGCTGGCAATGCTGGCAGTCTTTGTCATTGTCCGGCTGGCAACCGGTGCCCTGGCAACCGACAGCCTTTTATTGTTTGGCGCCCTGATCAGCACGTTATTCGCCGCGCTGACCAGCCTGGCGCTCATACTTGATCAGCACGCACTGGATGCGATCCGTTTCTGGCTGGCCGGATCACTCTCAGGGGTTAACCCACAAACCCTTCCCTGGCTGGCTGCTCAGGTTATCGCGGGCATCCTGCTGGCGTTCAGCCTGTGCCGGCCATTACAGCTGTTAGAAACCGGGCAGGAAACCGCCCGGGGGCTGGGAGCCAATCCCACCCACATTCTGCTGCTGGTCAGTGCCACCGTCCTCCTGCTGACCGCAGCGGCTGTCGCGGTATGCGGTCCGATAATGTTTATCGGCCTTGTCGTGCCACATCTGGCCCGGCTCTGGCTGTCAGAACAACTGAGCTGGCATCTCACCGGCAGTATCGTACTGGGAGCTCTGCTGCTGTTACTTGCCGATACCGGCGTGCAATGGCTGGATGCCAGTGACCGCTTACCGCCAAGCACCGTTCTGGCAGCGGTTGGCGTGCCATGGTTTATCTGGCAAATCCGGCAAAAGTACCGGGTATCATAATGACTGTCGTAACACGTTCACCTTATCTGATACTCCTGCCGGCGGTAACGGTTCTGTGTTTACTGAACGGGAGTAACTCATCCTGGCAAATGCTGACCGACACCCTGCAATGGGACATATTCAGCCAGACAGTGCTGGAGCTGCGTCTCCCCCGGGTACTGGTTGCGGCTCTGGTCGGCGCGGGTCTGGGCATTGCAGGGCTGCTTTTACAAACCGTTTCCGGTAATCAGCTGGCTGATCCGGGCATTATTGGCATCAATCAGGGGGCAGCACTGGCCGTCATCAGTACTGTCATCTGGCAACCGCAAGTGAACGGACTCTTACTGCCCCTGACCGGACTGGGCGGCGGTGTGTTAACCGCGCTCACCCTGTGGTGGCTGTGCCGCGGTATGGCTCCCATTGCCCTGATTCTGACGGGCATAGGATTAAGCACCCTGCTGAGTGCTCTGACGGGCTGCCTGCTGGTATTCACAGAAACCCAGCGTCTGGCCACGGTCATGACCTGGCTGGCTGGCAGCTTCAGCAGCACCGATGCTCAGACCCTGTCGGTCAGTTTTTTCTGGAGCCTCCTGCTGCTGCCTGTGGCCTATATAATCTGCCGTCAGATCACTCCGATGTTACTCGACAATGACAGCGCCCGAATGCTGGGCAGCAGAACCCCTTTTATAGAAGGCGCGGCATTGCTGACTGCCTGTGCCCTTTGTGCCATTGCCGTGGCTGCTGCCGGCACACTGAGCTTCGCAGGCCTGCTGGCCCCGCATATTGCCCGAAAACTCCACCCTCCCCAGCCGGCAAAACTGGCACTGCCAACCCTCTGCTACGGTGCGGTACTGACCATGCTTGCCGATACGCTCGGCCGAACCCTGTTCGCGCCGGTACAGATACCGGCGGGTCTTATGCTGGCACTGGGTGGCGTCCCTGTTTTTATTCTGATCCTGCTGTGGCAGCAACGTATCCTGAGACACTGAATCCATGACTGAAACCGCCATCCGCAGCAACTGTCTGCGAGCAGGCTACAGCCAAACAACACTGATTAACGAATCACAGATCCGGATACCAAAAGGACAGATAACGGTATTGCTGGGCGCCAACGGCTGCGGTAAATCGACCCTGCTGCGTACCCTTGCCGGCCTGCACCCGAAACAAGCCGGTGAGATATGGATAGGCAACCAGACACTGGAGTCAATTCCGCTAAAACAACTTGCTCAGATGATGGCATTTTTGCCACAGCACCCTGCCGCGCCGGAGACACTCACCGTCAGCGAACTGGTTATGCTTGGCCGGTACCCGTACCGGCGGAGTTTTCTGCCGCCGACAGAAGCTGATAAGCAAGCTGTCCTTAAAGCACTGGCTGATACCGATCTGGAAGTATTGGCAGACAGATCTCTGGGCAGTCTGTCCGGTGGCCAGCGCCAACGGGCGTGGCTGGCGATGGTGCTGGCTCAGGATACAGATATCCTCATGCTGGATGAACCCACCAGCTATCTGGACCTGAGCCATCAGTATGAGCTGCTTAACCTGATCAGAAAACTCAACAGACACCATCGGAAAACCATCCTTGTGGTGCTCCATGAGCTTAATCAGGCATTCGAATTTGCCGATCAGCTGATTTTCATGAAAGCCGGTAAAATCATCGCTCAGGGCAGCCCGGGTGAAACCGTTTCAGAAGCACTGATCAGCCGGACATTTAACCTTCGCTGTCAGATACACCCCCACCCGGAAGCAGGCTGTCCGCTGATCATTCCGCTTGAAGGGAAATATGCTGATAACCGTCCCTGAAGCATGACGGCTACAGGGACACAAAGATCAGGCCGATCAGCATCATGCTGACCCCCTGCATGCGGCTGATGCTGACGGACTCTTTCAGCCACAGGATACCAATGGCCACCCCGATAGGAATGCTCAGCTGGCGCAGCGCCACCACGTAACTGACTTCGGTCACCATCGACATACTGATAAGGACCAGCAGATAGGTGCCGACAATGAACAGCCCGGTGAGGGCCACTGAGCGAACAGCCCCCGGACGGTTAAACACCGTCCCGAACAAGGATTCTTTAAACAGGAGCAAAGACACCGGCAACATACAGAGCACAATTCCACCGGCCTGCACCACCGCAAAAGCACTGCCCGCCTGGAACGCCGTAAAGCCTTCTTCACGCATCAGGTGAACGGCTGCACTGTCGGTAAATGAATACCCCGCTGTGCCTAATGCCGCAACAATAGCCCAGCCTACCGCCGGCGTCATATAGGCCCGCAGGTGCCATTCCCGCCAGCGCCGCACCGGCAGCACCATCGCCCCGGCAAAGATCAGCAGCATGGCAGCGATATCTTCAATAGATAACAGGCTGTGTCCGTAAGCGCCAAGCACCAGCAGAGGGACAATCAGCACCGGTAACGCCCGGGCCAGCGGATAGACAATGCTCAGGTCGCCCCCCTGATAGGCTTTCGCCAGCCCCACCAGATACACCGTCTGGCAAATACCTGAGGCCAGAATCAGCCACCAGAATTTTGCCGGCATTGCCACCACATCCCGCCAGACCTCCAGCAGAAAGGGGCTGAAAATAAGCATTCCAAAGGCGGTTGCCCACATATAAAACGAAATACTGGTGCCGGATTTTTTACCCATAGAGTTCCAGCCGGCATGTAATAACGTCGAGATCAGAATCAGACCGATGGCCATGGCGCTCAAGGCTGTTCTCCCGACGCCAGACGGCGGCTGATATCTTCAAGGCAGGTCACCGCATCGGCGATGGTATCCACCACATAATGGGCGCCACCTCTGTGGAATTTTTCGCAGGCCGGCTGACGGTACACTTCCTGTTCATCCGCCGTCAGAGCCTGCCATGCTTCAAGGCTCAGCCCCACTTCATTGCCGCTGCAGGCCAGCGCAATGGTCCACATACCGGCATTCAGGCCTTCTTCGATGCCCGGCTGGGTATCATCAATTTTGACGCAGGCGGCCAGATTCTTAACCCCCAGTTCCATGACGTTAAGCAGGCTCATATAGGGATAGGGCCGGCCTTTGCTGACCTGTGTGGCACACACCATACTTTCCGGACGGTAGCCCTGCTTCGCAGCGCGCTCCAACAGCCCCGCCACCATAGACTCTGCGTAACCGGTGTTGGCACCGATGCGGATATCCCGCCGCTTCGCCCATGCAAGCAACTCAGTAACGCCGGGAATCAGGTCTGAAGCTGCGGCAATGGCTTCAATCTGCAGCGGCACGAAATCGTCGAACATCGCATCGATATCATGGCTGTCCGGCAGTTTACCGAATTGCACCTTCCAGGCCTCACGGATACGGGACAACTCACACAGCTGACGGATATGTTCCCGCTTCTCAGTCCCCATTGGCCCCCGTGCTTCCGCTTCGCTCAGTTCAATACCACGGCTGGCAAATAAACGCTGAAAACCTTCAATCGGTGCCCGTGAGCCAAAATCGACAGTGGTGCCTGCCCAGTCCATAATAATGGCCTGAACCGGTCCGGTATACTGGCGGGAATAACGGTACATACTCACCTCAACAGGCCCGATGCGGCCCAATACGTGTGGGATTAGTGAAGCAGAAATTATACAGGAAGGATATAACGGAGCAATCTGGTATAGACCAGAAAACAGGAAGCCAGATCAAAAAAATCCGGTACTTAAGTCGATGCGTCATGACCCAGGTACCGGACAGGCAAAACACATTTTAAGCGTAGCGCCAGCGCTGGCTGCGGGACAGCAGCTCCTTACTGATAAACCAGTGGCAGCTTTTTATCCCCAGCGCAGTAAACATCAGTAATACGGCCATTGCCGCTGCCGGTGCTGTATCCCCCGCTTCATCCATATTAATCACCGCCACCGAGGCCAGCGTGGTCTCTGCGGAATACAAAAACACCACCGCCGACACTGTGGTCATGGCATTCACAAACAGATACACCGAAATATCCAGCACTGCAGGCAGACATAACGGCAGGGTTACCCGGCGGAACGTGGTGTAAAAAGGCACTTTCAGCGAGGCGGATACCGATTCAAACTCACCGTCAATCTGCTTCAGGCTGGTACTGGCCGTGAGGTGGCACACGGTGTAGAAATGCACCAGTGTATTGAGCACCAGAATCGCCAGTGTGCCGTACATAAAGTTCAGCGGATTAGTCGGCGAATTAAAAAAGAATATATACGACAATCCCAGCACCATGCCCGGTACAGCCATGGGCAGCATCGCCAGAAACTGCATGGTTTTGCGTAACAGGGGTAAGGCTTTAATTTTCTCGTTCAGATACGCCAGCATGAAGATGACTGCCGTGCCGGTAATCGCCACCCAGAACGCCATCCGCAGGGAATTAAAGTATGACTCCCAGCCCCCGCCATCCATCATATCGAACTGATAATTATCCAGTGACAGGGTCAGATTGTACGGCCAGAATGTAATCAGTGATGCGTATATTGCCATGCCAATCACCAGCAGGAGAAATGCCGCGATAGCACCACAGAACAGCATCAGCAGCCTGTCCCTTAACGGCTGAGACTCTGGCTGAATAGCGACGGCACGGGCGCTTACCTGCGCGGTCTGGCGTTTCTGCACCCGGCGTTCAATCCAGAATGACAGAATGGCCGGCAACAGCAGAATCATGCTGACCACCGCCCCCATCTGGAAATTCTGCTGGCCCACCACCTGCTTATAGATATCCGTTGCCAGCACGTTGTACTGGCCACCGATGACCTTGGCGACACCAAAATCGGTAATTGCCAGGGTGAAACAGACAAATACGGTATTCACCAGCCCGTACCGCACACCGGGTAAAGTGATGGTCAGAAAGACCCGCCAGCCCGGTGTTTTCAGTGCTTTGGCCGCTTCGTACAGGCGGGCATCACTGTTCGACAGCGCGGTGATCAGAATCATCAGGGCATGGGGAAAGATCCAGAAACATAACCCCATGACGATACCCACCGGGCCATAGATGGAATCTACCGGCAACCAGTCTTTAAGAATGCCCTGATTACCAAACAGATAGATCATGCTCAGGGCGGGTAGCAGTGAAGGGGCAAATAACGGCAGGCTGCTGATCAGCCGGAAACCTTTTTTACCGGCCATTCCGCTGCGGGTCAGCGCATAGGCAGTCACAAAGGCACAGGTCACCACGATTACTGTGGTCCAGCAGGCAATGATCAGCGAGTTAATGATCGAGCCAAACAACGCCGGATTGGTGAAATACTCCGCGTAGTTCGCCAGTCCAATGTAATTACCGGCCTGATCCTGCAAGCTCTTCAGCAACATGGTGCTCAGCGGCGCCAGTAAACCGAGAATCAGAAACACTACACCCAGCAACAGCAAAGCCCTTTGGACGAACGCTTCAGTATTCCAGACAGGCACTAACCGGCGGGCAGCAATGGTACTCATGCCTGCGCCTCCATCACGCTGTCGATTATGTCATCCAGTACCGGTTCATGACTGGCAGCAGGCTGTGGCTGACGGATGCTGACCCGGGGTGGTTCAGCCGTCGGAGGTTCAGGATAAAAATGCAGATTGTCCGCTTCAATTGCCATTTGCAGGCGTTCACCCACGGCGGGGGTATGTAAGGCGTGTTGCTGTACCGGCATATCCACTTCAATGTCGGTATCCCGGGCGATGGTCACCACCAGCCGCACAAAGGCCCCCATAAAGTTCACCTGGGTAACATCCCCCTGTAACAACAGCGTATCGGCTTTGACTTCTTCAGGGCCCTGTAACACGCGGATCATTTCCGGACGGAAACCCAGTAAGCCCTCTTCCACGTTCTGATCAAGCATCAGCGGCAGAGACAGTTCCGTATCACCGATCAGCAGGTTATGCCCTTCCAGTACCCGGCCCGGCAGCAGATTCATACTGCCAATAAAACGTGCTACGAAGGCAGTGGCCGGGTGCCGGTATATGTCTTCCGGCGTGCCAACCTGTGCAATAGTGCCGTGATCCATCACCACGATACGGTCAGCCATGGTCAGGGCTTCATCCTGGTCATGGGTGACCATGATGGTGGTAATGCCCAGCGCCCGCTGCAATTCACAGATTTCTTTACGCAGGTGCAACCGTACCCGGGCATCCAGCGCCGACAGAGGCTCATCCAGCAATAACAGCCCCGGCTGAATCGCCAGCGCCCGCGCCAGTGCAACCCGTTGCTGCTGACCGCCGGATAGCTGCCCCGGATATTTCTCGCCAATGCCCGGCAGATCAATCTGTTCCAGCAGGTCGTTCACCCGCGCTGTGCGGTTCTGCCGGCTGAGTTTGTTATTCACCAGACCATAGGCAATGTTATCGCTGACGGTCAGGTTCGGAAATAATGCGTAGGACTGAAACACAATGCCGAAGTCACGCTGCTGAGGTGGCAGGGAAGTAATATCTTTACCCGCCTGAACAATGTTCCCCTGCTGCGCCTGCTCCAGACCGGCGATGGTCCGCAACAATGTGGTTTTGCCACAACCGGACGGCCCGAGAAAGCAGACAAATTCCCCTTCCTTAATCTCTAACGAGATATCCTGCAGGGCGATGAATTCGCCAAAGCGCTTTTCCAGTTGATGAATGTTTAAATACGGGGCAGCAGACATGTGTCTCACTCCAGTTTCAGTCACCTGCTGACATCCTGTCTCAGGCGGCCTGGCTAATTCTTAAAACGGCGTCTAAATAAAAGAAAGCGGCAGACGGAAAGACCTGCCGCTTTTCAGTACGGAACCTGGCTTACTTCTTAGGTTCGCTCTTGCTGTCGTAACGCTGTTGCCACTCTTTCAGGATGCGTGCGCGGTTGACAGCAGACCACTGGAAATCGTTGCTGATCATGCGGTCAGCAATATCGGCCGGGTAGTTTTTGATTGGCTTGGCAACGCCTGGCATAGCAACCACAGCGTAGCTTTCGTTATACAACTCGTTTGCCGGACGGGTAACCGCCCAGTCCATCAGGGTTTTAGCAGCGTTCAGCTTGTCAGTGCCTTTAACAATCGCCGCGGCTTCCATGTCCCAGCCCAGTCCTTCAGTCGGAAAAATCACATCAATCGGCGCGCCTTTGTTTACCAGCTTGGCACCGCGGTAAGCGAAGGAAATACCAATGGCCGTCTCGCCGGCAGCCGCCAGCTTACAAGGCTTGGAACCGGAGTGGGTGTAACGGTCGATGTTGGTGTGTAACTTGTCCATGAAGGCCCAGCCCTGCTCTTCACCGAAGCTTTGCAGCCAGCTGGATACGTCCAGGAAGCCGGTACCGGAAGAGTTCGGATTTGGCATGATCACATGGCCTTTATATTCCGGCCGGGTAAGATCCTGCCAACTGGCAGGCTTAGGCAGGTTCAGCTTCTCAGCTTCAACCGTGTTGTAACAGATAGAAGCAACCCAGGCGTCCATCCCCACCCATGAAGGTGTCGCATCGGCATCAACAAACTTCTTGCTCAGTTTTTCAACGCCGGCAGGCTTATAGCTCTGCAGCATCCCCTGATCTTTCAGCACCAGCAGGCTGGTCGCCGCCAGACCCAGTACCACGTCGGCCTGTGGGTTTTCTTTTTCAGCCAGCAAACGGGCGGTGATAATACCGGTGGAATCGCGCACCCAGCGGATCTTCACCTCCGGGTTATTTTTCTCAAAGGCTTTGGCATAGCTTTTCAGCTGATCGGCTTCCAGTGCCGTATATACAGTCAGATCGGTTTGTGCCTGAGCCTGCAGTGCAGCGCCCATTCCCAGTGCAGCCGCCAATACACGGACTTTCGCCATCAGTTTCATCTTTAAATCCTCGTTCAGCACAGAAGTAACGGCTAAGCCGTTGTTATTGTTCAGCCCGGGCAGGAAACGCCACGGCAGCTGGTCTATACCAAATTATTATCAGGCCGGTTAATGACAGATAAGTGACAGCCAGATAACGGAATTTTTACAATTTCAGCGAACGGCCCTGCCGGCATTCAAAACGATTCACATTCGACAAACCAAAAAAAACGGGATGCAATGCATCCCGTTCTCTGCCGTTTCCTGCAGCCGTTACAGCGCAGACTTACTGTGAGCGGTAGGTGTGGCTACGTGAAAACTCGGGTTATCAAACTCCCGGTGTTTCATGTCGTAGTACGCATCATAGAAATCGCCGAAATGCTGCGCATTAAAGGTGTAGAACATCGCCCGGCGGGATTTTTCCGAAGCATTTTTCTCAGAATAATGGGGTACGTAGGAATCGAAAATCACCACATCACCGGGTTTTGCTTCAACCGGCTGCCACTTAATCCGGTCGACCACCTCCTGCTGAATCGCACCGTGGCTGCTGCCGCCGTCATAGCTGGGCAGGATCGGCAATTCACCGTTCGGTGTAGTCTGTAATGCATAATCATGGCCTTCCAGATCCCGACGGTAATTTTCCGGGAAGTACAGACAACCGTTTTCCAGGGTTGCTTCATCCAGAAAGATCGCCACGGTCACATGGAAATTAGGTTTGAGGTGATTGTAGGCAATCACATCCTGATGGGGTTCGAACGCGCCGCCGCCCGGATTTTTAGCGTTGCACTTATCTTTAAACAACACGAAGTCATCGCCGGTCAGGGCTTTAATAAACCCCTGTAACTTAGGCACCAGTTGCTCACGGATAACCGGGTTATAGCCTTTAATATATTCGTAGCGGCATACCTTTAGCGGATCATCAATTTCAGGCACAACGATCAGCTCAGCAAGGTTCTGCTGATAGAAGTCATTCAGGCTTTCACCGCTTTGCTGTATCTGTCCCAGCAACTGACCGGAATGACCGTACAGGTCAGCACTGGCGGCTTCCAGCATCTGCATATCCCCGGTATTCAGCCCCTGTTCCAGCACAATATAGCCCTGACGCATAAAACGGTCTTTATTAAATGCAGACATGATCAGGCCCCCTGTTCCATTCGCTGAGTGCTGGCCTGCAGCTGCGGCAGGTAGTGTGTAAACGGCTGCAGGCTCAGCTCCTGAATCTTACCTTCGTCGTCCCAGCGACGCAGTTTAATGGCAGACTCAGAATAGGTTTCAGCCAGAAAAGCATCCCGCTCTTCAGGGGTCATCAGGCCGCCCTGATGGTGGAATGAATCCAGTGATGCTGCAGACAGGCCTTCCAGATAGCCCTGCTCCACCGAACACAAATAGCGCTTCGCCTGCGCATGTAAACGGATCGGCTCGGTCACTGCCGGTGAGAAGTAGTCCGCCAGAAACTCAGCCCCCACGGCATCGTGCTTGTAATTGCCGTAAGCAAGATCGGTGGCTGCCAGCAAATGTCCGATGTCATGTAACAGTGCTGCCGTTACCAGCTCATCAGATTCACCGGCACGTACCGCCAGCTCAGCACACTGCACAGCATGTTCGGTTTGTGTAATGTCTTCGCCGTAGGTCTGGTTGCCTTCGGCAGCAAACAAATCTGTAATGTGTTTAACGATTGGATACATAGGTCTGCCCGTCAGAGTTATCCGGTTTCTTCTCACCTGAAAAACCGGTTTCATACAATGGCGGGCAGAAATTCTGACCGCCGCCTAAATGGTCCAGTTAAGTTGTGGCCAGTTGCGCTCTCCGGCGATTACTGCCAGGCGCGGATCAGGGTTGGTCGCCACGGGCTGTTCCACCACTTCCAGCAAGGGCAGATCATTCATGGAATCGCTGTAAAACGCCGCGCCTTCCAACGACTCCTGCTCCGCTTCAAGCCATGCATGCAGCCGGGTAACTTTGCCCTCCTGATAGGTTGGCACCCCGTCGACCTCACCGGTATAACGGTTGTTCTCCGTCACCAGCTCGATCGCCAGCACATCTTCCACAGCCAGTTGCTTCGCCACCGCCCGTACAATGAAGGCTGCTGTCGCCGAGACAATCACTAACCGGTGACCGGCACTGCGCAGCTCCTTCAGCAATGTCTTTGCCTGGGGATAAATCTTCGCCACGATCACTTCAGCGACAAAACTCTCAGTGAGATGATCGATCTCCGCCACACTCATATGCGCCAGCGGCTTTACCTGAAACGCAATGTATTCATGCACCGACATACACCCTTGTGTGTACTGCTCCATCAGCCGTTCTTCTTCTGCTATAAATTCAGGATCAGTCACCAGACCGGTATCCTTCAGATATTCACAAAACAGCGAAGAGGTATCGCAACAGGTCAGTGTTTCGTCCAGGTCAAAAATGCGTAACGCCATGGCTTAAAGTCTCATCTCGATTGAAAGCAGAAAAACTACAACTCAATCTGGTATAGACCAGATTGTATGGTCGAAATATTACAGGGGAATGACAATCCTGTCGATGGAGAAAAGCTGGGGGGAGTGTTTAAGGGAAGTAATACCTCCGGGACAGGCAGCTGTAATGACAGGGGGGGGACTGCCAAAGCAGACTCGCAGGGCAACCTACTTTGCTACGCAGCAGCTGCCACGGGATATCTTAAGTCCGTGCAAAACCGGGTTAATACTGCATTTATCCGTCAGAAATACTATGCGAGTCGCTCACCAGCTGCTGAAATGCCTCAAAGGCTAAAGGTTTGCTGTACAGATACCCCTGGAAATACATGCACCCTTCCTTTGCAAGAATACCCGCCTGACTTTCCTGTTCGATGCCTTCAGCGATGACCTTAAGGCCCAGGCTGTCAGACATCGCCAGTATGGCAGTCACCAGCGCATGGCCATGGTTATCAGAGCTGAGTTCGTTGACAAAGGAGCGGTCAATTTTAAGCGTGGTGATCGGATACTTATGCAGATAACTCAGTGACGAATACCCGGTACCGAAATCATCAATTGAAATGCCAATACCTAAGCGTCTCAGCTTTTCAAACTGTTCCAGAATCAGACAATCATCGTTGAGCATGATGCTCTCGGTAATTTCGAGAACCAGCCGGTGCGGCGCCAGCCCGGTTGCCTGCAATGTGCCGGCCACCAGCGCCGGCATGTTTCCATTCTTAAACTGATCACATGAGACGTTCACAGAAACAAAGAAGTCATCCGGGCAGCTGTCCAGTATGTGCGCGATCTGAGAGCAAGCTTCCTGCAGCACCCACTCCCCCATGACGGTAATTAACCCACACTCTTCCGCCAGGCCAATAAAATCATTGGGGTACACCAGCCCCACGTCAGGACGTTGCCAGCGTATCAGGGCTTCGGCTCCGACGATGCAGTTTGTACGGGCATCAATGACCGGCTGGTAATGCAGTACGAATTCCTGCCTGACAGCGGCTTTTCGCAGCGCGTTTTCAAGCTCGATACGCTGCTGTGCTTCCAGATGCATATCTGCAGAATAATACTGAAAGGTATTACGGCCACTGTTTTTGGCTTTATACATGGCGCTGTCTGCATTTCTCAACAGCTCTTCAATGGTATTACCGTCTTCAGGATAAACCGTTATACCTATGCTGGCTGACAGATAAACATCATTGTTATCAATATGATATGGCTGAGCAAGGGTATTCAGTATGGTTCTGATGGTATCTTCCATATGATGGGTATCAGGCAAATCAGGAAAGATAACTGCAAACTCATCCCCCCCAAGCCTGGCGACCGTATCAGACTGTCTGACATGGCCGCTTATCCGTTTCCCCACCTGCTTGAGTAACCGGTCACCGAAGGTATGGCCAAAGCTGTCATTCACCTGCTTAAAGCGGTCAAGGTCAATAAACAGTAACGAGACCAGGCTGTTATTTCTGTCGGAACGGTAAATTGCGCTGGCAAACCGGTCTTTTAACAAATGCCGGTTCGCAAGGCCGGTCAGCGCGTCATAGTTTGCCTGATACTCAATTTTTTCTTCATACTCCTTACGCTTGGTAATGTCGCTGAACAAAGCAACATAACCATTTAAATCTCCCTGTTCATCATACATAGCAGACACAGACAGCCACTGGGGATAAATGGAGCCATTTTTCTTGCGGTTCCAGATTTCACTTTCCCATTTACCGGTCAGCTCAAGTGTCTTGAACATCTCCACATAAAAGGCCCCGTCATGATGCCCGGAAGTCAGCACTGCTGGCGTTTTACCCAGCACCTCATCCCGCTGGTAGCCGGTGATTTCAGTAAAAGCTTTATTGACCTTGATAATCTTTTTATCGACATCCGTAACCATCACCGCTTCGGTCGCGGTCTCCAGAACGGTTGCCGCTAACTGCAGCTCCCGTTCTTTCTCTTTACGCTCGGTAATGTTGCGGTCCAGCCCCCGGTATCCACGGAACTCGCCTTTGGCGTCAAAGATAGGCACGCCGCTGGTTTCCAGGTACACAAGGCTGCCGTCTTTATGAATGCTCAGGTTTTCCAGGGCCGAAAATGTCTCGCGGTTATCCCAGACGGGCTTAAACAGCGCCTGCACCCTTTGAGATTCTTTTTCAGGCATGAAATCGAACGGTTTTCTGCCAATCAGCTCTTCTGGCAGATAGCCTAAAATGCCCTCAGGGATGGTTGAGGAAAAACTGTATTCCAGATGTTCATTGACTTCCCAGATGATGTCCGATGAACAGTAGGCGATGTCCCGGAATTTCTTTTCCTGATCGGTCAGCAGTTTCATGATCTGCAGGCGTTCATACTCGGCCGCGATTCGCCCCGTAACCAAATCAAAATATGTCAGGATAAAGTCTTCATTCTGAATCGGCTGACTGTTCAGGGCGATAATCAGGCCAAAAGGTGCCCCCTCAACAGAGAAAAGCGGTACTCCCACATAGCCTTCAACATTCATATGTTGCAGTAACAGATCTTCAGGAAAGGCCAGCTGGGCATCCTTACTGATCACACAGGCATCGTTACAGACCACCGTTTCACAGGGGGTTCCGGATAACTGATAGACGATATTGTCAGCCCGCTCACCGTTAGAGAAAACCGCTTTAGTCTGAATCGCGGTATTGCTTTCAACCAGTTCGCCGATTAATACGATGTCCACTTCCAGAACACCACTGAGGTATTCAACCAGGGCCTCAAAATACACCTGGCCAATTTTTGCAGACGTGGCATCTGACAGCCTTTTAACTTCGAGTGCTATATCTGAAAAAGCCATATACCTACCTGAGTAACCGCTGATCACTCATAGTAGCAAGGTTAAAAGGCGCGGGGCGCCAACAGGGTTGGCCTTGGAACCATTTTGGGGATAAATCAGGAAGAATACGTGCCTGAAGCAACCCTTCAGAACTAGCCGTCAATATTCACCACCAGCTTAATCGCATCGTGCAGCCAGTACTCCCGGTCGAACTCCAGAAAATCACCCTTTTCGTCATAACAGAGCCGCTCCAGATACAGGCCTGTGCTGCCCTGATTGACATTAAGAATACTGGCTTCATCCCCCACCAGTGCCTGTGAGCAGACTTCAATTTTCCGTTCAGCCGGGGCCAGTTGGTAGGTTTCCCGCAGCATTTTCCAAAGGGAGCTGTCGGTATCCTGATTGAGCAGCCCCGGACATTTCAGCGGGTTAACATAGTTATGCTCCACCAGCAGGCAGCGGTCATCCACAAAACGGCGGCGTACGAAATGATAAATAGGTGAGCCCGCCGGCATATCACACTGATCTGCCAGCCAGACCGGGGTTTCGGTAATGATCTTGGTAAGGGTTTCGGTACGGGGCACGAAGCCCTGTTCAGCCACATAGCAGGTAAAACCGGCATCACGGCTGGGCTCATAGCTGAGCCGTGCCGGCGTGACAAACCAGCCACGCCGGTTAGAACGGTAGATGCGCCCTTCCGCTTCCAGCTGCCCCAGCGCCTGACGCAGGGTCACCCGGGTGGTTTTAAAACGTTCTGCCAGTTCACGTTCTGCCGGTAACCTGGCCTGGCTGCCCAGGCGGTTGGCGGTGATCCATTCCCAGAGCTGATCACGAACCTGAAGGTAAACCGGAGAATTACTGAGCATTGAAGCGGTCCTGCTGGCGAAAAAGGATGATTTAACAACTGGTTGCCATTCTAACAGCAAAGACCTGCCAGAATAACCGGCGTCAGAACAGCTGAAACTGCGGTGTTGCCAGGGATTCAAAGTCCTGATTAAGAAACACCAGAATGGTATCGATCACCGGCATCAGCTGTTTGTCGGCATAGTGTTGATAATCAATCGCCGAGGTACGGTAGCGGGCAGGTTCCGGGCCATTCACAGTGATCACATACTCAATGTAGGTACCGGCGGATATCTGATCCGGCTTGCCTTCTTTCGCCAATTGTTCACAGAGCTTATGTGCCGCCTGAATCTGTGGCGGTTTGTTTTTCTGATAGTCCGCCAGTGGCCGGCGCAGGCGCTTGCGGTAAACCAGTTCATCATCCACTGACCCGGTCCGTAAATCTTTCAGCACCGCCTGCAGATATTCCAGATAGGGCTGGTCAGTAAAGACTCTTTCATACAGCTCCTGCTGCACCCTCCGGGCCAGCGGTGTCCAGTCAGAGCGGACATTCTCAAGCCCCTTGAAAACCATCCGGTGACTGCCATCGGTCTGATACTGAATGCCGGCATAGCGCTTCTTGGTACCTTTGTCGGAATGGCGCATGGTCGGCATCAGAAAACGCTGGTAGTGCGTCTCAAACTCCAGTTCCAGGTGGCAGTCGATATCAAACCGTTCCCGCAGGTTCTCGCACCACCAGCGGTTCAGTTCCGTGGCCAGCCGCCGGCCTTCCGCAGCCGCCTGATCTGCCGGGAAATCATTCCCCAGCCAGACGAACACAGAGTCGGTATCGCCATAAATCACTTTATGGCCGAAGGCCTGTTCTATCCGGTCTTTAGTGCGGTTAAGGATTTCATGACCGCGCAGGGTAATCGAACCGGACAGACGGGAATCAAAGAAACGGCAAACATTAGATCCCAGCACCCCGTAAAAGCTGTTCATGATGATCTTGATCGCCTGCGAGAGCGGCGCGTTCTGTTCGGCCTTGGCCTGATCCCGGGCAGACCACAGGGTCTCAATAATCGACGGCAGAATACTGTCACGGCGGTCGAATACGCCGTTATTAAAACCGGGAATCAGGTACTCAGGTGGCACTTCGGTACCCGTGCCCTGCGCCAGCCCATAGGGGTCGACCATAAAGGTCAGAATGATACTGGGATACAGGCTCTTAAAGTCCAGCACCAGCACATGTTCAAACAGCCCCGGTACCGAGTCCATAACAAAACCGCCGGGGGCCCCCATGTCTGCACCGGAAGCATACACCCGGGCCACGTAGCCCTTACGGTGCAGCCGGGGTAAATACTGGTTATCAAAGGCTGCCGCCGAACCGCCGATTTTATCCAGTGCCAGCCCGGTTAACCGGCCCCGCTCCACCAGATAGTGCAGCAACTGGGCTTTTTCGAAGATATCCCAGACCAGCTTACAGTCTTCCAGATTATATTCCGCCAGCAGGCGGGGATTGTCCCGGTAAGTTTGCTGAATTTCTTCGCCACGGTTGAGGCCATCATCGACCTGATGGCCAAGCAGCTTGCCCCGTTCCAGCAAATGGTTAGCGACATATTCAAGAGAGAAGCTTTCGAACTGAAAGGTAGCCCCTTTGAGGGTGTCAATGCCGTCGATGACCACCCGGCCGGCGATCCGGCAGAACCACTTACCCTGCCCGGAACGCATCACATTCAGCGGGCTGTTGTCCCGCCCCAGTGACAGACGCACACCTAGCAGCCGAGCCCGTTCGTAGATCACCCGAAAATCAAAACCGACCACGTTCCAGCCAATGAAAATGTCCGGGTCGTATTCCCGGGTAATCCGGTCAAAGGCTTTAAGTAACTGACGCTCATCCGGCACATAGGTCAGCCAGTCATCGGCGGGCTGATTATCTGGCGTATCCGCAGGCGGCTCACCGATCATTACCACCTGACGGAAATCATCCGCATAGAAACCGATGGAGAAGATATGATCCGCCCGCATCGTGGTTTCAATATCCAGCGAGAGCATTTTCAGCGGCGGCTTAACGTCCACCGGCTGAAGCCGCATGCCCTGTTCAGTCATCATCGCCCGGGCACCGGCCTGAATAAAACGTTCCATCAGATATCGGTCAACGCCCCGGATATCTTCTTCCATCATGCCGATATGGGCACGGGTCAGCCGTTCAATCACCTGCCGCTGTACCGCCAGTGACTGGCAATACAGCCCGTGAACGCCCCGCTGCTCCAGCTCTTTTAACGGCAGATCCGCCAGCCGCCAGCCCTGCAGATCGTGCAGCAGGGTCTGTATTTCAGGAACATCGTCGTCAAACACAAAAAAGACCACTTCCTGGCCTTTGATGGTGACGTTGAACGCAGCGCTGGTATCTTTCAGCCAGTAGCTGAAATCCACCCCGTCCCGGCCGTCATACTGCTGCCGGGTAAGGATAAATCCTTCCCGGCCAGTGGCTAACGACATCCCGGCGGTTTCCATACAGTCACCGTTAGTGGCCAAACGGCGCGATTACCTGCATGTCAGGGAATTGCCCGCACACGGCGGCTTCATCGGCAGCGCTGAACAGCACCTTGAGGTTAGGTCCGGCATCCATGGTGAAGTAGAGGTTTAGCCCTTCAGCCCGCAGTTGCCAGATTTTATGCATCGCAGTCACAGAGTCAGCCTGCCAGTACAGCAGTGGCGGCCAGGAAGCGATCATGGTGGCGTGCATCGACAGGGCATTCTGCTCTGCAGTCTGCCCCAGTAATTCAAAGTCATGGTTTTCGATTGCAGCATGTAACTGGCTCAGGTCAGCCGCAGCCTGCATCGGCCAGCTCTGGTACAGGTGCGCAGTGGCAACGGTGCGGTTCATGCCGGAGCGGGAATCCACCGGTTTCTGCGCGGTGCTGACTTTAATCAGTCCGATACGTAAATCCGGCCAGGTGGTAGCTAAAGGCGTCGCGACACTGTCCATGCCATCTTCCCGCTGGCCCATGTTCCATTCCACAAAACCGTTAAACAGCGAACGGCTGGCACTGCCGCTGCCCATCCGGGCAAATGCAGATTGCAGGGAGAAATCCAGTTCCAGGCTGTAAAACTCATTCACCGCCTGCATCAGCGCGGCAAAGCCAGAGGCCGATGAAGCCAGCCCCGCCGCCGTAGGAATGTTGTTGACCGTTTCTACCCGTACCTTATGGTCGGCACCCCGGCGGAACATATCAATAAAGGCGATGACCTTAACCGCAAAACTGTTATCGGCAGCCAGCAATTCATCGTTCAGCACCACCTGATCCTGTTCGGTATCCGCCAGCAGAATCCGGGTTTTACTGCCCAGATGTGCCAGCGAAACCGACAGGCTGGAATTGATTGGCAGGTTTAATTCCGCATCCCGCTTTCCCCAGTATTTACACAGGGCAATATTACTGGGGGCAAAGCTGAAACCGTCCATGCTTTGCGCGGTAACCCTTGCCGGCAGATATTCAGCGACAACCTGCTGCTTAGTAAATTTCAACATTCACCCCCCGTGGTGACAAACTGACCGGAATTTCCTGATAATCGAGCGCCAGTTCAGGATCACGCCCTAATGCGAGCACGCAGTCTCCCAGCCCGGAGCCGGAGATCTTCGCCCCATGAATAGCCGGCGACTGCCGTAACCGGTACACCAGATCCGATAACGCCAGATCATTTACGCCCAGCGCATCCATCAACCCATGATAGACATTCATACACTGACCCAGTGCTGACCAGTCCTGCCGTGCCAGCGCGGCTTCAGCATCAAAAGTACACTGCCCCATCAACCAGTACAGTTTCTGATACAGCTCCGGCAGAGTCTGAGTATGTTGCTCAACCTGTCGAAGTACCTCAGGGGTAGTGGTTTTATAGCCCACATAATACAGGCTCAGTTCCGGCACCTGTCCTAACGGCTCAATCTGGCAGGGATCGACCGTATACCCCACCGATGCACCGAATACACTGGCGGCAAGGTCAGTCCCGGAACCGCGTCCCTGTACTTTATGCACAGTGGCCAGCGCTTTACGGAATAGCTCATAACTGTCGGACGCTTGCTGACAATAGGCGTCCAGCACGGCGGTGGTGGCAACGGTTACCGCTGCGGATGATCCCAGCCCAAGAGTATGGCCAAAACCGGCTTCAATCTTCAGATCAAAACCTTTGTGTAAACCGCCCTGATGCTGCTCAACCGCCGCCAGCACAAAGCTTAGCCGGTCGTCCGGCTGTAACTCGTCCAGGCTGGCACTGTACTCTGCCAGCGCAGAATCAATATTTATCTCACGGTCATCCCGCGGGGTCAGCGTCACATGAATATGTTTATCTACCGCGCAGGCCAGGGCACGTTCACCAAACAGCACCGCGTGTTCCCCCATCAGCATAATGCTGCCGGGGGCTGAAGCTCTAATCACTGAGTCGAGCACCGTCGCTGTCCTCTTCTATCGCAAAAAATTCATAATCAAAACCGGCGCACAGGCTGGCCAGCACCGGCTCACTGATACCGTATACCAGCATGGCACCGCCGCCATCACCCCGTACTGCACCCGCACCACTGATTTTAGCGGCTCCGCCGGCAGCTTCCACCGCCCGGGCAAAACCAGCAACCCGGGCCGGTACCACGCCGATGGTTTCCAGCAGGCGCTGGTTTTCGCGCACCGCTGCGCGGGCGTCCTGCTTATGCAGTACAGCGGTTTTAATCTGTTCAGTTACCGCGGTGAATGCCTGCCAGATATCAGAACCGGCAAAGCCCTGACGCACCTGTTCGACACATTCGCCGGTACCGCTCACTGGCCGGCCGGTATTCACATAAAACCAGTCACCGCTGAGTACCGCATCCGGTACCGGTGATGCCACGCCGTTAAGCACTTCAACCAGCCCGCCAAAGCTGACCGTGGCCGAATCGATAAGCCCGCCCCGGCCATGGCAAAGCCGCTCACAGTAGCGGGTCCGTTCAAACAGTTTTTGTTTTGCTAACGGCTGCCCGAAATGGGCCGATATTAACGACAACACCGACGCAGCGGCGGCAGCTGATGATCCCATACCGGCCCCGGCAGGTAGCTGAGAACAGACACTTAATTCCAGATGGCAATCAGGATCAGCTTCCGGCAGGCACAGCGCCAGACAATACAATACAAGTTGCTGAGGAGATTGCAGGATCTCTGCAGCGGATAACGTACCCGCTTCAAAGTCAGCATGACGGCTGTCCAGCAAGGCAAGCTGAGCACGTACATCAGCCCAGCTTAAGGTACCCTGCTGTTGCAGGTCCGGTAATGACCAGGAGAGACCCGCGGCAGCATCCGGACGGATACTGCACTGACTGCGGATGTGGCGCGCCACGGCTATTGCCAGTGCCGGCGCACCATAGACAACGGCATGTTCGCCGCTGAGGATCAGCTTGCCCGGGGCAAGACTTACCGCTGACGCCTGATTAGCAAGCGACATACTCACGCTTATGGTGAGAAATGCTCGCTAAACGGAAACGGCCGGTGGATTCACGACGGCGCTCATGAACGCCTCCGTCGGTAGGTTCCACTTCGTTATACAGGCGCAGATATTCTTCATAGGACACCGCATTACGGGCCGCCAGCATCGCTTTATGACGGGCACTGTGCAGGTACTGCTCGTAACCGGCAACAACCCGGCCAGAGAAGAATTCAGCCACACAGCCGGAGCCGTAACTGAAGAAACCGACACGCTTACCTTCAAGGTTCTGCTTGCAGTTTTCCAGCAGCGAAACCAGACCGATATACATAGACGCGGTATAGCTGTTGCCGATAATCCGGTTATACAGCAGGGTGTCTTCCACCTGCAAATCCAGCATTTCAGGGCTCAGCTCGCTCTGGTTCAGTTTAGCCAGATGCTTATGGGCTTTTTGCGCCATCCGGGTAAACGGCAGATGGTAGCAAAAGTGCTGAAAATCATTGAACGCCAGTGAACTGGCGGTGCAGAAATGTTCCCACGCCTGTTTCAGTGATTTCAGATAAATTTTGGTTGAATACTTGCCGTCCACCAGTGCGGTTGAACGGTAGTTCGGACGCCAGAAATCCATGACGTCTTCGGTGTAGTTACCCACTTCAGGGTCAATTTCCACCAGACGCGGATTCGCCGTGATCAGCATCGCTACGGCACCGCATCCCTGAGTGGCTTCACCCGGCGTATCCAGATCATAACGTGCAACATCAGAGGCAATCACCAGTACGCGTTTTTCAGGCTGACGGGCAACCAGTGCACAGGCCATCTGAATCGCTGCAGTGGCGCTGTAACAGGCCTGCTTAAGTTCAACCACCCGGCAGTTAGCCGACAGCCCCAGCAAACGGTGTACATACACACCTGCTGACTTGGACTGGTCTATACCGGTTTCTGTGGCAAACATAACCGTGCTGACAGACTCTGCACCGACCCGCTCAATCAGAGGATATGCTGCATTGGCGGCCATAGTAACGATATCTTCGTCTGGCGCAGGCATACCCATTTTTTCCTGACCGATGCCTTTGTAGTACTTATCGACATCTATATCATGCACTTCAGCCAGCTGCTGGAGGTCAAGAAAATAATTCGAGGTGTAGAAGCTGATTTCATCAATACCGACGGACATACCTAATTTCGATCCTCACCCTCACTCAATATTAGAGCCCGGTTCATATATACGCTGTTTATATCCGACATTCCCAGCAGAAACATCGCAGTGGTAAATTCACGCCGGATTTGTTCGATAACCTGGACGACCGCGTCGGCAGACTCCATGGCAGGTTTTAAGAATGGAGTTGCCATGCCACATATCGAGGCGCCGAGTATAACAGATTTAATCATATCAATCCCATCCCTGAGGCCGCCGCTGGCAATGAAATCAGCCTGTTGCTGATATGGCTCAGCAAGACGCAGCGCTAAGGGTGTCGGGATACCCCAGTCCTGAAACTTCAGCCCCAGATCATCGCTATTATTGCGCGCCCGGTGATACTCAATCCGGCTCCACGACGTCCCGCCGCAACCGGCCAGATCAAAATGCTTAATGCCCATCTTCAGACCGGCTTCAATGTCCTGCGGAGACAGACCACAACCCACTTCTTTAAACATCACCGGCACGCTTAACTGAGCGGCGACTTCAGCAATTTTGGCACTCAGCCCGGAGAAATCAGTATCCCCTTCCGGCTGTACCGCTTCCTGCAACGGGTTCAGGTGCAGGTACAGGGCATCTGCGCCGAGGCAATCCACCGCTTCCTGACACTTGGCAACATCAAATCCGTAGTTCAGCTGAACCGCGCCGACATTGCCACACAGCACCGTAGTGGGCGCATATTCGCGCAGCTCAAAGCTGACCCGTGCCCCCGGCTGGGTAAACATCACCCGCTGGGAACCGACAGCCAGAGCAACGCCGGTCTGTTCGGCCGCAATGGCCAGATTACGGTTAATGGTGCGGATCAGTTCATGATCACCGCCGGTCATGGAAGAAATCAGCAGCGGAAAACTTAATGTCTTACCCAGAAACTCAACCGAGGTATCAATCCGGTCCAGGGCAACTTCCGGTAACGCCCGGTGCTGCAGGTGGATACGGTCAAAATAACGCCCGTCACGATCTGTCGCAGCATCTTTTTCAATGGCGCGGATATGTTCAATTTTGCGATCGTTGGTCTGATCGGTCATTATCGTTCCATCTTCAGATGAGATTCCATCAGCTCGCCGGGATTGGTCTGGGCCGCCATCAGCGAAAGCTCACCGCATAACACAGTTGCCGCACAGATCGCCGCCAGACGGCGGGCATTTGCACCCGGTTCGCGGTCTTCTTTACAGCCCAGCGCTTTAAGATTTTCTTCAACAAACTCAATGCCCTTACCGTTACCCACACTGCCCATTATCAGGTTAGGTAAGGTACAGGAGAAGTATAAATCGCCATCCCGCACTTCCGCGTGCACAATGCCCTGAGAACCTTCAATGATATTCGCTGCATCCTGACCGGTGGCCAGATAAAAAGCCAATAACATATTTGCATAGTGGGCATTCGCGCTGCGCAATCCGCCGGCAACCATGGTGCCGATCAGATTTTTCTTGATGTTCAGATCAACCACTTTTTCCGGCGTGGTTTTCAGACGGCGCTCACACAGTTCACGGGGAATCAGAATCTCACTGACGACGTACTTACCACGGCCCAGAATACCATTCACTGCGGTGGCTTTTTTATCGGAACAGTAATTCCCGGAAATAGAACAGTAATCCAGCTGCGGATATTCATTCAGCAGCCACGGAATCAGTTTATCGGCCGCGTTGGTCACCATGTTATGACCGGACGCATCCCCGGTGGTGAACTCCAGACGCAGATAAATCAGGTTGGCCACCACCTGGCTGTGCATATCAATCAGCTTGGCAAAGCGGCTGGTCTGCGCCACCACCGCATTCAGATCATCCTGCCGGGACTTGATAGACTGCAATGCCTGTACGGCTTCCAGCGCATCTTTGGCTTCCAGCAGAATCGACCGGGACATCCGCTCATCAACAATTGTCGTACGGATACCATCAGTCAGCGCAGAAATCCGCGCACCACGGCCAACTGAAGGCCACAGTGGTGTTTCATAGGTCGCCAGCGGGACCATCAGTTTTTCTTCCAGGATATGCCCGCAGATTTTAAGCGGGCCCACCGAGCGCATAGGGATCGGCGCCTGTTGAATTTTATGGGATTTCATAAGCTTTATACTGAATATATAGATGGTACTAAATTGAAGGATTCCGGCCGGATTAGCAGCCAGCACTACCCGGCGCATCCGGGTCAGCCAATTTAAGATGGCGGGATTTTATCGGCCCCCTGCCCAATATGCAATTAGCCGAACGGAACTCACCGGCGGATCAGGCAGAATTCATTGCCAGATCAGCACCTTGCGGCCCCCGATCTAACCTCTCATATTGACACGCTCACGCTTGACTAAATATTCATCTGCGCCGCATACTTCAGCTTATGATCAAACTAGAGTTATTAAAAGATATCGATATGCTTTACGCAGTGAAGGACAATCAGGGAAATATATTGGCCATCTCGCAATACGAGCAAACCGGTTCAGTACCGGTGGATGTCAGCGATCCGGATGTCATGGAATTTCTGAACAACCAGAATAAAATCCATTCCCCGGAACAGTATCTGAATAATTCTGACGGCAATATCGGCCGTATTCTCGAAGACCTTATCGAACTGCTGATCAGCCAGAACACCATCCGTTTCACCGACCTGCCGGAAGAAGCCCAGCAAAAACTGATGAACCGTAAACTGGCCCGCTCTGCCCGCAGCCTGCTGATGGGTGACGATCCGACCCAAAGCAACAACAACTCCATTCTGCTGGACGACGATACCCTTTAATTCAGCCGGAAGCCCCCTAAACAAAAAGCGCCCTAAACAAAAAATCCCGTTAACAAACAGTGCCGTCAACAAACAGTGCGGCCAGACGCTCACCCATATTTTTATGGCGGTTTTGCTGTTTTCGGCTCAGCACATTGAAATCCAGTTCCCAGAGTAAATCATCCATTTCAGCCAGCTCGCGGGTCAGAACCGTTTCCCGCTGCCCCTGGCTTTCCAGATACACCTGAACCAGATTCAGCACCACACCGGGATTATCCGGCAAACACAGATTGGCTTTCTGAAACAGCGCCTGTGCTCTGGCAAAATCCTGTTTACGGTAAGCCAGCATCCCCTGCACATTGAGCTTGCCCCAGTCCAGCTCAAGCACCTGACGGTTCAGTTGCTCCTTAACCTGCTGGACTTCGCTTTCAATGTCACTGCCCCGGATCCGGTCCAGCAATAACTCCTGCCACTGAGCCTGCTCACTGAGTTCACACTGACAATAGACATCAAACGCGGCCTGGCAGGCAGACATGAACTCAGGGTCGGCACCTCTGGCACGGTACAGTTCCGTCCAGAACAACCGTGCAATCAGGCGGGTTGGCAGATCACTGAACGCCAGAATCAGCTCTTCCAGTACCTTTACCGCCGACTCCTGCGCCTGAACCGAGTCAGCATCATCAGACCCGTCCACCTTTACCTGCAGGCTGGCAACCAGCCCAACATAATAACTGTGCTGTTCAAAGCAGCCACCACGGGAATACTCGATAGCCTCACGGTACGCTTTGGCCGCAATGGAGTGCTCCCCTTCATGCAGGGCAATCTTACCTAATGCCGCCTGCAACAAAGGGGAGGTCGGCTGAATCAGGGTCGCCTGCCGTAATAAGTCCAGTGCGACCCGGCGCTCACCCACCGCCCGGTGGGCATTGGCCAGCCCGACAAACGCTTCAACGCATAAATGCGCTTCCTGAATAACCCCTTTAAATACCCGGATAGCTTCCTGCACACGCCCCAGCCGGGACAGAGCAACCCCCAGCCCCACTCTGGCCCAGGGTAAATCACGCCGTTTCAGCAGGCTTTTAAACAGCTTTACCGCCTGCGTCTCCTGGCCGAGGCGCAACAGGATCTCGCCTTCCAAACGGTGGATATACAGAACGAGCCCGGGATAAGAGTGAATATAGCGGCCACACTGCTCCAGTGCTTCAGACAGCTGCCCCTGATTGAGCAGCTTCTCCAGCGGTTGCAGTACTGACTTAATGCGCAGAATTTTTTCCAGACGCACCCTGATCTTGGCAATATCATAGGGCTTGGAAATATAGGTATCCGGCGCGGTATCAAGGGAGCCGAACAGCAGTTTGGAGCGGTCCTGATCAACCACCAGAATAAAGGTGGTGGTATACAGCTTTGTGCCTTCGGCACCGGCCTCCTGAATTAACTGCAGACCGTTCTTCTCGGTTTTACCCAGATCAAACAGAGCAAAACATATGTCATATGTCTCTTCACGCAACAACGCCAAAGCCATATTCACTGATGACGCCACATGGATCGTTTTGATGCCTAACTGGGTCAGCGCAGCTTTCAGCTCAGCCAGATCATCCAGACGATTATCGACAATCAGGACTTTGTTTTGTGAATAATTTATTTCCATAAAACCGACATCAGAGACCAGCGCTCAAAGTACCATAGTTATCAAGCAACTAGAACTCCCGACACATCCCCTGAACAGCAAAAAACCCGCCATGTCACCATAACGGGTTTTTCAGAAAAGTCAGGTTATTAATCCCTGTTCTTTGCTCAGTCTTCCAGCAGATTGCGGCCTTTACCGGCAGCAATGCGCATGCGCAGTGCATTCAGCTTGATGAAGCCGGCAGCATCTTTCTGATCGTAAGAACCCGCGTCATCTTCAAAAGTAGCAATGTTCTCATCGAACAGGCTGTCATCAGAACGGCGACCCACAACAGTCACGTTACCCTTGTACAGTTTCAGGCGAACATCACCGTTCACGTTACGCTGTGAGTAATCGATCATCTCCTGCATCATCTTACGCTCTTCAGACCACCAGAAACCGTTGTAGATCACTTTCGCGTAACGTGGCATCAGCTCATCTTTCAGGTGCGCAACTTCGCGGTCCAGCGTGATTGACTCAATGGCACGGTGTGCACGCAGCATGATGGTGCCGCCCGGTGTTTCATAGCAACCGCGGGACTTCATTCCGACGAAACGGTTTTCAACGATGTCCAGACGGCCAATACCGTGCTCACCACCTACCTTGTTCAGGTAAGTCAGGACAGTTGCCGGAGACATTGGCTCACCGTCAATCGCAACGATATCGCCTTTTTCGTAAGTCAGCTCCATGTACTGAGCTTCGTCCGGTGCTTCCTCAGGGGAAACGGACCAGCGCCACATATCCGTTTCAGCTTCTGCCCACGGATCTTCCAGAATGTCGCCTTCGTAAGAAATGTGCAGCAGGTTAGCATCCATCGAGTACGGAGACTTCTTCTTGTTGCTTGAGAAGTCTACCGGGATGTTGTGCTCTTCACAGTACTTCATCAGGGTTTCACGGGATGTCAGATCCCACTCACGCCATGGCGCAATAACTTCAACGCCCGGCTTAAGTGCGTAAGCACCCATTTCAAAACGAACCTGATCGTTACCCTTACCGGTTGCACCGTGAGAGATAGCATCTGCGCCGGTTTCATTGGCGATTTCAATCAGACGCTTGGCAATCAGCGGACGGGCAATTGACGTGCCCAGCAGGTATTCACCTTCGTAGATAGTATTCGCACGGAACATCGGGAATACGAAATCACGGACAAACTCTTCGCGCAGATCTTCGATGTAAATTTCTTTTACACCCAGAGCTTCAGCTTTGGCACGGGCAGGTTCAACTTCTTCACCCTGGCCCAGATCTGCCGTGAATGTCACGACTTCACAGTTGTAAGTTTCCTGTAACCAACGAACGATTACAGATGTATCAAGGCCGCCGGAGTAGGCCAGCACAACCTTATTAATGTCGGACATAAAAGAACTCCACACGAAAATCTACCACCGGGCAGACAACCCGATGTATTACCTGAAAAAGGAAAGGGCAAAATTATAGCATGAATACACAGCAGGAACAGAGACAGCGGGGATAAATCCCCACTATCTCAAAGGGCAACGCACGTTCCGGCGATTCAACCGCTCAGACGGAGGACTGAAGTTAAGGCTGATCCCGGTCCAGCCGGATGGTTACCCGGCGACTGCGGTCACGGGTTGCCCGGTCGTTCTTCTGCCCCACCGGATACCGTTCGCCGTGATAACGGGTAATAATCACGTCAGGATTAACCCCCTTAGTAATCAGATACGCCGTCACTTCATCAGCACGCTTCTTAGATAAATCCCGGTTTGCCAGACGCCGGCCCTGGGTATCTGAGTGGCCGTCTACGTAAACCGAGCTGACCGCCTCATCATTATTCACATACACTGCAATCAGATCCAGCCGGGCCTTGGTGGCATCCGACAAGCGCCAGGTGGCCGACGGGAACAATACCGCGGTACGGGCGATCTGACGGTAATTCACCGGCAACAGACCGGCCACACAGCCTGAATAACTTTCAAACGCCGGCTGGAAGTTGGCCGCTGAGAGTCCTATCCGGACATTTTCCCCGGTCCCCAGCCAGTTGCGGGCTTTAAAGGTCGGCATCATGCCCTTATACAGGGCGGCAACCATATTCTGAGCCTGCGGGCTCAGCACTTCGATCTCACCACTGTACTGGTTGAACTCCACCTCTCCGATCCGCATCGGCGGGGTACCCGGCTGCCAGGGAGAAGCCTCTGCCATCAGCATCGCCTTCCCTTTCATGCCATGACCCTGAAGCGGTTTCAGAACAAAACGGATCTGCTCGCCAGCCTGATGATCGAATACGGCTTCTCCGAACAGGGGGATTTTTTGCGACATACGGCAGTTAAACTTGGAGGACTCAAGATCCCAGCGGGACTGATCGATGGTCGCCACGAAGCTTGCCGCCCCGGCAGGCAGTATCCAAAAAGCTATCAACAGTCCCAGAATAATTCGCATAAAAAGATCAAACCCTTACAGATACCAAACCAACGTATCAGATATCGACTGGTGCAGTTAAAACTTTACTGAAGATACCGGGATATTTAACCGCTGATCAGTGTCTATCCATCTTAGCAGTAATGTACTGCAAATACTTCCGTAGCAATGACAACGGCCGGCCAAGATTATACACTGGCCTCATACTCAACTGCAGGCTGAAGAGACAGCCTTTAAGGATCTCATTTGACTAAACATAACAGTGCCTATCAGCATCCGATGTCCACCCGCTTCCGGGGCTACCTGCCAGTGGTAATCGACGTTGAAACTGCCGGGTTCAATGCCGAGACAGATGCTCTTCTGGAAATTGCTGCCGTTACCCTGACGATGGATGACGACGGAAACCTGCTGATTGACCAGAGCTACTCCTTCAACGTAGACCCGTTTGAAGGTGCCAATCTGGAAAAGTCCGCACTGGAGTTTACCGGCATTGACCCGTACAACCCTCTGCGCGGTGCCATCGACGAGCAGGAAGCACTGGAAAAGATCTTTAAGCCGATCCGCAAATCCGTCAAAGCCCATAACTGTAAACGGGCAATTCTGGTGGGGCATAATGCTCACTTCGATCACAGTTTCGTAACGGCAGCCGCAAACCGCTGCGACATGAAACGCAACCCGTTCCACCCGTTTTCCACCTTCGATACCGCCACACTGGCAGGTCTGGCGTTTGGCCACACCGTACTGGCGAAAGCCTGTGACATTGCCGACATCGACTTCGACGGCAAAGAAGCACACTCGGCTCTGTATGACACCATGAAAACCGCCGAGCTGTTCTGCACCATCGTCAACCGCTGGAAAGATCTGGGCGGCTGGAGCATGGTTCAGGACCACTACGAATAACCGGCGTCTGACACGCCCCCATAAAAAAGCCCTGACACTGCAGGGCTTTTTTCGTATCAGGACACTTCCGTTTGCCGTTGCCCCGCTTCAATCCAGCGCATCATCACCAGACCGGCAGCCGCACACACGGCAAACCCTGCCACCAGCGGAATAACCGTGCCGTTGAACAGACCACCGATGAACACCCCGATCACTGCGGATAACAGCGTAGACACCGCTCCCACGACTGCGGCCCCCATACCGGCATACTTACCCAGCCCTTCCATGGCAAGCGCATTCAGATTACTGAACAGCATCCCGATACAGGCAAACGCCACGATGAAATACAGGGTTAACAGCCATAACGGCGGCATCCCCTGCCAGTAACTGCTGCCAGCCACACACAGGGCTGAGCTGACCATCAGCACCAGTAAGGCCCGCCAGGTCAGATGCTGCATTCCCAGCCGCATCACCAGACGGCCATTCAGGTAAGACGAAAAACCAATGGCGAAAGCCAGCATCGCAAAATACAGGGGGAACCACTCACCCAGGCCATATAACTGCTGAAACACCTGCGCAGAAGAACTCAGATAAGCCACAAACGCACCGGAAACAATCCCGGCCATCAACGTATACCCCATAGCAAAGCGGTCGGTTGATACTTTGATGAATGCTTTGCTGATCGCCTTCAGTGAAAATGGCACCCGCTTGTCAACCGGATGGGTTTCGGGCTGACGCTGATGAAACCAGACCAGACTGATCAGGCCGATCAGCAGAATCGCCACAAAAATGTAACGCCAGTCAGCCACCCAGAGAATCAGTTGCCCGAACACCGGCGCCACCATCGGAATCACAATGAAGATGACCATAATAAAGGACATCACCCGGGCCATTTCACGTCCGGCAAACTGATCCCGGACAATCGCCACCGTGAGTATCTTGGGGGCTGCCAGCCCAAACCCCTGTAAAAACCGCCCAAGCAGCATCACATCGAGATCCTGCGCGGCGATGCTCAAAACCCCGCCAGCAATAAAGAGTGCATAGCCCACATACATCACCGGCCGGCGGCCAAAACTGTCCGAAGCGGGGCCATAACACAGCTGCCCCACAGCCATGCCAAGAAACAGGACGGAAACCACCAGTTGCACATCATTCGCATCGGTCACCTGAAGCGCGTCTCCCATCAGCGCCAGCGCCGGTAACATGGCATCAATAGCAAGGGCAACCAATGACATCATCATAGCCATCAGGGTAACAAATTCAGCGAACGGCATTTCGCCCGCAAAAGACTTATTCGGCACAGGACATCCCGTCATTCATTCATTAATGAAGTTATTAAGAAAAGTATCAGCAACAGCACCGGGGCAGAACAGCCCGGACAGCAAACACGAAAAGACCGGCTATCATACCGCAAGCAGCACAAAACCGGTCATTCTAATTCGCTATGTAGCACATGCATTTTTTACATACAGCCGACACCGCAGGCACTGAACGGCAGCCACAAAAAAACCGCCATGAAGGCGGTTTTTTAAGATACTTAAATCTTACAGCTTGTCAGCGTTGTCAGACAGGTAGCTTGCAACACCTTCAGGAGATGCAACCATACCTTCGTCACCTTCGCTCCAGCCTGCAGGGCAAACTTCACCGTTCTTCTGGTGGAACGCCAGCGCGTCAACCATACGCAGCATTTCGTCAACGTTACGGCCCAGTGGCAGATCGTTAACAACCTGGTGACGTACCAGACCGTCTTCGTCGATCAGGAAAGAACCACGGAAAGCAACGCCGCCTTCAGACTCAACGTCGTAGTCTTTGCAGATGCTGTGAGTCATGTCGGCAACCAGCGTGTATTTAACCGGACCAATACCACCCTGCTCTACAGGGGTGTTACGCCATGCGTTGTGAGAGAAGTGAGAGTCGATAGAAACACCGATTACTTCAACGCCACGCTTAGCAAATTCTTCGATACGGTGATCGAAAGCCAGCAGCTCAGAAGGACATACGAAAGTGAAGTCCAGTGGGTAGAAGAATACTACAGCTTTCTTGCCCTTAGTTGCTTCAGACAGTGTAAAAGCATCAACGATTTCACCGTTGCCCAGTACGGCTGGTGCTGTAAAGTCCGGAGCGTTCTTACCTACTAATACGGCCATGTTTAGTTCTCTCTTAAATGAATTAAAGAATACAGCGGTTTCCCGCGCACAAATTAAGTGCGGATCAGCATAGCAGATAGTTCTTATTAGACTAATTAAACGCGTCAATAAAAACGATAAAGAATATTAATTACCAGCCTGCTGATCCAACTATGACTTATTCGCTTTCAGCCTGACCCGCAGCCGCTTCAGCAATCAGTTCTTTCAGCTCGCCGCTTGCCGCCATTTCAGCAACGATGTCGCAGCCACCGATCAGCTCACCTTTTACCCACAGTTGCGGGAAGGTTGGCCAGTTAGCGTATTTTGGCAGCTCAGAGCGGATTTCCGGATTTTCCAGAATGTTCACAAACGCAAAGCGCTCGCCGCACTCCATCACCGCTTCAACTGTGCGGGAAGAAAAGCCACACTGCGGGAAACGGGGCGTGCCCTTCATGTACAGCAGAATATCATTGGATTCGATCTGCTCTTTAATGGTATCAACGACGCTCATAAGTACACCTTTAAACCTGTCAAAACTTTCGCCCGTTTCTGCGGGGGCGTTAAAAAAAACGCAAGCCTAGCATAAACCCGAGTGATTTACTCAAGAAATATTCGGCCGCCTGTCTGCCCGAATGAGCAGCTGTCTATGCTAATCCCTGTCTTTATAAATCATTGTGACACGGATCAATAAATTCAAGTCCGAAACAGCCTCATTAACAGATAAATTACGGCAAAGATTGCTAAACTTGCGTCGATTGAATAGACTTTTGCGTTTTTTCCACGCCGAGACTTCTTCTTTATTGGCGATGGGTCCATGTTGCAGAGAGGGACTTTATGTCTACACAGCCCATAATGAACACTTATGCACGCCTGTCCGTCGCCTTTGATCACGGCGAAGGTTCCTGGCTGTATGATACCGATGGCCACAAGTATCTGGACGCGCTGAGCGGCATTGCCGTTTGCGGTCTGGGTCACGCGCACCCGGCGGTTACCACCGCGATCAGCGAACAGGCCAGCCAGCTTATTCATACCTCAAACCTGTACACCATTCCGAACCAGGAACGTCTGGCCCGCCGTCTGACCCAGATCTCCGGCATGGACAGCGTCTTCTTCGGTAACTCCGGTGCAGAAGCTAACGAAGCGGCCATTAAACTGGCCCGTCGCTACGGTCACGGTAAAGGCATCGATCAGCCGGTCACAATCGTCATGGACGGTTCTTTCCATGGCCGTACGATGGCGACTCTGAGCGCCACCGGTAACCGTGCAGTCCAGGCTGGCTTTGAGCCACTGGTCAGCGGTTTTGTCCGGGCACCGTTCAATGACGTTGACGCTGTGCGTAAGATTGCTGCCAACAACCCGAACGTTGTAGCAATTCTGGTTGAACCGATTCAGGGTGAAGGCGGCGTGGTTATCCCCGCTGATGATTACCTGAACCAGTTGCGGGATATCTGCGACGAACACGACTGGCTGCTGATGCTGGATGAAGTTCAGACCGGCAACGGCCGTACCGGCAGCTACTTTGCGTACCAGCAAAACAATATTCTTCCTGATGTGGTGACCACAGCTAAAGGTCTGGGTAACGGTGTGCCGATCGGTGCCTGTCTGGCCCGTGGTAAAGCGGCTGAGATCCTGATTCCGGGTACCCACGGCTCCACATACGGTGGCAACCCGCTTTGCTGTGCCGCAGCACTGGCGGTGGTCGATACCATCACCAATGACAAGCTGGACCAGCGGGCTGCGGAACTGGGCGACCAGATTGCCGACGGTTTCCGCGATCAGCTGGGCGGTTCTGAAAGCGTTAAGGAAGTACGTAACAAAGGCATGATGATTGCCATTGAACTGAGCGAAGCCGGTTCCGAACTGGCAGTGCTTGCGAAGGTAAAAGGTGTACTGCTGAACATTACCGGTGGCGGTAAAGTGGTACGTCTGTTACCGCCTCTGACGATGACCGACAGCGAAGCCAAACTGCTGGTAAACACTGTATCGCGCATCATCAAGGTTTATATGGCTGACGAATAACCGCCAGCTCTGATTCATTAACGAAATTAAGGAGGCCTGATTCGTCAGGCCCTTTTTATTATGACAACAAGACATTTCTTAACCCTGCTAGATTTAACGCCCGATGAACTGAAAGCGCTGATCCGTCGCGCGGTGGAACTGAAGCGAATTCGCAACAGTGGTGAGATTTACGAGCCATTGAAAAACCAGGTACTGGCGATGATTTTTGAAAAATCCTCCACCCGTACCCGCGTATCTTTCGAGGCCGGCATGGCACAGTTTGGCGGCCACGCACTCTTCTTGTCATCCCGCGATACGCAGCTGGGCCGTGGTGAACCGGTTGAAGACAGCGCCAAGGTAATCTCCAGCATGTGCGATGCGGTGATGATCCGTACCTTCTCACATGACTCGGTCGAAACCTTCGCCGCTAATTCCAGTGTACCTGTTATCAATGCCCTGACCGATGATTACCATCCGTGTCAGTTGCTGGCTGATATGCAGACCTATTACGAACACCGTGGCGACATCCAGGGCAAAACAGTGACCTGGGTAGGTGATGGCAACAACATGTGTCACTCCTACATAAACGCTGCCCGCCAGTTCGACTTCCACCTGAACATTGCCTGCCCGGAAGGCTTTGATCCGAATGCTGAGCTGGTTGCTGCCAATAAAGACCGCATCAGCATCTACCGCACGCCGGAAGAAGCAATCAAAGACTCCCACCTGGTGGTCACCGATGTATGGGCATCCATGGGTCAGGAAGAAGAACAGAAAGAACGCGAAGCAGCCTTCACCGGCTATCAGGTTACCTCTGCGCTGATGGATACCGCTGATAAAGAAGCACTGTTCATGCACTGTCTGCCGGCACACCGTGGTGAGGAAGTCAGCGCTGAGCTGATGGACAATGATCCCCGTTCCGTTGTCTTTGATGAAGCAGAAAACCGCCTGCACGCCCAGAAAGCGCTGCTGGAACTGCTGATGGTTGGCAGCCAGTAATCTGCTTCCTTAACCGCCTTACCCCTGTCACAAAGTGCAGGGGTAAGTGGTTACTCTACGGCAATGCCGTCAAGGTACGACAGTTCATACTATACTCATATCTAAGTTGAAGTTGAGGTTAACCGCGTATGATCGAGCTTCGTCATTTAAAAACACTCTCTGCACTGCGTGACACCGGAAGTCTGGTTGATGCGGCAGACCGCATTCATCTCACCCAGTCTGCCCTGTCGCATCAGATCAAAGATCTGGAAGACCGCCTCGACTGCTCCCTGTTTATCCGCAAAACCAAACCTATCTGTTTCACCAGCGCCGGCCAGCGCATTCTGGCACTGGCCGATGAAGTGTTACCTATGGTGCGCAACGCTGAGCGGGATATCGCCCGCTTGGCGGGCGGAGAGGCCGGCCGGCTGAATATCTGTATTGAGTGTCACAGCTGCTTTGACTGGCTGATGCCCACCATTGATCATTTCCGCCAGAACTGGCCGGAAGTGGAGATGGACCTGTCTACCGGCTTCAGTTTTCTGCCCCTGCCGGCACTGGCCCGGGGCGACCTGGACCTGGTCATCACTGCAGATCCGGAAGAGCGTAACGGCATTACCTACATTCCGCTGTTCACTTATGAATCTGTGCTGGCCATTTCCAAGCAGCACCGTCTGGTCGCCAAACGGCATATCCAGCCACAGGATCTGGCCAGCGAAGTGCTGATCACCTACCCGGTTGAATCCCACCGGCTGGATGTCTTCAAACATTTTCTGGAACCGGCAGATATTGAGCCGGCCAGCATCCGCACTTCTGAACTGACCGTGATGATCATGCAGCTGGTCGCCAGCGGACGCGGTGTGTCTGCACTGCCTAACTGGGCAATACATCAGTACATCGAACAGAACTACATCAGCGCCAGGCCTCTGGGCGAAAAAGGTGTCTGGTGTACCCTGTATGCGGCCATCCGTGATGACCAGAAAGATGCTGACTTCATGCTGGACTTCCTCAGCACCGCCAAGGAAATTACCTTTAAAAACCTCAGCGGCATTAAATCTGCATGAATGAGCGCCTTTCCAGTCTGGGAAATCCGCATGCAGAGATACGCCTTTATCTGCCCACCCCGCCGGCACTGGAAAACGGCTGGCAGGGCTATGATGATACTGTGCGCCAGAACGGCAACCACTGGCGGAAGATCCTGATTATTCTTTCTAAGATCGTGGCACAGACAGACGACTGGCGATATCACCGGGATAACCGGTTGCTAGAAAGTGAAGCCATCGACTTCAGTAACCAGCTGAACAGCCGGGCGGCACTTCACCTGGTCGCCGGAAAAGCCAGTTGGGAAAGGTTGGGGCTGGTGCGGGCTGACCAGTCTCCTGCCGACGCAGGCTTTACTGCACTGGATGACAGCACAGTGTTATGGCGCAGGGATAATCTGATTCTTACCCCGTATCCGGATTATCGTCAGTTTCCCAACCGGCAGATTGACTGTCTGCGCTCAGCGCTCGGGAACGATCTCCGGTAAAGGCTGTATAGCCCCTTCTTCACAACAGTTACGGCCATTTTCCTTCGCCTGATACAGGGCCTTATCCGCAGCGAGATACAGCTGCTCAAAACTGACTTTATTTGCCGGCGCTTCAGAAATACCTACCGAGAGGGTCAGCATACCCATTTCCGGAAACGCCTGCGCCGCTACCTCACTGTAACGCTGCCGTAACCATTCCGCCTTCGCCCGTGCTTTACCGGGAAGCGCACCGGGCATCAGCAGGACAAATTCCTCACCACCATAACGGCAGATGACATCACTGCTGCGGCACTCATCCGCCATCAGGCGGGCAATCAGGCGGATAACATCATCCCCTCGCTTATGCCCGAACTCATCATTAACCCGTTTAAAGCGGTCCAGATCCAGCATCAACATGCCTACAAGCTGCGGGTTATCGGGCACAAAAATCTCTTCGCTCAGGGTTTCCAGCATCCGCCGGTTAAACAGCCCGGTTAACACATCATGGGTGGCCTGATACTCAAGGGTATCTTTAAGATCGGTGACTTCTTTGATTTTGGTCTGCAGCGCATCATTATAACTGCGCACCTGATTTTCCAGCCGCTTCTGTTCAGTAATATCCGTCGACAGGCCAATATAACTGTCAATTTCGCCCGCTTCATTGCGTAATGGAATTTTCACCGTCCAGTAGTAATACACCTCTTCGGGCGTCGCAAAGGATTCGAGGCAATCCACCCGCTCTCCGGTTTCAAACACTTTCCGGTCGGTACAGTCGAACTCCTCCCCCTGAACCTCACCGAGTAAATCATAGTTGTTCTTGCCGAGGATCTGATCCTGAGGCAGCTGAAACAGCGCTTCAGTCTGTTTATTGACGTACTGAAAGCGGCGGTCTTTATCTTTAATGAAGATATAGGCACCCACATTATCCAGAATGGTGGAAAGCCGCTGTTCGCTGATATACAGCCGTTTCTGGGTTTCCTTGAGCTCACTGATATCCATCGAGATACCGAACAGGCCGAGCGGCATGCCTTCATCATCATAAAGCGGTTTCTTAACGGTGAGGTAATCCCGGTATTCATCATGATTCGGCACGTAATTACGCTCTTCCAGCTCCAGCGTAATGCCCCGTTGAATGACCTGGCTGTCGGTCTGTTCGATCATTTTCTGCCCGGTTTCAGCATCAAACAGCTGGCAATCGTTGGCGCCCACAATCTCCTGTGGCGTAAGATTAAACAGCTCACACACCTGTTTATTCGCGTAGGTGTAGTTGTAATTCACATCTTTGCAGTAAACGTAGGCACCAAGATTATCCAGCATGGCATAGAAGTTCTGCCGCTCATTATCACTGAGCTCCGGCCGACTTAAATGGACAGCAAGCACACTGCGGCCCTCTTCCTGGATATCAGAACAGCAGAGCAGAAACGCTTTTTCACCCAGATATACCTGAGTATTTTTAACGGTACGGGCGGTTTCAATTGCCGGTAAGAGAACCTGTTGCCAGGTATCAAGGCCAGCGGGCGAGCTGATATCCAGCCCGGTGAGCAGGGCTGCCTTAGCATTCACCAGTAACGGTTCAGAAGGATCAGCACCCAGTAAAATATAGGCCTGCTCCAGTTGCGCAAATACATTCAATAAAGACAAATCCAGCCCCCTGTGCGAACGACAAATACCATAAGCCGGTTAACGACCGTTACCCTGATGTCTGTCTCCGTGCCAACTGCTGATGAGCCGGTCAGCACAGCTTAAAGTGCTGTGCCAGAGAGCTTCCTGACCCGAAACTGAAAACACCCCGTTTTAAATTTCATTGTGCTACAACAGCACCGCAAATGGCTATTCATTCGCTAACCATTGCGGTGTATACACTGCTATCCCTAAAACATCTAAACCTGATCCGCTGACTGCTCCTGCTGCCAGGCATCAATCACTTCCTGCGCCGCCCGGAACGCTTCCTGCGCGGCAGGTGCGCCGCAATACACAATTGAATGCAGCAGAACTTCCTGAATTTCGGCGACGCTGCAACCATTATTCAGTGCTCCCCGCACATGACCCTTCAGTTCCTGTGGCGCTTTCAGTGCCGCCAACATGGCAATGGTCACCAGTGACCGGGTGGAACGTGGCAAGCCTTCTCTCTGCCAGGTTGATCCCCAGGCATGTTCGTTAATCCAGTCCTGTACTGGCTGGGTTAACTCGGTGGTATTATCAACGGCCCGCTGAACAAAAAATTCGCCCATAACCTCGGTACGAACCTGCAAACCTTTTTCATAATCCTGCTGTGACATATGCTGCTTCCTGAAACTATTGTTATCTCTCTTTACGGAGTATCAGCAACTTATAGGAGCCCTCCGCAAAACACCAGCCTGCACAACCGGCCCCATCGCCATTAATGGTTTTTTACAGTTTGCAGCAGAAAAATTATGCCAACCACGGGGATTGCACGGATGCTTATAGTAAAATCACCATGAACAAAACATGAAGACGGAATCTAAACGGATGCAGAAAACAGCAATTGTGACCGGTGGCAGTAAAGGCATTGGCCTGGCAATCATCGAAAAACTGATTGAGGAAGATTATCAGGTCTTCAATCTGGACATTGCTCCGGGAACATCCGGCCAGCATATCGCCTGCGACATGCGCGATTTTGCACAGGTACAGGCAGCCGTCCGACAGGCAGCAGACACCACCGGTCGCCTTGATGTACTGATCTGCAACGCCGGCATCCACTTTTCGGCCACTATCGAAAACACCCGGGAAGAAGATCTCCAGCGGGTCTTTGATATCAACGTTAAGGGGGCTTTTGCCGCCATTCAGGCCAGCCTGCCCACAATGAAGCAACAGAAAAGCGGCGCAATCGTCATTGTCGGGTCCGATCAGTCTCTGGTGGGGAAACAAAACTCTTTTGCCTATAACCTGACCAAACACGCGCTGGCGTCTATAACCAAAACCACCGCACTGGACTACGCCGCCTATAATATCCGTAGTAATGCAATTTGCCCCGGCACCATTGAAACACCGCTTTATCATCAGGCTATCGATAATTACTGTGAACGTTCAGGGGCAGATAAAGCCAGTATCCATGCAGAAGAAGCCGCCCAACAGCCATTAGGCCGCCTGGGACAGGCTGAAGAAGTAGCTGAACTGGCCTGCTTTCTGGCCAGCGATAAGGCCAGTTTTATCACCGGTAGCCTGCACAGCATTGATGGCGGTTATACGGCCCGTTAATTATGAAAATCATCGACCCTCATTTACACCTGTTTAACCTGCAAGAGGGTGAATACCACTGGTTACAACCGCAGACCCCCCCCTTCTGGGCGGACAAAGCCAGCATCTGCCGGAATTTCAGCGCCGAAGATCTGCGACTGCCGGAGCCGCTGCAACTCAGCGGGCTGGTTCACATTGAGGCTGGCTTTAATAATCAGTCCCCCTGGCTGGAAACCGGCTGGCTGGAAAGCCATTTAAAGGGACACCGCTTCCGCAGCATCGTCTGTGCGGACCTGACCCTCAGCACGGCCGCTTTCACTGTACTGTTAGATCAGGCAGAACAACACAGCTCCGTTGCGGGCATCCGCCATATTCTGGATGATGAGGCCGAACAGCTGCTCAGACAGCCACAGGTTATTCACAACCTGCAACAACTGGCGGATCGGGAATGGATTTTTGAATGCCAGTACCCGTTAACGGATACCCTGGCAACCCGGGAACTGGAAGCACTGCTGAAAGTACATCCGCTGCAGATCATGATTAATCATGCCGGCTTTCCTCCGACAGATCCGGCCGCCCGGCACACATGGCAGGAAAACCTGCAACGTCTGGCCGACTATCCCAGTGTCTCGGTCAAAGCCTCTGGCTGGGAAATGCAGGACCGGCAATACCAGCCTGATCAGGTCGGTGAAACGGTGAATACCTTGCTGGAAGTGTTTGGCGAACGCCGGGTCATGCTGGCAAGCAACTTTCCCCTGTGCCTGTTCAGCAGAGAATATGCTGAGCTGTGGCAAATGTATCAGCAATTGCAGCTCCCCGAAGAGGTGCTGCAACTGCTGTGTCATGATAACGCCCGCCGGCTGTACCGGCTAAGCGACTGATCATGGTGGCGGTCAGATACCGCCCATGCAGATGTATTTGGTTTCCAGGTAGTCATCCAGACCGTACTTGGAACCTTCACGGCCCTGACCGGACTCTTTCACACCGCCGAACGGAATCATCTCAGAGCTGATGGCCACTTCGTTAACCCCGACCATGCCGTATTCAAGGGCTTCAGATACCCGCCAGGTACGGGACATGTTTTCGGTGAACATATACGCCGCCAGACCAAACTCGGTATCGTTGGCCATTTTCACTGCTTCGGCTTCATCGCTGAAACGGAAGATCGGCGCAACCGGCCCAAAGATCTCTTCCTTTGATACCCGCATATCATTGCTCAGATTCGCCAGAACAGTCGGCTGATAGAAATTCTCACCCAGCGCATCAACCTGACCACCGACAGTGACTGCTGCGCCTTTGGCAACCGCATCATCCACCAGATCCTGCACTTTAGCAGAGGCTTTATCCGTGATCAGCGGGCCAATATGAGTACCCTCAGCAAAGCCGTCACCCAGCACAAACTCACTGACTTTGGCCGTGAATTTCTCCACAAAGGCATCATAAACGCTGTCTTCAACCAGAATCCGGTTAGCACAGATACAGGTCTGACCGGCGTTACGGAACTTGGTACCGATGGCACCGGCAACCGCTTTATCCAGATCCGCATCCGCGAATACCAGTACCGGCGCGTTACCGCCCAGCTCCATAGAGGTACGCTTAACCGTGGTAGCACACAGCGCCATCAGTTGCTTGCCTACCGGCGTAGAACCGGTGAAACTGAATTTCTTCACTAACGGGTTGCCGGTCAGCTGTTCGCCGATGGCCGGTGCATTGATACCGGTGACCACGTTAAACAGACCGGCAGGTAAACCGGCACGCTCTGCCAGCTCTGCCAGTGCCAGTGCCGACAGCGGTGTTTCTGCTGCTGGTTTAAGGACCACAGAACAACCCACCGCCAGTGCCGGTGCTGCTTTACGGGTAATCATCGCGTTCGGGAAGTTCCATGGCGTCACCGCTGCAACCACACCGATTGGCTGTTTGATCACCACAGAACGGCGGTCGGCGGTGGTGTTCGGAATCACATCACCGTAAACCCGCTTACCTTCTTCGGCAAACCACTCCGCGTAAGAGGCACCGTAGGCCACCTCACCGCGGGACTCCGCCAGAATCTTGCCCTGTTCAGCGGTCATGATAATGGCCAGATCTTCCTGGTTTTCCAGCATCAGGTCGTGCCACTTGCGCAACACAGCAGAGCGCTCTTTAGCGGTTTTCTGACGCCAGCTTTGCATCGCCGTTTCAGCCGCTTCAATGGCACGGTTGGTTTCAGCCGCCCCCAGGTCAGCGACCTGAGCGATCACTTCGCCGGTGGAAGGATTCGTCACAGCAAAGGTATTGCCGTTATCGGCACCCAGCCATTCACCGTTCACATAAGCCTGGGTTTTCAGCAAACCCGCATCTTTCAGTTGTAAAGTTGTCATAACATTTCTCGCAGACAATAGAATACCTGCCGGCACTGGCCGGCATTCAGAACAGACATACAGTTTAGTTACAGATTAAGGGCGCAGGCACCCGGCAACAGGCTGCTCAGAGCAGTTCCTGTTCCTCAAGTACCTGGCGGGCAATGCGGAAACACTCCACACCCTGAGGTACGCCACAATAAATCGAAATGGCGTGAATACTGGCGCGGATTTCAGCAACGCTGACGCCATTATTGATCGCACCGCGTAAATGCAGTTCCCATTCGTGCATCTTTCCCAGTGCGGCAATCATCGTAAGGTTCATCAGGGAACGGGTCTTGGCATCCAGGGTATCGTCCCCCCAGCCAAAGCCCCAGCACCATTCAGTCATGGCTTCCTGAAACGGACGGTTAAAGTCATCGGCTTTGGCCAGATTATTTTCAACATAGGCGTCGCCCAAGGTCGCTTTACGGCGCTCTAAACCTAACTCAAACAGTGCTTTATCCATCACTTAACCTCTCAGATTAATTGGTATGCCAGCTGCGCCGCTCCTTCCAGATGACTGGCACAGAGTTCGGCTGCCCGGCTGGCATCCTGTTGCTCTATCGCATCAACGATATTGCGTAAATTTTCCGGTCCCCGGGTGCGCCGTTCTCCCTGGCTCAGGGTCAGGGCACGCAACCGGGAAATCCGGGCATTTAACTGTTCGACCAGATCCCAGGAAACGGTTTTACCGCCGGTGGTAAAAATCACCTCGTAAAACTCACAGGTCACTTTCAGTGCCTGTAACACGTCCTGCCGTTCCAGTGACTGAGTAATCTCATCACATAAGCGGCGCAGCTGGCTGACGGTGTCTGCCGTTGCCTGGGTTGCACAGCTGGCAACAGCGGCACACTCAAGCATGCTGCGGATCTGATAGATCTCTTCAACGTCATCGCGCCCGATGGTCGCGACTACATAACCGGCATTGGGAATCCCCACCACCAGCCGCTCACTTTCCAGATGACGGATACATTCACGTACCACCGTCCGGCTGACGCCCATGCTTTCACACAGAGCCCGTTCCACCAGGCGTTCGCCCGGCTTCAGTAAGTCAGCGGTAATCGCATCACGCAGCGACTCCAGGGCGTTTTCTTTCAGGGTCTTAGGTCTGTCTACCTTAAGCATGTATTGGCTGTTCCATGTACTTCTTGTCGGCGCAGCAGAATAACTGTCCGCCTTGTTAAGTTCAGGGTACCAAGGTTACTACCAAAGGAAGTTCAGCCCAATCAATTTTCCCTGCGGCCTCTTTTAAATGCAGCCATCGCCGCTGATTCGCCAGAGATTGCGGTTAAAAAACCCACAAACCGTGTTCATTTTTAGTTTGCATGCCGGAATATTATATGATTGTATACCATAATACAAACACGAAACTGACAACGAGATCTGCCATGACACCTGAAATTCGCAAAGTGGTTTGCTACGAAGAAGAAACCCTGATCGAAGGTTTTAAAGCCTGTGACACCCCGGTAAAGATGTTCGCCGCTGCGGCTGTTATTAAGAACCCCTGGGCAGGACGCTTTGTTGAAAACCTGCGTCCGGAAATCCTCGCATTCGGACCGGTGCTGGGACAGCTGCTGACAGATAAAGTCGCCGCTATGGCCGGCGGTGCGGAAAACATCGAAGCATTCGGTAAAGCAGCGGTCGTCGGTATGAACGGTGAAGTGGAGCATGCATCCGCGCTGATTCACACCCTGCACTTCGGCAACATTTTCCGTGAAGCGGTTGAAGCCAAATCATTCCTGTCATTCACCAACACCCGTGGCCCGGCAAATACGCCTATTATGGTACCGATGATGGATAAGAATGACGGCGGCCGCCGTTCACACTATCTGACACTGCAGTTCAACATCCCTGATGCGCCGGGTGCCGACGAAGTTGTCGTGGTACTGGGTGCATCTACCGGTGGCCGGCCACATCACCGCATCGGTGACCGTTATCAGGAACTGAAGGAGTTGGGCCATGACATTGAAAACCCTGCAGCGGTCTGATTCCGCTAACGGGCTGGCATTTCACCGCAGCGGCAGCGGCGATCCCGTCGTGCTGATCCACGGCGTCGGCCTGCGGGCCGAAGCCTGGTTTCAGCAGTTACCGGCACTGACCCGTGACCACGAAGTATTCGCAGTGGATATGCCAGGCCACGGTGACAGTGCCCTGCTGAACGGGACGGCTCCGAGCCTGACCGCCTATGTCGATCACATCGCCGGCTGGCTGGAAACGAACCTTTCCGGCCCGGCGATGGTTCTGGGCCATTCCATGGGGGCAATGATCGCGGTGCAGCTGGCTGCCCGCTATCCGACCCTGTGTAAAGGTGTGGTGGCGCTGAATGCGGTTTACCGGCGTTCCGATGCCGCCCGTAGCGCAGTGCAGAACCGTGCCCGGCAAATGTGGGAGCACCCTGAACAGGACCGTGTTTCCGCGCCGATTGAGCGCTGGTTTGATTTAAGTGGCGATGATCACGAAATTGCCATGGCAAACCTCTGTGCCAGCTGGCTGGAAGCCGCCCCTGCGGAAGGTTATGCCACTGCATACACAATCTTCAGTGAAGAAGACGGCCCCAGCGATGCCGAACTGGACAGCCTGACAGTTCCGGCCTGGTTCATTACCGGTGACGGTGATCAGAACTCATCGCCAGAAATGTCCCGCCAGATGGCAGCACGCTGCCGGTTTGGTCACGCAGAAGTCATTGAAAACTCGCGGCATATGCTGCAACTCACCCATCCCGATGCAATTAATGCGCTGCTGGAGCAATTTATTTCCTCCTGTAAACAGCCATCAGGAGTCCATCATGAGTAATTTTGATCCCCGCGAATTACGCAACGCTTTCGGATCCTTCATGACCGGTGTAACCGTGGTTACTGCGGTCAGCGAATCCGGTGAAAAAGTTGGCTTTACCGCTAACTCATTTACCTCGGTATCGGTTGAACCGTCGCTGTTACTGGTGTGCCCGGGTAAGAACCTGTCCAGTTTTGAGATCTTCAACAGCTGCAAGCACTTTGCCATTAATATTCTGGCGGAAGACCAGCAGCAAATCTCCAATACTTTCGCCAGCTCAAAAGGTGACCGCTTCGCCGAGATCGACTGGCACGCTGATGAACATGGCAGCCCGCTGATCGATAACGCCGTCGCGCACTTCAGCTGCAGTACCTTTAACCGCATTGACGCCGGCGATCACATTATCCTGATCGGCGAGATCAGTGCTTTCACATCCAACGATAAGCTGGGTCTGGGTTACGCCAAAGGCGGTTACTTCAGCCTGGGCATGGAACACCGCGCCGAACAGCTGAGCAAACATCAGGGCAGCATTGTCGGTGCCATCGTGGAACATGAAGATACCGTCCTCCTGAGCCGCACCAGCCAGGGTTACACCCTGCCGCAGGTGGCTGCCGATGTACAGAAAGGCTCGGTTGAGTCAGTCCGCGAGTATCTTAAGAGCAACGGTCTGAACTGTGAACTGGGGGCGGTTTACTCAATTTACGAGAACCTTGAAGCCAGCCAGAACACCTGTTTCTACCGGGCCAGCAGCGAACAGGCTGACAAAACCCGGCTGGGTGAATACATCGAAGTCAGCAAGCTGGCGGAGCTGGATTATGTCTCTGCAGATATCGCCAGTGTCATGACCCGCTATGCTGATGAAAAGCAGCACGGCGTATTCCGGCTCTACGTCGGCGATCAGCAACACGGCAACATTCACTAGCAAGGAGCCACAGGATGAAATTTTCACTTTTCTCCCATATGGAGCGCACTGACGAAAGTCAGTCTCAGCAGCAACTGTATGATGAATTTCTGTCTTTATGTGAAATGGCGGATCAGGGTGGCATGACCACCATCTGGACCGGCGAGCACCACGGCATGAACTTCACCATTGCGCCGAACCCGTTCCTGAATCTGGTTGACCTTGCTCACCGTACCAAGAATGTCCGTCTGGGCACCGGCACAGTGGTTGCACCGTTCTGGAACCCGATCAAGCTGGCCGGTGAAGCCGCCATGACGGATATTCTGACCGACGGCCGTCTGGAGCTGGGCATTGCCCGTGGCGCTTACTCATTCGAGTATGAGCGTATGGTCGACGGCGGTATTGATGCCTGGGCCGCCGGCGAGCGCTTGCGGGAAATCATCCCTGCGATTCGCGGCCTGTGGGCCGGCGACCACAGCCATGAAGGCAAGCACTACAGCTTCCCGAAGACCACCTCGGCTCCCAAGCCAACCACCGAACAGGGCCCGCCGGTCTGGGTCGCTGCCCGTGACATTAACAGCCACGAATTTGCCGTCGAAAACGACTGCAACGTGCAGGTCACACCCTTATGGCAGGGGCTGGAAGAAGTTGAAGGCCTGATGGAAAAATTCAACTCCGCCTGTGCCACCTATGATAAGCGCCCGAAGATCATGATTCTGCAGCACGCTTACATTGGCAAGACAGAAGACGAACTGGCCCGTGCTGCGGCGAAACTCAATGAGTTTTACTGCTACTTCGGCGCCTGGTTTAAAAACGAACGGCCAATTAATCAGGGGCTGATTCAGCAACTGACCCCGGAAGACATTGCCGCTCATCCGTTCTACTCTGCGGAACAGATCCGTAAAGACCTGATGATAGGTACGTCCCAGCAGGTTATTGACCGGCTTAAGCACTATGAAGATCTGGGCTACGATGAGTTTTCATACTGGTCCGATTCCGGCATGACCCGGGAAGAAAAAGAAACCTCCCTGGCCCGCTTCATTGATGAAGTCATGCCGGCGTTCAACTGATTAAGGAGTCTTACATGACGAACCAACCTCACTACCAACTGTTCATTGACGGCCAGTGGCGCGAAGGCTCCGACGCTCAGGTTATGCACAGTACTAACCCGGCGACCGGTGAGCACTGGGCAAGCTTTGCCTGCGCCTCCCCTGCCGACGTGGATGCAACCGTAAAAGCCGCCCGCCGTAACCTTAACGAAGGGCCATGGTCTGAACTGAATGCCACCGCCCGCGGTGCCCTGCTGTACAAACTGGCAGACCTGATCGAAGCCAACGCTGAGAAAATCGGCGCGGTGGAAACCACCGACAGCGGCAAGCTGGCGAAAGAAACCGTCATGCAGACCGGTTATGTGGCTAACTACTACCGCTATTACGCGGGTCTGGCAGACAAAGTTGAAGGCAACACCCTGCCCATCGACAAGCCGGATATGCACGTATACACCACCCCTGAGCCAATCGGTGTGGTCGCAGCAGTAGTGCCGTGGAATGCCCAGATGTTCCTCACCGCCACCAAGCTTGGCCCGGCACTGGCTGCTGGCTGTACCGTGATTCTGAAAGCCTCTGAACTGGCCCCTGCGCCCATGTTCGAACTGGCGAAGCTGATTAAGGAAGCAGGTTTCCCGGACGGCGTTGTGTCTGTTATCACCGGTGATGCACAGAACTGTGCCATCCCGCTGACCTCCCATCCGGATATTGACCGTCTGGCATTTACCGGTGGCCCGGAAACAGCCAAGCACGTGATCCGTAATACCGCAGAAAACTTTGCAGTTACGTCACTGGAACTGGGCGGTAAGTCACCGATCATCGTCTTTGAAGATGCCGACCTGGAAAGTGCTGCTAACGGCCTGATCGCCGGTAACTTCGGTGCTTCCGGTCAGTCCTGTGTGGCCGGTTCCCGGGCATTTATTCAGCGCTCGGTATACGACGAAGTAGTGGCTAAAGTGGCTGAAAAAGCCGGCCATATCGTGATCGGTAACCCACTGGAAGATGCTACCCATATCGGTCCGCTGTGCACCATGGCTCAGATCGAGAACATTGAGCGTACGCTGGCGAAATCTGTTGAACAGGGTGCCACCATCCGTTTCGGCGGTGAACGTGCCGCGGACTGCGGTTCCCAGCATTACTTCAAGCCAACCATGGTTGAATGCCCGAATACTGACATCGCCACCCTGACCACTGAAATGTTCGGTCCGGTGATGTCTGTGGTGGTATTTGATACCGAAGAAGAAGCTATCGCCATGGCCAATGACAGCGTCTACGGCCTTGGCTCCGGCATTTTCACCCAGAACCTGGCGCGGGCGCACCGGGTATCCGGCAAGATTCAGTCCGGCATCTGCTGGGTGAATACCTATCGCGCCATTTCTCCGATTGCCCCGTTCGGTGGCATTAATCAGTCGGGCTATGGCCGTGAAGCAGGTATCCAGGGAATTTTTGACTACATCCGTACCAAAACCACCTGGATCAACATTTCAAGCGAACCCATGAGTAATCCTTTTGTGATGCGCTAGGTAAGCTGAACGAAGCCGCACCGGCCGGTGCGGCATATCCATAAACCAACGAGTCTTCCTCCTGCAATTTTGCCGGGGGCAGTAGGTTTTCGCACTTATGAAAATAAAAAACGCAATAACAGACCTCAATATCCCCACCTCTGAAGGTGGTTTCTATGCTGGTTTCAACCAGTTTGTCACCCTGGGCGCCAAGATCCTGGTTGTCCTGCTGGTGATCTGGGCGGCGATGGATCCGGAAGGTGCCGGTAGCCTGCTCAGTTCACTGCAGAGCTGGTCTTTCGCTAATCTGGGTGCCTGGTACATCTACGTCATGGGCTTTTTTGTCGTTGCCTGTCTGTTCCTGGCGATTATGCCGGGCATCGGTAATGCCAAACTGGGCAAGGCGGATGACAAACCGGAGTTTTCTTACTTTTCCTGGGTTTCCATGATGTTCGGTGCCGGTATCGGTATCGGCATGATGACCTTCGCCACCGCAGAACCCCTGTACCACTTTGCCAATAACCCGGACACCATTCTGGGCCAGGCAACCGCAAACAGTGCCGACAACGTCGTGCCATCCATGAAGTGGGCATTCTTCCACTGGGGCCTGAGCGCCTGGGGCTGCTATGCCATCATCGGTGTCAGCCTGGCATTCTTCAGCTATAACCGTGGCCTGCCGCTGACCATCCGTTCAGCACTGACGCCGTTATTCGGCCGTGCCCTGGAAGGTACACTGGGTCATCTGGTGGATATCGCTGCCGTACTGGCCACCGTACTGGGTGTTGCGGTTACCGTAGGTTTTGGTGTCAGCCAGTATGCCTCCGGCATCTACGAAGTTTTCGGCTTCGAGTGGCTGATCAATGATGATAATTCACCGTCTACCGCGGGTATGCTGTTTGCCCTGATGATTGTCATGGTGCTGTCGATTGTGTCTGCCCTGTCCGGTGTCGGTAAAGGCATTAAGTGGCTGTCGAACCTCAACATGGGTCTGTCCGGCGCACTGTTACTGTTCTTCCTGATCTTCGGCGCAACCGCGTTCGCTCTGGATGCCCTGTTCAGCGGCATGCTGGAATATCTGGCGTTTGTACCGCAGCAGCTGTTTAACTACTGGTCACCGGGCGATACTGATCCGGCCAAGAGCCTGTACTCCTGGCAGTCTGGCTGGTGGACAGTGTTCATCTGGGCATGGTGGATTGCCTTTGCACCTTTCGTGGGTCTGTTCCTGGCCCGGATCTCCAAAGGCCGTACTGTCCGTGAATTCATTCTGGGTGCGATGATTGTGCCAACCCTGGTATCTTTCGTATGGTTCGCCTTCCTGGGCGGTACTGCGATTGATCTGGAACTGAATGGTGCGGCTGCCGGCGCGATCAGCGGGGCAGGTCAGGAAGCACAGCTGTTCATGACGCTGAAGCTGATGGTATCTGAATCGGTTTATCCGATCATGACCCTGCTGATTCTGGTACTGCTGACCACCTTCCTGGTGACCTCAGCAGACTCTGCAATCCTGTGTGTAAACACCATTAACTCTGTTGGTGTGATTCCTAACAAAGGCAAAACCCACATCATTATCTGGGGCGTAATGTTTACTGCGGTCATCGCAGTACTCATGGTTGCCGGCGGTCTGGGGGCGATTAAGTCCGCCATGATTGTCGCGGCGGTGCCGTTCTCAGTCATTATGGCGTTGATGGCCGCATCACTGATCAAAGCACTGATCCGTGATCACCTGCGGGCAAAGGCCGCTAAGGCAGAAACTGCCGGTTCTTCAGAACCGACGATCTGACACTGATACTGTCAGTCATAAAAAAACCGGGGCATGCCCCGGTTTTTCTGTTTTAAGATCGGCTTATTTGATTTCAATCCGCGGTGAACGCATCACCACTTCATCGTTCAGCTCAATGCCGATACCCGGCGCTTCTGACACTTCAAAGAAACCGTTCACCGGCTGCGGGTCCTGAATACACAGCTCACGGTTCCATGACTTAATTGCATAGGTGTGGTGTTCGTGAATCAGGAAGTTCGGAATCGCCGTTTCCAGATGCAGTGAAGCCGCTGTTGCTACCGGGCCACCACAGACGTGTGCCTGAATCCGCACATCGAAGATGTCTGCGTAATCGCATACTTTCTTAGTTTCAGTGAAACCGCCACACAGACCGATATCCGGCTGCAGCACGTCCACACTCTGATCTTCCAGATACGGACGGACCTGCCAGCGGTTATACAGGCGCTCACCGCCGGCGATTGGCACAGCGACCTTATCAGCCACCTTGGCATGCAGCGAATGGTTCAGGTAGTTCACCGGTTCTTCGTAATACATGCAGCCGAATTCTTCCGCGATTTCACCCAGCTGGATGGCGGTAGTCGCCCCCGGCAGTGAGTGGCATTCGAAGATGATATCCACTTCATCGCCCACGGCTTCACGGATCGCTGCCATCCGGGCGCGGTACAGTTTCATCTCCGCTTTAGAGATAATCTTGGTGCGCTCGTAATAAGTGTTGCCGTCCTTATCGTACATGATCGGATCAACCTTCACGGCATCGTAGCCTTCGGCCATCGCCTTCAGCGCCGCTTCCGCATACTGCTCAGGCTGTGACAGGGCTTTAAACTCGCTGTCCCAATCAAACTGCAGCTGAGAGGCATAGGTGCGCAGTTTGTCATTCACCTTACCGCCCAACAGCTGGTACACCGGCAGACCCAGCGCCTTGCCCTTGATGTCCCACAGAGCTGTGTCGATAGCGCTCATTGCCGCATAAACAACCGGGCCGCCGCCCAGGCCCCAGAAAGACTCACGCAGCATCCGCGCCCAGAGTTTTTCGGTCTGGAACGGATCGTGACCGATCAGGAAGGCTTCGGCCATTTCCTTAATCATGTGCGCCGCCGCACTGTGACCCAGGTCATAGGCCAGACCCGCTTCACCCACACCGTTAATTCCTTCATCTGTATGAATACGGACAAATACCGGATTCCAGGGCGGACGTTCAGGGCAGTGAATATCAAATACTTCAACCGAAGTAACTTTCATATGTATCTCCGTATTTCTTAATGCTGCGTTGCATACAGACGCAGCTTTTATAATCTATAACAGCACAGACATTTAAACGTGGGGGTTATTCCATGAAACCCGGATCAAGCTTATAGGCTTTGCGCAGCATCGCCGGCCAGATCTTCTGACCGCCGGTGGTACCGGTATTCACAATTTTCGCCTGCTTATAAATATTATCCAGAATCGGTTGCGGCACTTTCACCGCTTCCTGACCGCTGGCCTGCAGCATCAGCTGAATTTCACAGGCACGCTGCAGATCAAACATGCGCATAAAGGCATCGCCCACTGTTGAGCCAAGGGTCAGACCGCCGTGGTTCACCAGCAGCATATGGTTGGTATCCCCCAGATCGTTCTGCAAACGGGTTTTCTCATCTTCATTCACCGCCAGACCTTCGTAACCGTGATACGACAGCGACGACAGTGAGAACATAGAATACTGGCTGTACGGCAGCAAGCCTTCCTTCTGGGTAGCCACGGCAATGGTGGCCGGGGTGTGCAGGTGCATCACGCAGTGGGCATCTTCACGCACCGCATGTACGGCACTGTGAATGGTAAAGCCGGCCGGGTTAATTTCGTAGGGCGTGTCATCCAGAATGTTACCGTCCAGATCCACCTTCACCAGATTGGAAGCGGTCACCTCATCAAAGGCCAGACCAAAGGCATTCACCAGATACTGATCCGTCCCTTCCAGACGGGCAGAAAGATGTGTGTAGATGATATCGTCCCAGCCCAGATCCGCCACCAGACGGTAGCAGGCCGCCAGATCTACCCGCAACTGCCATTCCTGTTCCGAGACTTTTCCTTTCAAACTGATTTTCGGCAAATCAAACACTGCGCTGCTCCGTACACTTAAGACAATATTGGCAACGATTTTACGTGAAATGACACCGTCTAACCATGCTGCAAATCAGTTCTGCATGTTGCACCGGACAAACCGGCCGGAATATCAGTTGCGAACGCAAATAAATCCCCGCGGGCCTCTTACTTGTTAGCCTCAGGACGGCTACACTATGGCTCCTTAGCGTTATTCATATAATATGGCCATATCGAGTTAAACAATGCAAAACTGGACCCCTGATAGCTGGCAATCCATGCCTATTCTGCAACAGCCGGAATACCAGGATACTGCCGCACTGAAACGTGTAGAACAGAAACTGGCCGAACTTCCACCACTGGTATTCGCCGGTGAAGTTCGATCCTTACATCAGCAACTGGCAGAGGTATCTGCCGGCCGTGCTTTTCTGCTTCAGGGCGGCGACTGCGCCGAAAGTTTTGCCGAGTTTAACGCCACTAACATCCGTGATACTTTCCAGGCAATGATGCAGATGGCGGTGGTCATGACCTTCGCCGGCAGCTGCCCGGTGGTTAAGGTTGCCCGCATCGCCGGCCAGTACGCCAAACCCCGCTCTGCCGGCACTGAAACCATCAACGGTATCGAGCTGCCAAGCTACCGCGGCGATATCATCAATGATATTGAGTTCACCCCGGAAGCACGGACTCCGGACCCGGAGCGTCTGATCCACGCGTATAATCAGGCTACGTCGACACTGAACCTGTTACGTGCTTTTGCACAGGGCGGATTTGCCGATCTGCACAAGGTTCATCAGTGGAACCGTGGTTTCGTTGCGAAAAGCCCGCAGGGCGAGAAGTATCAGCATCTGGCGAAACAGATCGATGATGCGCTGGCCTTCATGGAAGCATGTGGCATCCGCAGCACCAATGTGCCACAGCTGAAAGAAACCCAGCTGTTCACCTCCCATGAAGCGCTGCTGCTGAACTACGAACAGGCACTGACCCGTCGTGACAGCATTACCGAGCACTGGTACAACTGTTCGGCGCACATGCTGTGGATCGGTGACCGTACCCGCCAGCTGGACGGCGCTCACATTGAATTCCTGCGCGGTGTTGAAAACCCGATCGGTATGAAAGTTGGCCCGACTATGAAGCCGGACGAACTGATCGAAATTATCGATACCCTGAACCCGCAAAACCTGCCGGGCCGCCTGACACTGATCAGCCGGATGGGTGCCGACAACATTACCGAAATTCTGCCACCACTGGTCCGCAAGGTGAAGGAAGAAGGCCGCAACGTGGTCTGGAGTTCTGACCCGATGCACGGCAACACCATTAAGGCCAGCAGCGGTTACAAGACCCGCAGTGTTGAGAGCATTCTCAAGGAAATGAAAGGCTTCTTCGAAGTACACCGTGCTGAAGGCACTTACGCCGGCGGTGTTCACTTTGAAATGACCGGTCAGAATGTCACCGAGTGTATCGGTGGTGCTTACCAGATCACGGAAGAAGGTCTGGGTGACCGCTACCACACCCACTGTGATCCGCGTCTGAACGCTGACCAGGCACTGGAACTGGCGTTCCTGATTGCCGATACGCTGAAACAGGCCCGCGGCCGTTAATGTCACCGCAACATCAGCAACTGACTGCAGTTCTGAGCGATATCCGCGCAGAACTGCAGCATCTCAACCGCTGGCAATCCCAGCCACCTTCTGCTGAAGCACTGGCCAGCCAGCAACCCTTTGCAGTAGAGACCCTGAGTTTTTTTGAATGGACACAGTGGATAATGCTGCCACGCTTTGAAGCGCTGATTCAGCAGCAGGCGCCGTTACCGGCAAACTGCAATATCGCCCCGATGGCAGAAACAGCGGTGCAACAGGAAGGTATCGACGGCGCACAGCTGATTACTCTGTTTCACCGTCTGGATCAGATTCTCAATGGTACTCACTGAGAACCTGATTTCTCTCAATTCAACCGCTCAGTCGGCAATCCCCGCCAGAACAATCTCGTTATAGCTGACCACCCCTTTCACTTCGCCTGCGTCAATTACCGGCGCAATCGACAGGCCGAAGTTATCAAACAGCCGGGCGCTGTAGCGAATATCCATCTCCGGCTCCACAGCAATTACCGGCTTGGTCATGATTTCGTAGATATTCACCCGCTCCGGGGCACGGTCTTTTGCCAGCACCTGCTTGGCGATATCCGACAACAGTAAGATACCGTACTCGTCATCATCATTGCGCTTATCAATCAGCAACGCTGCCACATTACGCTGCTTATAGATGGCAATCGCTTCCTTTACTGTCATCAGGCCATCAACAATCGCATAGTCCTGAACCATGACATCCTTAACACGCACCAGCTTACGCTCGCTCATATCTCTTCCTCAACCACATTAGTCAGGGTTTCAATCTGGTGGGCAACCCCCACCGCATCTTCCACATCCAGCTGTATCGCAATGCCCTGCCCCGGCGCACTGTCAAATCCGGCCACCTCAGAAATGGTCTCCAGAATTTTACGGCTCAGATGTTCTTCCACAATAAACAGCAGCACATCCCGCTGGGTTTCCAGGTTAAGACCGAAGAAAGTCTTGGTCTTGTTTACCCCTTCACCGCGGGCATTATTGATCACCGTGGCACCGGTTGCGCCGGCATCACGGGCGGCCTTCATGACCTGATCGGTTTGTGCATCCTCAACGAAAACCACCAGCAATTTAAAATGCATAAATCCTTCCTATCCTTTTATTCTGCCTGTTGCTGACGCGCACTTCGGGCAGCCAGCCAACCGGTAATCTGGGCATAGCCCATAACAGTTATCATCGGAAACAAACTGGCAAATGCGATCAGACCAAAGCCGTCAATTAACGGGCTGCGCCCCGGCACGGTACTGGCCAGCCCCAGCCCCAGTGCAGCCACCAGCGGTACTGTCACTGTCGAGGTGGTTACCCCACCGGAATCATAGGCCAGCGGTACAATCAGCTTGGGTGCAAAGAAGGTCTGAATGACCACGAACACATAGCCGCTGATAATGAACCAGTGGATCGGGTACCCGGTAACAATCCGCCAGGTGCCCAGGCTGATGCCTACCGCCACCCCCAGCGCTACCGCCAAACGCAGCCCCCAGATCCCGATGGCCCCGCCTGACACTTCATTGGCTTTAATGGCCACCGCAATTAACGAAGGCTCTGCAATGGTGGTACTGGCTCCGATCGCAAAGGCGAAAATATAGACCCAGTAGTAATCTTCCCAGGTCAGGCTGCCGGCCACCGCCTCTCCGCCACTGAGAAACAGCGGATCAGTCAGCTGTTCCGCCATCAGACGGCCGATCGGGAACAGGGCTTTTTCCAGCCCCAGCAAGAACAGCGCCAGCCCGACGATGACGTAGGCAAAGCCGCACAAAACCCGTTTCAGATTAGGAATTGGCCGGCGGATAACGAAAATCTGAAAACCAAAAATGATCGCCGCAATCGGAATGACATCCTTGATCGTGGTAAACAGAATACTGAACAGTTGTTCTAACAGTTCCATCAGATCACCATCCCGTATGCCATGACAAAAATCATCGGCGTCAGTGACGCAAAGGCGATCAGGCCAAAGCCGTCAATCATCGGATTACGTCCTTCAATTGACGAAGCGAGTCCGACACCCAGTGCGGTCACCAGCGGCACCGTAATGGTCGAGGTCGTTACACCGCCGGAATCATAAGCAATGCCGATAATCTCCCGTGGCGCAAATGCCGTCATGATCACTACCAGCACATACCCCATCGCGATCATATAGTGAATTGGCCAGCCTTTAAGAATGCGCAGCACCCCTAACACAATGGCCAAACCCACCGAAAATGCCACGGTGTAACGCAGGCCGGATGCATAGCTTGTCATCGCCTCATCACTGGCCAGGATCATGCCGCCTTCAGCAGCCACCTTGGCCGCTTCAGCAGAAACAGCAATCAGCGCCGGCTCTGCCACAGTAGTGCCGAACCCCAGTGCGAACGCAAAGGTCAGTAGCCAGAACACGCTGCCCTTGCGTGCAAACGCATTGGCCAGGGTCTCACCGATGGGAAACAGGCCCATCTCCAGCCCGTAAATAAAAAATGTTAAACCGGCCACCACACACAGCAGCCCGGTCATCACCCCGATAAAGTCCGGTAACGGTTGTTGCAACACAGCGATCTGAAAAAATCCGATGACCAATACAATTGGTAACAGATCCCTCAGACTGCCCAGCATCGACCGCCCCAACGCAAGAAAAGCGCTATTCAAATTTAATCCGCTCCCTCTAATTAATAGTTGTTATCCATTAAAGATATTGTACGCAACTACCCCTTTCTGCTCAGTATCACCGAAGGTTTTTTTCGGCCATTTATTGCGCTTAATCAACTGACGGGGAAACTCACCTACCAGCCCGGAAAAATGACCGGCAGATCACGCCCCGGGAACCTGCAAAAGTGTGCTTAAAACCTTTATAAATCAATACATATACGACTAAAGACTAATGCGCATACAGGGCTGAAATTACCCCTGTCTGCAACGGTCAGTATGCGGCGGTTTCCGGACAGCTGTATATCCCCCCCAGACCTGATAAAATACGCCTCCTGCGTGGCATCAGCCATTGTGCAGTTAACCTACAACACCGGAATCATTCTGCCCCATGCAACGCTTTGAAACCCTGACCGATTTTATCCGCCAGACCGATGGCCAGTTCCGTATCTTTGATATGGGCCGCCGGGTCAGCAAACTCTCTGCAGACACCTTTCATAAAGTTGAAAACGGGCACATTCCTTATCCCCTGCCATTCTTACATCAGGCGTGGATCGGCGTACTGCTGTGGAATCCCAAACAGCAGGATCAGAACGTTGTCTGGTTTTTAAAACTGCCACTGGATGAACAGGGTTATCTGGTTCAGGCCGCCCGGGACGACTTTCTTGCCCGTCTGATGGAAAACCTGATGAACAATCAGGGCGTGATGGATGCATCGGAAAACACGGAAGGCTTCCGCGATGCCCTCAAAGACAACCCGTTCTCGTTCAAACCTGAACAGGAAAAGATGGCAGCCTTTCATGCCAAAGCAACCCTGACAACCCGTCAGCCCGCCTCTTCTTACTATGAACACGCACAGGCCTATTTCACCGGTCAGACTGACCCGGAAAAATGGGACGGGCTGGGCTTTCAGGGCATTGCCGACTTCGTGGTCCGTCTGGATCAGGAAGACAACGCCGCGGCTCTGACGCAGCAACTGGCAACCTTACCCGTAACGCCGCTGGAAGCCGTCTGCAGCCTGCTGGAACATGCTGAACCCGACACAGCCCTGACTGTCGCTATCAGCCAGCGCCTGCATACCGCGCTGCATGACAAAGACAGCAGCCCTAACCTCATCGGCGCACTGGTACGGGGCCTGTCCAACAGTAAAGACGAAGCCACCAAGGTTAAAATACTTACTGAAGTAGTGAACAGCCCGGTCGCAAAAGATCCGGAGATCATCGCGGCCGTTGCCAGCCGCTGCTGGATGACCTTACAGCACCCGGAACTGTTAACACCCTTCCTGGAAACACTGGCGGTTAATGACGCCGGTCAGGCCTGCTTCAACCGGGTCATGGCCGACCTGATGTTTATTCCGACCCTGCGGGCGCTTTCATTACAGGCCTTCCGTTCCGAAACCCGCAGCGAAGCACTGGGCAAAGCCATTGGTGGTCTGTTTGGTGAATCATTCGAATAAACACCGATAAAACAGCGCTCACACAGCTATATAGAGACTTCCCTTCGGCAAGGGGAAGTCTGTATTCCGACCAGACATCCCCCTGCCATCAGATACTAAAAACAACTTCTGACCCACTGACACATTGGATCATGATGAAAACGGCCGTGCCAGTACAGCCGGAATTCCACCTCAGGTAACTGTATCTGAGCAGGTAAAGGCTGATATTCCAGCGTCCGGCCACGGATCAGCTCTCTGGCAATCAGCTCCGGAAGCGTCACCAGCAAATCACTGTGTTCACAAAAACTTGCCGCGACGCTATAGCCCGGAAACCACACGGATAAGCGCCGAACCAGTTGCATACTTTCAAGCACAGCATCAAGCCGGGACTTTTTTTCGCCGTCCTGAGACAGGTATCCGTGACGAGCCTGTACATAATCATCCAACTGCAATTCCCTGCCGGCCAGTAAATGCCCCTGACTTAACAGGCAAACAAGCGGTGACACGGCAATTAACTTTGAATGAAACTGGTCCTGATTCACTTTCGGAGCGGCACAACTCAGTGCAAAATGCGCCTTCCCCTCCCCCAGACGCTGAAAACACTGCTGCGGTAGTGCACCGGTTATATTCAGCTTTAAGCCCGGAGCCTGACGGTTTAAGCGGCGAAACGATTCCGGTAAAAAAATACTGCTGTCCCAGACCGGGCCACATATATTCAGCACCCCCTGGCAGGATTCCGGACTGAATACCTCAACACAAAACAGCTCCTCCATCAATTGCAGGATCCGCTTTACCGGGGCCTGCAGCTGTTCAGCTCGGAGACTCAGCACATAGCCTGAAGGCGTACTGATCAGCAGTGGATCATTAAAGATCTGCCGAAGTTTTTTCAGATCCCGGCTAATTTTGGGCTGGCCCACCCCCAGTGTTTCTGCGGCCCTTGATACATGTTTTACAGTTAAAACCGTGTTCAGGATTGTCAGCAAATTCCTGTTTAAATTCGCGTCGCCTGTATCTGATTCTTGCATAACGGGTATTCCGGAAAGGTACTTCAGAGTCTGTGATGAATGCCTTATCTTAAATAAAAATCATTATTAATAGCATTTAAACCATACAGTTAAGTAAATAAATTAACCGGTGTTTTTAGCATTAAGAATACGGGCTTCAAACAACCGGGAAGCCTGTTAACCCAGACGAATCTTATTCAGAAAAATAAAGATAAAAATCAGGCAAATAAGATTATTAACCAAAACTTGCTGATCTTATTCACAACAGACAAAACATGAAAAACACGGACTCCGACACCCAGACAGTATCTGACAACATTCCGGCGCTCGCGGAAGACATTTCCCCTTCGCAGGCACCTGCTGCCATATCTGGCAATGATCAGTTCATGCAGGAAAGTCTTCCTGCCAATAGCAGTAACCTGAGCGAACTCTCCCCGCCCCTGACGGATTTACCTGCAGGCACTACAGATCAACTGCTGGCCGAACTGCATCAGATCTGGCAAATGGCCGAAACCGGCGGGCCCATCGTTGCGATTCTGGGGCTGTTATCAGTCATCGCAACCACCATTATTCTGCTTAAAATCTGGCAAATGATCCGTCTCAGACCAGAGAACACCGCCGTAATCCGGCAGAGTCTCGGCCTCTGGCACAAACAGGAGTACCGGCTGGCAATTCTGTCGCTGAACAGAAAACACCCGGTTGCAGCCATTCTTGCCCATGCGATGGAAGGAGCTGTTCAGCAACAGGACAACGCCGTCCTGGAACTGGAACTGAGCCGCCGGATCAGTGACTTCACCCACCGGATCAGATCCTTACTGCGGCCACTGGAAATCATTGCCAGCCTCAGCCCGTTACTGGGCTTACTGGGCACCGTACTGGGCATGATCCTGGCGTTCCAACAGATGGAAGCCGCCGGTAATCAGGTCAATCCGTCTGTACTGTCCGGCGGTATCTGGCAGGCACTGCTAACCACAGCGGTCGGCCTGTCCGTTGCCATTCCTGTTGCGGCCGCCCATAGCTGGCTGGAACGCAAAGCGGAGCGTATCCACCATACAATTTCAGATGCTGTCACGCAGGTGTTAACCAACCGGCCTGAATGTGTCGCTCACACGGCGGTGAAAGACCATGCAGCCTGACATCTCATCCGCCAACAGACAGCTGATTTCAATGACGCCGCTGATCGATGTGGTCTTCATCCTGCTACTGTTCTTCATGCTCTCTTCTACCTTTGTGCAGACAAAATATATCGGCATCCGTGGCGCAGCCCAGTCATCTGCACAACAGGATACTCAGACCCGGAAGATTCTGATCACCGCTGAAGATACGGTTGTCATCAGTCAAATCAGCTACGCCATCAACAGTGCCGGCCTCAGCCAGCAGTTAACCCGGTTCAGCCATGCCCGTGATGCGGTCTCTGTGTATGCGAAACAGGACATTCCCGTGCGGGTGATTGTGCAGTTGCTTGATCTGGGTAAACAGCATGGTATCGCCACGCTCCGGCTAGGGAAATCAGTCCTGTGAAAACCCTGAAGACGCCGCCACAGGCCGCCGGTATCCGGCTGGATCAGAACATGATTCCGGCGATTAACATCGTCTTTCTGTTACTGATTTTTTTCATGATTGCAGGCCAGATTGAAATCACCACCGGACAGCTTGTATTGCCTGAATCCCGTAGCGAGGCCTCACCGTCACAAAACGTCACTGAGATACACATCGACGCCAACGGTACCTACTACCTGAACCGCAAAGCAGTATCAGGGACGCTGCACCAGGCGCTTCTCAGGGAAAAAATACCACCTGCTCAGACATTACTGCTCCATGCGCACTCGGACCTGCCGGCCCATGTACTGGACACGGTTTTACAGAGTGTACGTGAACTGGGCATACCCAAGCTGCAGCTCGCTACCCGGTGGCAACCATGATTCGTACCGGCCAGGTTATAAGCTGCCTGATTCTGGCGGTGATTTTTCACGCAGGGCTGCTGTATGTCATGCTCACCCAACGGCTCACCGACGGCGCCGTCGCCGCCGGGCAGGACGGTTACCTTATCAGCGTCGGTCTGGCAGGGAGTTATACCCAGGCAGCCGAAACCGCGGTCGATACCTCTGCCGATATAACGGCCGCGGCATCTGCAGATCCAGAACCCGAACCTGAGCCCGCGCCAGAACCAGAACCAGAACCAGAACCTGAGCCTGAGCCGCAACCTGAACAGGAGCCTGAACCTGAACCTGAACCGGAGCCTGAACCTGAACCTGAGCCTGAACCTGAACCTGAACCTGAACCTGAGCCTGAGCCTGAACCCGAACCTGAACCAGAGCCTGAGCCTGAGCCTGAACCAGAGCCTGAGCCTGAGCCTGAGCCTGAGCCCGCGCCAAGACCAAAGCCGGTCCCTAAACCAACCCCCGAACCTGTTGCCAAACCCACATCGGCGGCCCGGGAAAAGCCCCCAGTGCCAGCGGCCAGACAGCGCGCAAAAGAAGCACCAAAGAAAAACACCTCACCGCCAGCAACGCTCGCCACCGGCGTCGGCTCACAGCTGGAAACCGGCGGTAAACCTGCGGCGTACAGCAGCTATCTGAGCAAGATAACCGCCCGTATCGCCAGAGAAAAACGCTACCCCCGGCTGGCCCGTAAAGACGGCATTACCGGCACCGCAACCGTCCGGTTTGTGATTGCTGATAATGGCCGCCTGCACAGCTCCGTACTGCTCACCAGCTCAGGCAGCGAGCTGCTGGATAAAGAAGCCCTGCAAATATTACTCAGGGCTGCCCCCTTTCCACGGATACCCAGCGAACTCAATAAAGCCAGGCTCGAACTCAGCTTACCCATAGAGTTCTCCCTCACCCCAAAAAGAAAATTGTTTTAAGGAAGAAACGATGTCTGAATCAAAGATAAAACACCCCATACAAAGGCTCAGGAACAAAGCCACCTGGCGGAGTAATAACAGCCTGGCACTGGCAATATCCGGTGCACTGTTAGCCACCCCCGCGGTTGCTGAAGAAACCAGTATTCCACTGGAGACACTGGAAGTGGAAGAGTCCCTGAGCCCGGATACCAACCCCTATGCCGTGCCGGGTTCACCTTATCTTGCTGAACGGCTGTCTGACCCGAGGCGCACCCGGCCACTGGCAGAAACCCCCAGCACCATTACCGTGCTGACCGCCACTGAAATTAAAGATACCGGCCGCAGTGACCTGAAAGATGTCCTCGATGCACAGCCGGGTATTACGCTGGGCACCGGGGAAAACGGCAATGCCTTTGGTGACCGCTATATTATCCGGGGGTATGAATCCCAGAGCGATGTATTCATTGATGGTTTACGTGATCCGGGGATGACCATCCGGGAGAGCTTCGCCGTTGAACAGGTGGAAATCAGCAAAGGCCCCAGCTCAACCTTTGCCGGCCGGGGTACCACCGGCGGCGCGGTAAACTCGGCCACCAAACGGGCCAGCACGGAATACGACTTCAGTAATCTGTCCACCGGTATCGGCACCGATGGCCACCACCGTTTAACGCTGGATACCAATCAGGTGTTGAATTACGACACCGCTATCCGGGCTAACTTACTTCACGCGGAAGAAGAGGTACCCGATCGTGCCCCCGCCGACCGTAAGCGCCGGGGCCTGGCGCTATCGCTGTCCCACGCCCCCACCGATCAGTTGGAAATCACCGCAGATTATTATCACTTTAAGGGTAAAGACAGCCCTGACCTGGGTACTTACTTCGACAACGAAACAAATAAGCCCGTCAAAAATATACCTGCTTATGTGCAGGATGAAGACTTTCTTAAATCCGAAGTAAACACCGGTACTTTACGCATCGGCTATGAAATCAGCCCGGCAGCCCGCATTGTGAACCTGAGCCGTTACGGCAAAGCAAACAATGGTTATCTGGCCAGCGGAGCCCGCTCAACCACAGCCCTTCCCCACTGGAGTAATCCGGGATGGTGGACCAGCCCCCGCTATCCCAGTGCCCTGCTCACTGATCACAACGGCTGGCAGGAAGTGGAACACTTTGCCAACCAGTTTAACCTGATAACTGATCAGGAACTGTTCGGTTTAAACCATGAACTGGTCTTCAGTCTGGAATACAGCGATCAGAGCGTACTCAACGGTGAGTATAACTATCAGAGAACCGGGGAAGAAAACTGTTCGGCTTTCCAAACATCTACACGGGTTGGCATTGACCGATGCATTATTGATAAGAACGGTAATGCGGTGACTGGCCTGAACTCCCTGCTGAAACGTACTGTAGAAAAAGACGACTGGGATTCAGACTGGAATATCAAAACCACCTCGCTGGCGGTAATGGATACCGTTGATCTGACAGATCGCTGGACAGTATTTTCCGGCCTGCGGTACGACTATTACAATTATAAAAACACGATTAAAAACGGGGGAATTGAAACCGATTACACAGATAAAAGCGGCTTCTGGAACGGCCACCTCGGCGCTGGTTACGACCTCACCGACAGTGCGAATGTCTATGCTTCCTGGTCCACCTCCACCAACCTGAACGGCGGTGAATCTGATCTTGGCGCCAACTGCGGTTACGGTGGCCTCTGCGTTGACCCCAGCAGACCCGGTGATCTTGGTGACCCGGAAAAGACCCAGAGTTTTGAGCTGGGGACTAAATGGCGTTTCAACGATAACAAACTGCTCGCCACAGCGGCCCTGTTCCGCACCACCAAAGATGATGTCATGGAAAACCCCAGCGGTGATTCCTACAGCAGGCTCGGGTCGCTTAATACCGGTAAAAACCGGGTTGAAGGTCTCGAGCTGGGGGTTTCCGGTAACCTGACGCCACGACTGAGTGTGCAAGCCGGCGTGGCCATTATGGAATCCGAAGTACTGAAGTCGGTCACCCCCGACAGCGTCGGTGGCACCCTGGCTAACTTTGCCGATAAATCTGCCTCTCTGCATCTGCGCTATCAGGCAACACAAAAATTTGCCTTTGGCGGTACCGCCACCTACGAAAGTAAACGCTTTGTCGGCCAGCCGGACAGCGCCGCCAATGAAGATCTTGGCATACCTTCATATACCGTATTTGATGCTTTTGCATCCTATAAACCCAGCCGTGATATGACCTTCCGCCTCAATGTTGGCAATGTCTTCGATAAAGACTACTACCTGGCCGGCTACCGTTCCGGATCATTCGTTTATATCGGAGATAAACGCAATATTCAGCTCACTATGGATTATCAATTCTGACCTGCTGAAGCAACCACCACCGGCCGGGCTCCCCTTTATCCGGCCGGTGGTATCGGAAATAATGAAATGGATAATTCAAAAATCATTCGCAAACCGCTGAACGGTATTCCCGGAGAGGTCCTGTGCGCCAGTGACTACGCACGGTTAGCGCCTGAGTACATCCCCCCGGACCGTCTGGCATACATTGCCGGCGGCAGTGGCCATGATGTCACCCTGGACCAAAACCGGCGGGGTTTCTCTGACCATGCCGTTGTGCCCAGTACCCTGCAATATGTCAGCGATGGTCATACCCGCATTCAGTTACTTAACAACACTTTTATACACCCCGTTTTGCTGGCACCCACAGCCTACCAAACACTTGTTCACCCCGAAGGAGAAGCCGCGACAGCCAGAGCAGCTAAAGCCACCGACACCTGTATCGTTGCCAGCACCCTGTCGTCACTGTCACTGGAAGATATCGCGTCACACGCCGGTAAAGCCCGCTGGTTCCAGTTGTATCTTCAGCCGCAATTTGCCGATACCGCAGAGCTGATCAGCCGGGCGGTTAACGCCGGTTATCAGGCGATCGTGCTCACGGTGGATGCCGCCGTCCAGCTTCCCAGCTTTCGCGCCATCAGAGCCGGGTTCCGGTTTCCCGATGACATCACTGCCGCCAACCTCTCAGCGCAGGCACAAGCACCGGCAGTAACCGATACGGCCCAAAGCAGTATTTTTACCGAATACATGCAGAATGCTGCCACCCTGAGCAGAATTTCTGAAGTCATCAGCCAGTCGCCGGTTCCGGTACTGATAAAGGGCATACTCAGCCCGGATGATGCCGTGAAAGTAAAAGCACTGGGGGCATCCGGTGCGATTGTATCCAACCACGGGGGCCGCACGCTGGACGGCGCCCCCGCCAGTTTATCCGTCTTGCCGGCCATTCGTGACGCCGTTGGCAGCCACTATCCCCTGCTACTGGACAGCGGTATCCGCTCAGGTATGGATGCGTTTAAAGCTCTGGCACTGGGCGCGGATGCCGTCATGGTTGGCCGCTTACCGCTGTATGCACTGAGTGTTGCCGGAGCACTTGGCGTCGCCCATATGCTGAAACTGCTTCGCGAAGAGCTTGAATTAACAATGGCCATGACCGGCTGTACGACCGTTACCGATATCAGAAATACTCGCCTATACCCCGTCAACAGGAGGTAACCATGCTTATTACAATCCCTCAGGTTCTGAGTGCCGAAGAAGTAGAGCAGTTCAGAACGCATCTGGATAAAGCCGCCTGGCAGGATGGCACAGGAACCGCCGGGCCTGTTGCCCGTCAGGTTAAAAACAACCAACAACTGAATGACACTCAGGAGCCGGCTATCAGCCTGGGGAAACATATTCTGCAGGCACTTTCACAACAGCCTGTATTCATTTCCGCAGCGCTGCCCGCAAAAATTTATCCCCCAAAATTCAACCGCTATAACCTGGCAGAAAATTATGGCACCCATGTTGATGGCTCGCTTATGCAAATCCCGGGCACCCAGCAAACGCTCCGCACTGACCTTTCAGCGACCCTGTTTCTCGCCGAACTGGAGGAATACGAAGGCGGAGAACTGACCATTGAAACACAATATGGTGCACAGGTTGTCAAGCTGGCAGCCGGTGACATGGTGCTGTACCCATCTACCAGCCTGCATCAGGTATCTCCCGTTACCCGGGGGGCACGGATTGCCTCTTTTTTCTGGATTCAGAGCATGGTGCGGGACAGCCAGCAACGGGAATTACTGTTTGAACTGGACAGTTCAATACAGGGGTTATCTGCAGAACTGGGGGCATCACATACCGCAATAATGGCCCTCAGCGCCACCTACCATAATTTACTCCGCCAGTGGGCCGTCCCCGCCTGACCGTAAATCACTGACGACAAGGAGGTTATCGCTATGAAATATTTATCTGTGCTGGCAGTCGCTGCGCTCTTCACTGCCGTGCCACTGAGCGCTGCTGAGCTGCTCATTTATTCATCACGCCACAGCAACTATTTACAACCGTTGCTGAATGAATACAGCCGTGAAACAGGCCTCAGTGTGCAACTGGTTAACGCTCCGGCCAGCGCCCTTTTATCCCGTCTGGCCGTCGAGGGTGAAAACAGCAGGGCGGCTCTGCTGATCATGACAGGGGCAGAAAACTTTATCCGGGCGGCTAACCGGCAACTGCTTGCGCCGGTGGATTCCACCACCCTGCAAAGCAATGTTCCGGCCTACCTCCGGGCACCGGATAACAGCTGGTTTGCTTTATCAAAACGGATTCGCACCATTGTCTATAACAGCGCAACTGTGAACCCGGAAAACCTCGGTACGCTGGCCGGGCTGGCGACTGAGCAATGGCGGGGAAAGCTATGCCTGCTAACTTCACAGGCGGATTACAGCCGGATGCTGATCGCTGCCCTCATCGAGCAGTACGGTGAAGCAGCCAGCCAGACGATTCTGAATGGCTGGGTTGCTAATATGGCGATCCCGCCACTGCCTGACGACAACGCCATTCTTCAGGCTATCGGCACCGGAGAGTGTGATATTGGCATCATTAATTCTTATTATTTCGCCCGGGAAACAAGGGAGCATCCCGACACAAAGCTGCGAATATTCTGGTCAGATCAGGCTGAAAAAGGTGGGTATGCGAATATTACCGGAGCAGCTGTTCTCGCCCATGCCCCCGATAAAGAACAGGCAACAGATCTGCTGGAATGGTTAACAACCCGCCGGTCCCAGGCCCGTTATAGCCGGTTCAGCATGGAGTTTCCGGTGAATCCTGAGGTCTATCCCCCCAAAGAAATCGCCCGCTGGGGTCCATTCCGGACGAACAAAACGCCGCTGTATAAGTCAGGGCTGCGCTTAACTCAGGCAGCCAGACTGGCACAGATAACAGGCTATGAATGATTACTGATAGTCGTCTGGCAGTTGCAGGGTCAGGCCCCACTGCCGGGCACGGTCTTCGCTGACCTTCTTGAACCGCTGGCGGATAGCGGTGCCTGCAGGCTTGGTCATATAGAACAGCAGTGTTGTTGCCTGTTCCGGGGTAATACCCTGCGCCTCTCCCCAGCTCTGGATAAACGCTGCAAGGGTATTATCTGACTTGTTTTCCAGTGCCACAGGGACCGCTTCATCCAGCTGTTCACCGGCACGGACCCGGCGGCAGATAATCTGGTAATTGTAATCAAACTCAGGAAAGACCCGGGCTTCTTCTTCGCTGCGCAAACGGAACCACTCGGTGGCTTTACCCGCATGATACACCGCCGGATGACTCCACTGCCGCTGGCTGGGGCGATCCGCAAAACGGCAGGCTTCATAATACGCCTGGCGCGAAGCAGGCAGGCCATAGTCACCGCCCATGTCATGCAGAATGGCCAAGAACTCGGATACCGTGGGCATCCAGGCCAGAGTTTCTTTACAACGGTCTATCGCCCGCACCAGTTCCGCTTCAGAGTAGTACTGCAGGCTGAGGGCCCATTCCCGTTTGGCAATGCGGATTTCATCCTGGGTTTCAAAACAGCTTTTAAACTTGTGCCCGTAAATCGCCATAAACCGGGCGAATATCATATTCACCATGGTTTTGGTTTCGGTGGTGATGGTCGCGGTTTCCGGACGTGACTGAGCATCCTCCTTAACCGGACGCCGGTCATGGTAAGGATCAACCCGCTGTGGCGGTAACTCACCCTGTCGGGTGGAAAGAATCTGTCCGGGCGTTTTCAATCTGTTTACCTCTTCAGAACACTGACCCGTTACCAGTCAGTATCCTTAATATCCATTATAGCTGCCGTCACCCGCTGACGTTTCTGACGGGCATCCGGCCGGCCCTGCTGTACGCCGCCGGAATTATCATCCTGTTTATAGCGCTGTTCACGGGCTTCACGGGTTTGCTTCTGTACCCATTCACGTTTTACCCAGGCCAGAAACTTCTGATCCCAGTTGGTTTCTTTCCGGTCTTTATCAAGCCAGTAAAGCACGAACTCGTCAATCAGCTGTTCGGCAAAATCCGCCGGAATGCTGTGCCGGGGTAAGGTATCAAATAAAATTTGCGACGGCCGCCAGCCCAGAAAAATAGAATGCAGTTTTTTGTTCTTCTGTTCCAGCTCATCCAGCTGAGTGGCGAACAGATTGCCGGCTCCAGGTTGTGGACGGCTTTTTGACCAGCCAATGCTGCCGCCAAAGGTTGGCGCGGGCCCGCGGTTCTGAGGCTGAACTTCCTGATGCTGACGTAACTGGCGCAGGTCATCCCGGCTGGGAGGCTGCTCCATCACAGGCAACTTTTGCACCGTGACCGGTGGCGCTGACGGCGACGCGTAATACGGATCATCGGCCACCGGAGGTACATATTCAGCATCAGCCTGCTGGTAGAGCACCGGCGGTTCTTCTTCAGCGACCGGTACAACAAAGGGTTCCGAGACCGGCTCACGCTCATCAAGCACCGGCACGGCCGGTTCTTCACAGGCATCAGCCAGAGGCTCAACAATGGGCAGTTCCTCACAGACAGAATCCGGTAACTGAGGTAACAGCGTCAGTGTAATTCGCGCGTCTCCGGAGGTTGCCTGAATAAATCCGTGGCTGACAAGGCTGCGGGTCACGTTCGCCAGCCGGGTTTCATTCCAGAAGTCGGCCAGCCGCAGCCAGTCATTCCTGTCGAGACATAAACTCAGATTGCCATGGCTATCCTGCTCTCCGCGAGCTTCAAGCCGGTCTGCGTAAATAGCGTACAGTAACGCTTCGTCAGTACCGATCTGACGTGCCAGTGAGGGATAAAACAGAACTGGTTTTTCCGGTAAGCGGAAGCCCATATCAACATTCAACCTGAATCAAAACTTTGCTTTTCTGCGAACTGCAGAGCCTTTCCGGCATATCACCGGCAGCTGCACGGTTTCTGCACCGCTCAGACAACTGCCACGCCGGCGATACAGCAGCCCCTAAAAATATGCTGTATCTGACCGGCACCGCTGTGGCGCCGGCCGGTTGATCATTCGCGCTCAGCCGTCGCGGGCAAAGCGCTCGACGGCTTTCAGTACATCTCTGCGACTGATCTGGCCGATCAGTTTACCATCTTTCACCACCGGAAGCCGCCTGCAGTGAAGATTTATAATCTTTTCTGCGACATGCACAATGTCGGCATCATAACCGATGGTATGGACTTCTGTCGTCATGCATTCAGCGACCTTTCCGCCCATTTCCTCTTCATGGTAGGTGAGCGTTAAAATGGCTTTCAGGCAATCCTGTTCAGACAACATCCCCACCAGCTGACCGGTATCATCCACCACCGGCGCACCACTTATTTTGTGCTCCAGCAGCATACCGATCGCATAGAAAAGATCATCGGTGAGGCGAAAGGTAACCAGCTTTGTTGCCATATAGTCACTGGCCTGTACGGATCTCAGCATCATACACCTCCAATCCAGAACCCGTTAAAAGCAGGAATCTGCTCCCGGAAACTGGCATTTCAGACTTGTTCGCCGGCTCCCTTACATTCACTATAGTCGCTAGTTTTGGTCGCGGCGACGTCGTACACTGTTTTTATTAAATGATCATTTTAGGAAAAAACTATCAACCGCCAGAGCATCCCGGCAGATCACGGTTCCCTTATCCTGATTGAAGACTTCATTCAGCCAGCTGAGCAGCAGGCCCTGTTCAGCCTTCTGGAACAACAGCTCAGCTGGCAACAGGATCAGCTGAAACTGTTTGGCCGGATGGTGTCGATACCACGTCTGCAAAGTTTTCTGGGGGATGCAGGTATTGAATACACCTATTCAAACCTGCTGATGAAAGCCCGGCCCTGGCTGCCGGAACTGCTTAGCCTTAAAGAACAAACTGAAGCGGCCAGCCAGTGCCGCTTTAATACCGTGCTGGCCAACCTTTACCGGGACGGACAGGACAGTATGGGCTGGCACAGTGACGATGAGCCTGAGTTGCGGCGCAATCCGACCATTGCGTCCGTCAGCCTGGGCCAGGAAAGACGTTTTTTACTGCGCCCCAAAGGCAGTAAGAAAGCCAGTATCGAGATCCCGCTGACCGCTGGCAGCCTGCTGATTATGTCCGGCCAGTTACAACATTACTGGCAGCACAGCGTGCCCAAAACCGCCCGTAAAATCGGCCCCCGTATTAACCTAACGTTCCGCCATACCTATTCACACGGAAATGGATAACCTCACTATGAACAGCACAATCGAGTTACTGAAAAGCCACCGTTCTATCCGTAAATTCACCGCTGAGCCCGTTCCGCAGGCCACTCTGGAAACACTGGTTGAAGCCGGTCAGGCAGCCGCCACATCGAGCTTTATTCAGGCCTGCACCCTGATTCAGGTGAATGATAGGGATAACCGCCGGCAGCTTGCCGCATTTGCCGGGAATCAGGCCTATGTGGCAGAGGCACCGGTATTTCTGGTGTGCTGCGCCGATATGCGCCGTTTACAGCTGGCCTGCGATCTCAACGATGCACCGATGCAGTCAGGCTTTACTGAGCAGTTTATTACCGCAACCGCTGATGTTGCCCTGTTCAGTCAGAATCTGACCGTAGCCGCTGAGTCTCTGGGGCTGGGCTGTGTGTATATTGGCGGTATCCGTAATAACATTGCCGCCGTCAGTGAGCTGCTGAACCTGCCGGAACTGGTCTACCCGGTATTCGGGCTGTGTATCGGCTACCCGGATCAGAACCCGGAAGTAAAACCCCGCCTGCCGGTGTCCGTTGTTCTTAAACAGGACAGCTATCAGGATCAGGACGATGCCGGCATCATCAGCGAATACGATCAGGCGGTACGGGCCTATTATCAGACCCGCACCGGCGGCACCAAAGACATGACCTGGAGCGGCCAGATGTCAGGTATGCTGGGTAAAGAAGCCCGCCCACACATGCTGGATTTTCTGCAGAAAAAAGGTTTTTTGCTGAAGTAAGCCAGGAAAATTCACCCAACCCGGGGTTCTGAACGGCCGGACGTAACCAATACCGTAAGACAAGAGAACCCGGTTGAATAACCGGGTTCATAGCATGATCAGGCTATCGCCTCTAAGCCTTTATCGCGCACCAATACCAGCAGTTTCAGAGCAGCACCGGAGGGATGCTTTTCACCACGCTCCCACTTTTGGACGCTTTCTTTAGACATATTCAGATACTTTGCGAAAACTTGCTGACTGACATTATTTTTAGCACGAATCTGCTTAATTTCAGCAGCAGACAAAGGGGTTACTTCCGTTAAACAAGCTTCATTAAACTCGCGCATAGTTGTCTCACTTACGAGGCCCGCATCACTTAGGGCAATCAGGTCATTCCGCAGAGATTTGAGTAACTTACTCATCATTATAACCTTCTGATATTTCGACTAAAACTCCGACAGATTTCGCTTCTTCCAACTGAGTATCAGAGTAGTTAAGCAGCACTTTAGACATCAGCTTTAACCCCAGCTTTTCTCCCGGGGTTATATTTTCCCGCTCACTTTTTGTAAAACAGTACAGGAAAAATATTTTGTTACCTTCCTTATAAGCAAGCAAGGTTCTGAATGATCCGCGCTTCCCTCTGTGGCCCTGCGCTATACGCTTCTTATAAAGATTACTGCCAAGGTCCGCATCAATCAGACCAGCTTCCATTTCCCTGACAGCCAAACACAGCTGATCATCACTGAGACGTTCTTTTCTGGCGAGCCTGTTAAACTCTTTCGTTTTAAAGATTCTCATCTGCTGTCCATAGCATAGCACTGGCTACTATAGTAACAAGTACACCAACGCGTTATGCTGAAAACCCTGCCAACAGCCACATAAGTATTATCGGGTCACAGCGACGACCGGATTACTGAACAACAGACTATAGGTATTTCCCGACAGCCCAACGCCATTCAATACACGGATAAAAACCGCAGAGCAACGACAGCTAAATAGGGCCTAACCCATCATATAAAAGCCCTTCAAATAAAAGCCCCTTAAATAAAAAACCCTGCCAAAAGGCAGGGTTCTGTCAGTAGCGATGCTACACAAGGTGTGAATACTGCGCAGTAATTACACCTGTTCTGCGATGATCTGCTTCCACTTGGCAGGGCCGGTGGTGTGCACAGACTCACCGCTGCTGTCGACCGCAACGGTTACCGGCATATCTTTCACTTCAAACTCGTAAATAGCTTCCATGCCCATTTCCGGGAAGGCCAGGACTTCAGCATTGGTAATTGCCTTGGAGACCAGATACGCCGCACCGCCCACAGCCATCAGATAAACGGCTTTGTTATCACGGATGGCCTCAATGGCAACCGGGCCACGTTCAGACTTACCTATCATGCCTAACAGACCGGTGCTTTCAATCACCTGACGGGTGAATTTATCCATCCGGGTCGCCGTTGTCGGACCGGCTGGCCCCACCACTTCGTCACGGACCGGATCAACCGGGCCCACGTAGTAAATAAAGCGGCCTTTAAGATCAACCGGCAGCTCTTCGCCGTTGTTGAGCATTTCAACCATACGCTTGTGAGCCGCATCACGGCCGGTCAGCATCTTGCCGTTCAGCAGGACAGTTTCACCCGGCTGCCAGCTCTGTACTTCTTCCGGGGTAACAGTATCCAGATTTACCCGGCGGGTAGACTCACCCACTTCAAAAGTGATTTCCGGCCACTCATCCAGACTCGGCGGTGTCAGAATTGCAGGGCCTTCACCGTTCAGGGTGAAGTGTGCGTGACGGGTTGCGGCACAGTTAGGGATCATACACACCGGCAGTGAAGCCGCGTGGGTCGGATAATCCTTAATCTTCACATCCAGTACAGTGGTCAGACCGCCCAGACCCTGTGCACCGATGCCCAGCGCGTTTACCGCATCCATGATTTCCAGACGCAGTTCTTCAACCCGGTTTTGCGGACCCCGCTCACGGATTTCATGAATATCAATCGGGTCCATCAGGGATTCTTTCGCCAGTACCGCTGCTTTCTCAGCAGTACCGCCAATGCCCAGACCCAGCATGCCCGGCGGACACCAGCCTGCACCCATGGTCGGTACAGTTTTAACAACCCAGTCGACTATGCTGTCAGACGGGTTCAGCATCACCATCTTGGATTTGTTTTCAGAGCCGCCGCCTTTCGCTGCAACCTGCACATCCACTTCATCCCCTTCGACGATTTCATAGTGAATCACCGCCGGAGTATTGTCTTTGGTATTTTTACGGGCGCCGGCCGGATCAGCCAGAATAGATGCACGCAGGACGTTATCCGGGTGCATATAGGCACGGCGAACACCTTCATTTACCATATCTGTCACATTCATGGTGGCATCCCAGCGGACGTTCATACCCACTTTCAGGAATACGGTCACGATACCGGTGTCCTGGCAGATCGGCCGGCGACCTTCAGCACACATACGTGAGTTAATCAGAATCTGAGCCATGGCGTCTTTGGCCGCCGGATTCTGTTCTTTCTGGTAAGCGCCGTGAACGCCCTGAACAAAATCAATCGGATGGTAATAAGAGATAAACTGCAGGGCATCAGCAATGCTGCTGATAAAGTCGTCTTGGCGAATAACGCTCATAGTTGGCTCCGCTATCAGGCTCGGGTTTAACCGGGTAAACGGCTGATCGCCGGCTCCGAAGCAGCCGGTAAAGGATCAGGCATTTCCCTGTCATAATTATAAGTGCGCCGATTATACACACATTACGCCTGACAGGCCTCACAACTTAGTCTGATAAAAACAGCAATGTCTTTCCTGAAAGCGCTCACAATACAATCGGCGGCGACTCCAGTGAGTCAAAGGCTTCAACCCGGTTACGGCCTTTCTGCTTGGCGCTGTACATGGCCCGGTCGCTGTAACTGAGCAATACTTCCAGGTTTTTGTCCTGGCTGGAATGCACCACCCCGATACTGATCGTCGAGGTTAAATACTCACCGTTGCTCAGCGCTATGGGCGTATTGGCAATGGACTGGCAAATCCGGTTCGCCACCTTCATGGTGGTTGCAGGGTCGCTTTCCAGCAAGGCAACCACAAACTCTTCCCCGCCAATCCGGCCGAACAGATCATTTTCCCGTAATACCTGCTGACAGATTCCCACCACGGCTTTCAGCACCTGATCACCGGCGGCGTGGCCATAGGTATCATTGATCTGCTTAAAGTGGTCAACATCAAACATCAGCAGTGCCAGCGATGTGTCATAGCGTTCAGCACGCCGTAATTCCTGGCGCAGACAATCAAACAGATGGCGGCGGTTCATAATACCGGTCAGCTCATCGGTGGTCGCCAGACGCCGCAACTTGCTTTCCAGCGCCTTACGTTCTTCCAGTTCTTTCTTCAGCGCCTGAGTACGTTCGCGGACCTGATGCCGCAACATGCGGTTCCAGACAAACACCATAATCGCCAGCAACACAAAAATACCGCCCGCGATTTGCAGCAGCAACTGTGGGGTCAGTATCTGCCCTTCATATCCCAGATTAATCCAGCGACGGAAAATCGTCCGCAGCTCATCATCGCTGATACTGTCCAGCCCTTTCTGGATAATTGTCACCAGCTCCGGCCAGTCATTTCGCACCGCGAAGCGCAGCTGCCAGGCAAAGCCGGACTCACCGGCCACCCGCAGATTCGTCAGGCCGTCACGCTCAATATAAAAAAGTGCCGCCGCATTGGTGGCAATGATGGCATCCGAAAGGCCGTAAGACACCATACGCAGACCGGTTTCCAGATCCGGGACTTCCAGTACGTCGAGGTTTGGATAATTCTCTTTCACATATTCACTGGATGCATAGCCCTTAATCAGCACAACCTTATGGCCATCAAGGTCCCGCATATTGAGCGGCCCGTCGAGATCCTTACGGACCACAATCACCGCCGGCAGGCGGATATATGGCCGGGTAAAGCTCATGTATTCCTGACGTTCAGGCGTGATTGCCGCCGCGCCCCAGACATCCACATCGCGGTTTCTGGCAGCCTCAACCACTTTATCCCAGTTGGTATACTGAATAACGTTCATATCCAGCCCCTGACGTTCTGACATAATTTTCAGAAAGTCCGCGGTGATCCCCCGGTAAATATCATTTTCATCAAAGAATTCAACCGGCGGATAATAGGGGGCCGGGGCAAAACGGATGTCAGGATGCTGTTCCAGCCAGCGCTCCTCTTCCCGGGAGAGCATAAACGTATCTTCGGCCAGCAGCGTGCCGGAGAGTGCGACTCCCAACACAATCAACATCCATTTTTTCAGTAGCAAACCAATCAAGCTCAGACCCCTGAGAACTGCAATAAACAACCTTATACATCAGGCTGTTAGAAAATTTTTTATTTGTTATCTCCCTAAGGTATTGGGGCGATCAGCACAGGTCAACCGGCAAGTTCACAAAGTGGTAAGGTAAAGCAATCCGAACAACAGAAAAAAACGTCCGGTGGCCGGTGGCAGCTGTTTCCGGGCGTGCTGCCCCAAACCGGCCATTAAGAATAAGGGAATGCCCAGAGGGGCAGACACTATCAGCGGCCAGATGATCTGCAAATCACCCACCAGATACAGCGCCGTACAGCTGATCACAACCAGCGCCAACCCCTGACGGTATAACCTGACAGCCGCCACCAGCCCCTCCCGTACGGTAAGGGTTCGGCAGCCCTGCGCCCTGTCGGTTTCAAAATCCCGGATTTCATTGGCCAGCAGCAACAGGCTGGTCAGCAAGCTGACCGGTATCGACAACCGGATTATGCTGCCATCCAACCGGCCGGTGAGAAAATAAAAGCTGCCGCATACCATCAGCACACCCATCAGCCAGAACACGGATGCTACCGCATAGCCACGGCGTTTCAGGTTAAGCGGCTCCAGTGTGTAACCCAGCGCACCCAGCATGCCGATGAACACCAGCAACAGCGCGGGCCACCCCCTGAGCAGGATAAAATACAGAGCAACGGCTGAGGCTGCAGCAAAACACACAACAGCAATGCGGACATTGTTACGGATCAGCCGGCGGCTGAGTGCATCCCCGGCTAGCAGAGGTAAGTCACTGTAGTCATTGATCAGGTTCACCCCGGCCTGTAACAGCACCGCGGCACTCAGCAGGCTAAGCGCCTGTAACCAGTGGATATCGGTAACGCCGGCCGCTGCCACGGTGCCTGTGAGGCAGGTGACCATGGCGACCGCAAATGAAAATGGCCGCAGTGCGCGGCCAGTCCGATACTTTTCTGCCATGGCAATCATGCGATGTCAGTGTCCCTGTAAATTAAATGTCCCTGCGACTCAGGATGCTTCAGCGCTGCTATATGCAGGTGCATTCGGCAGGTTGCGCATCAGCAGTGCGTATTCCATATCAGCAGCAAAATGCACCGGAATCCGCATGAAGTGACCGGAGCCCGGCGCGGTATCCTTCGCTTCGCCCTTAAGGTTTTCCATCTGTGAAAGCGTAAAGGTGTGGTTACCGGACGGCGTCATCAGCTCCAGCTGGTCACCGACGGCAAAGCGGTTTTTCACTTCAACATCAATGGTTCCCTGCTGTTCATCACGGCCGATAATCTCGCCGACAAACTGCTGGTGTACCCCAACAGAGCTGCCATTCTCATAGTTCTGATATTCATCATGCACATGGCGGCGGTAAAACCCTTCGGTGTAGCCGCGGTTTGCCAGATTCTCCAGCGTGTCCATCAGCCCCATATCAAACGGCCGGCCGGCAGCGATGTCGTCAATCGCTTTGCGGTACGCCTGAGCCGTACGGGCAACGTAATAATGTGACTTGGTACGGCCTTCAATTTTCAGTGAGTGAACACCCATTTTAGCCAGACGGGGCACGTGCTGAATGGCCCGCAGATCCTTGGAGTTCATGATATAGGTACCATGCTCGTCTTCATAGGCAGGCATAAATTCACCGGGACGGGTTTCTTCCTGCAGCAGGTACATTTTATCGGTTGGCTTACCCATGCCCAGATCAGGCTGAGGCTGAGCAGATCCAGCCGGATCGAAGTTCTGTACCGGAATCAGATCACCGCTGGCGTCCTGCTCCGCTTCGTGGGCATCATATTTCCAGCGACAGGTATTGGTGCAGGTTCCCTGATTCGGGTCCCGGTGATTGATATAACCGGACAGCAGACAACGGCCGGAATAGGCAATGCACAAAGATCCATGCACAAACACTTCCAGCTCCATTTCCGGACACTTCTCACGGATTTCTTCGATTTCATCCAGCGACAGCTCACGGGAAAGAATGATCCGCTCAACACCGGCCTGATGCCAGAATTTCACGCTGGCCCAGTTCATGGTATTGCTCTGCACCGACAGGTGAATCGGCACATCCGGCCATTCTTCACGGACCATCATTATCAGCCCGGGATCGGACATGATCAGCGCATCCGGCCCCATTTCGATTACCGGACGCAAGTCATTGATGTAGGTTTTCAGCTTGCTGTTGTGCGGCATGATATTGCTCGCCAGATAGAGCTTCTTGCCCTGCTGATGCGCAATGTTGATGCCCTGCTCGAGCTTTTCAAGATTGAAGTCGTTGTTACGCACCCGCAGGCTGTAACGGGGCTGGCCGGCATACACGGCATCGGCGCCGTAGGCAAAAGCGTACTGCATATTCTTCAGCGTACCCGCCGGAGAAAGTAATTCAGGCTTAAACATCATAAGTCTCTGCTTATTAGCAGGATGCGCCGGAATCAGCAGAGCTTACATCAGGCCATATCCTGCAAAGGGATTTCAAATAAAGGGGTATAGATCGAACCACGCTCGCCTGGTTTACTTTGGTACAGGATCACTTCGTCTGCCAGGCTGATAAGATCCAGCTCTGGCCAGTGCTCAGGTACATTGAACCGGTTCTCTGCCGGTAAGCGGCCTAACGTGATGTGTGGCTGAAAGTCTTCTTCGGTATAAGCAATGCCCGCTTCCTGCGCGACCTGCATCATCAGTTTATTCAACTGGCTCAGCGCCTGATGTTCAGGACTCATGGCCGCGATCAGCGATAAATGCTTATTCACCGGATAGTACTGGGAGGTATTTATATGCACCTGAAAAGAGCGGAAATCCGCAAGATGCTTACCTGCTATCTGTTCAAGACGATCAACTTGCTCGAGACTTATATTCCCCATGAAGCATAGGGTTAAATGATAACATTCTGAATCGACCCAGTTAACCTCTACATGCTTATCAAACTGACAAAGTGTATCAGCATGATCAGCCAGAGAGCGGGCAACAGCCCCGGGAAGCGGTAAAGCAAAAAAGGCACGAATTTCCATTACGTACTATTTTCCTTCAGTGTTATGAACCTGACACCCTGGATGTCAGGTTCGGTATTCTTACTCGGGGTTTAGCGGCACTGCAAAACACATTCATCAGAATGTGCCCGGTACCCGCGGCATTTATTGCAGGCTTTCTACCTGTAACTGGAGATTATTAAGACGCTGACGGATCCGTAAAAGTTCCTTGTTCAGCACCAGACGGGAACCGTCAATCGCTTTAACAGCCTGTTCATTGATCTTAACCCGGCGTTCCAGTGACGCGGCAGTTGCACCGCCCTGACTTCCCTGCGAACCTACCTGATCAATACGGCGGTTCAGATCTTTACCCTGCTGGGATAAAGCCACACGCTGCAGCTCCTGACCTTCAGATAAAATCTGGTAATCCGCACTCAGCGCTGCCAGATCAGCCCGCACCTGCGCCAGCTGTTTGCTGTCAGCACCGCTGCTGCCGCTGATTTTCTTATTGGCTGCCTTAAGTGATTTATCCTGTGCCTGAAGGCTCTTTTCCAGACTGGCCAGCTTGGTGCTGACTGACTTAATCTGCTTATCCAGACCGGCATTAACCCCGGCCAGATCCTTACCCAGCTTATCAATGCTCTGCTGACTGGAAGCCGCAGACTTATTGACCGCTTCCAGCTCACCACTCAGGGTTTCCACTGCAACCAGACGGGTTGTCAGGCTATTCAGCGACTTAGCCTGCTCCGCCGAACCGGCATTCAGTTTATCCAGCGTTGTTGCCTGCTGGCTAAGTTGTTCTGTGGTTTGTTTATCTACTTTTGCCTGTAAGGATGTCAGCTGTTCAGCGAGCGCCTGAATCTTCTGATCTGCTGTTGCAGCCCGGTTGTTTACCCATTCAAGCAGGGATTCATCAGACTGCTCGACACTGCTTTCCGCGCTCTTGAGTAATTGCTGTAACTGGACGATCTGCCCGGATAAATCTTCAACCTGTTTTGACTGCGCAGCCAGTAACGCCTGTTGTTGCAGGATCTGGTCCTGTTGCAACTTCCCCCAATAGCCCAGACCGGCAACCACGGCTGCCAGCAGCAGTACGACCATCAGGATAAAACCCTTACCCTTTTTTGCCTGCTCGGCATTGACAGACTGGGCAATCACGCCGTCACCCAGCTTAGTTTCAGGGGATTGTTTCACCAGACTGGGATCAGCCGGTCCGAAACTCGGGACTTCCAGATTATCTTGCTCACGCATCTATATAAGATCCTACAAAAAATGCTCTGTGTGGCCGGTCTTTCCGGTGGCACATCAGGGAAACAGACCGTTGTTATGCCGGCCTGCATAGCAGGCCGCAAATGGCCCTACATCACTTGCACTATAATATGAGCGCTGCCAGCATCCAAGTCCCGGCGGTATTTTAACGGCAGTTTTACTGTGCTGCGACAAACGCATCACGGGTAAAGTTTTCAATCCCTTGCGCAGTAATCAGCACATTGTCCTCAATCCGGATGCCGCCAAATGGCAGCAGGTGCTCAACCAGTGCCCAGTCGATCAGCTCTGCGACCGGTGACTGACGTAAGGTTTGTAACAGGCTGGGGATAAAATAAAGACCCGGTTCAACGGTTAACACGCTGCCGGCTTCCAGGTCTCCGGCATAACGCAGGAAGGGATGTTCCGCCGGTGGCGCAGGTTCAGTGCCCAACTGGTCATGCTGCCAGGCGCCTACGTCATGCACCTGAATGCCCAACAGATGCCCCAGACCATGCGGGAAGAATACCCGGGTCACACCTTCTTCCAGCTGAGTATCCGCCGAAGCCCGGACAATACCGGCCTGCTGCAGAATGCCGGCAATCTTACGATGCATACCCAGATGCAGATCCACATAGCTGACACCTGCCCGCATCTCGCTCAGCGTTTCCAGCTGCGCCTGTTCCATGGCCGCCAGCAAGTCGGCAAACACACCGGCCTCAGCGGCGTAGGTACGGGTAATATCCGCCGCGTAGCCAAGATAGTTCGCCCCGGCATCGATCAGCAAGGTACGGTGCTGATCCGGCAGGCTGCGGTCCTGCCACTGATAATGCAGCACCGCAGCATGTTCATTCAGACCGACAATGTTGTCATAAGGCAGTTGTTTTTCGTTATGTGCGATCGCCGCCAGATAGCCCTGATGAATCTCATACTCAGACTCACCGGCACGGAAGCCCTGCTCAGCCCGCAAATGCCCCTGCACGGCGAGAATATTCGCTTCGCGCAAGCAATCATGTTCCCATTCAGACTTAACCCGGCGCACCCGGTGCAGCTCCTGGATCAGCGCCTGTGGATTATGCGTCCAGCTGTCGCGGGCAAACGCCGGCATGTGCTCGGTAATCACAGCCAGATTATCCTGGCTGACCGGAGCACTGTCTTTGATCGCTACCACGTCGAACGCTTCGGCCCACCAGTCAGCCGGCAGTTCCGGGGTCACATGCCAGAAGTCATCGGCCATCACGAAATACAGAACCGGCTTTTTACCCGGCTGAACCAGCAGCCAGCAACCCGGATGCTGGGTCAGAAACGGCAGCCAGTGCACAAAATTCGGATTGGCTTTATAGGTATGTCTGTAATCGTCCTGAAAACGCAGGGAGGAACCGCCTGAGCCGATCAGTAAACCGTCGAACCCGGCATCCGCCAGCAGGTTTTCTGTGGTTTGCTGTAATCTGTTCAGGTGGGAAAAATAGGCCTGTTGATTCATGAATTAACCGACACCTTATGGTCATCTCCCACCGCCAGCGATACCTTTTCTAACGGCAGGGTGCGCTGTAAATGGGGCCAGAGTTTTTGTAATTGTTGATTCTGATTAAGCCGCGAGCGATACAGGCGGATCTCCACTGGAATATTCCAGCTCTGATCGGCAGCAAAATCGAGACGGTTATAGCGGAAGTTATCTTCCAGCAAGGTGGTGGGCAACCAGCCCAGACCAAACCCTTCCTTCACCATGGCCTTGGCGCTGACCGAGTTGACGTTCTCGTTCATGGTCAGCAAGTGCGGCGCAGGCTCCCGGCGCTGCAGAAAGCTGCGGATCACCGGCTTCAGAAAAGCATTATCGTGATAGCCGATAAACGGCACCGGGTGGCGCTTGCTGCCAGGTAACTGATACAGAGGTTTGCCGTCGTCATCCAGTGCAGTTACCGGCACCAGTTGTTCCTGGCACACCAGAATATGCTCAAAACGCTCATCGGCCAGTGGCTGTAAAAAATCGATGGTCGGGTGCCAGTAGCACAACACCAAATCACATTCGTTATTACTCAGTGCCTCCACAAAATCCGCCCCCATCCAGGTGGTAGATTTCAGGTTGTGCACCATATCAACATCGAGATCGCCGGCCAGCGGCATCAGCCAGGACTTCCAGAAACCCAGACACAAAGACTGGGTAGCCGCGAATGTCAGCCGGTTACTCTGTTGCTCCAGAATATCTTTACAGCGGCTTTTGGCATCATGATGAATGCGGGAGATCTGTTCCGCCGAGGCCAGAAACACTTCTCCCGCTGCCGTTAACGACAGCGGCAGCGTGTTACGGTCAATGAGCGTGACGCCCATTTCCTCTTCCACCAGTTTAATCCGGCGGCTCAGAGTAGGCTGGGTAACATTACGGTCATCCGCGGCACGGGAAAAATTCCGCGTACGCGCCAGGGCAATAAAATCTTCCAGCCAGCGAATTTCCATTTAGCAGGCGTCCCCGGACTCAGTCCGGTCACGGTTCTGCAACCAGTCTGCGATCGGATCTAACAGGCTTGCCCCTAATTTTGCAGAGCGGCCTGCTGACCAGCCCTGCACCGGGTCCGGCTGCAGGTCGTAATCTTTGAACGGCATTTCCAGCGTCATGGCCGGGCAGTTGTGATGCTGCCCCACCCAGTTGGAACACATGGTCAGGGTCTCTTCCCCAAAGACACCCGGCTCATAGCCCCGTTCCATCTGGAAGTCTGGATTGGCCGTCATCAGCACTTCCTGGAAACGCTGCTCTGCCGCCAGAATCGCTGCCGAAGTGTCCGGAATGCCTTCCTGACCGGCAATGAAATTACACGGCAAGGCTTCATCGCCGTGGATATCCAGATGTAAGTCCACCCCGGTCTGGGCCATTTGCTGACGGACCAGATATACTTCCGGGCTCTGTTCCATGGACGGTGTCATCCACTCCCGGTTAAGGTTCACTCCGGCTGCATTGGTCCGCAAATGTCCCCGGACTGAACCATCCGGATTCATATTTGGCACCACGAAAAACACCAGTTGCTGGCTCAGGCGGCGGGCCTGGGCATCGTCATTATCGAACAGACGCTCCAGAAAACCTTCCACCAGCCATTCTGCCATGGTTTCACCGGGATGTTGCCGGGCGGTCACCCAGACAGCCGCTTTGGCCACCGCCGGATTACCGACCACCAGCAGATCCAGATCCCGGCCATCCAGGGTTTGCCCTAACCGGACACTGCGACAGTTGCTGTGCTGTTCGGCCCAGGCCAGCAGGTCCAGATGGCGTTCATAGCTGTACGGCGCAAAGTAGGCGTAATACAGGCTGTTGGTTTCCGGCTGGTGCTCAATCACCAGTTCGCCGTTTTCGTACCGGGTGGGTACCCGAAACCAGTGCTCCCGGTCATAGGAAGCCACGGCCTGATAATCTTCCCAGCCATCCACATAGGCGGCCTGATCAGCATTCAGCAAGCGCATGCGCAGTTGCTGGCCGGCGGCCCCCTGAACACGGTAAAAAAACCACTGAAAAAAATCAGACTGATGATCCTTACGGATATTCAGCTGAATATCCGCAGGGTTACGCTGATCCACTACCTCAATATTACCCGCATCAAACGCGCAGCTAACGGTAAGCATATTCGTTATTCTCTTTGGCTAGGCTCGAATGTGATATACGTACTTAAGAATAAGCATTATGACGTATTAATCGATACGCTGCTCTTCTACGGCGTGACACGCAACCTTAATGCCACCCTCTGTTGACATAAGTTGTGGCTTTTCTTCCCGACAGCGGTCATTCGCGTAAGGACAGCGGCCATGGAATACACAGCCGCTTGGCAGATTAACCGGTGTGGATACCTCACCCTGCAGCTTAATGTGATTCGGACGGTGATCCGCCAGTTTCGGAATTGCCGACAACAGCGCCTTGGTATAAGGGTGCCGTGGCTGATCAAATACCGTATGGCTGTCACCGATTTCACACAGGGTGCCCAGATACATAACCGCTACCCGGGTACCAAAATGTTCCACCACGGATAAATCGTGGGTGATAAACATATAGGTCAGGTCGCGCTGTTCCTGTGCATCCATCATCAGGTTCAGCACCTGCGCCTGAATGGATACATCCAGTGCCGAAATCGGCTCATCTGCAACGATGAATTCAGGGTCGACCGCCAGTGCACGGGCGATACTGATCCGCTGCCGCTGACCGCCGGAAAACTCGTGGGGGAAACGCACGCCCCAGCTCGGATCAACCCCCACAGAATGCATCACCTCATGCACCTTGTCCCGCACTTCCATACGGGACCACTTAGGGTTGTGAAACTTCACCGGCTCAGACAGGGTTTCGGTAATCGTCATTCGCGGGTTAAGGGATGCAAAAGGATTCTGGAAGATCATCTGCATCTTTTTACGGTAAGGCAGCATCTGCTGCGCCGACAGGTTATCAATCCGCTGGCCATCATAGCTGACGGTACCGCCACTGGGCTCCAGCAGGCCCATCACCGTACGGGCAACGGTAGACTTGCCGCAGCCGGATTCACCGACCACGCACAGGGCTTCACCTTTAAAAATATCCAGATCCACACCATTGATGGCGTGAACAAATTCCTGATGGCGCTTGATCTTACCGCCTTCGAAACGCAACTGATCCAGAAAATCGCCGGAAATAGAAAAGCGTTTATACAGGTCCCGGACCTGCAGCAATGACTGCTTTGATTCTTGTGCTGACACCTTATGATCCCCCTTCCTGCGCCTTGTTTTCGGACTGCGCAACCAACTCTTCAACCATGTGGCATGCCACCAGACATCCGCCGGAGCGGGTAAATTCCGGAATCACCCGGCAACGCTCTGTGGCATAGTCGCAACGGTTACTGAACGCACAGCCTTTCGGGATCGCCTGCAGGGTCGGCATGGAGCCGCGAATCTGCTGCAAACGTTCACCGCGTACGCCCATCTGTGGCAGGGCATTAATCAGGCCCTGGGTATAAGGATGCTGAGCATCATTGATAATTTCTTTGGTTGGCCCCTGCTCGATGACCCGGCCGGCATACATCACCATGGTGCGCTGGGTAACCTGAGACACCACCCCAAGATCGTGGGTGATCAGGATCAGAGCAACGTTATTACGCTCACACAGCTCCAGCATCAGCTCCATGATCTCCGCCTGAATGGTTACATCCAGTGCGGTGGTCGGCTCATCGGCAATGATCAGGTCCGGGTCCATCAGCAGTCCAATCGCGATGACGATCCGCTGACGCATACCACCGGACAGTTCATGCGGATACTGATCCAGCCGCGTTTCCGGAGACGGAATCTGTACCTGCATCAGTTTCTGCAGGGCAATCTTACGGGCGGCGGCCTTACTGATCTCACGGTGGGCCAGCAGACACTCAACCATCTGATCACCGATGGTCAGCACCGGGTTCAGGGTCATCATCGGGTCCTGGAAGATCATTGCGATACGGTTACCACGGATGGTACGCATATCCTTGTCTTCCAGATTCTGCAGGCTCTTGCCTTCAAAACGGACGTCGCCTCCGGAGATCCATCCCGGCTGGGAAATCAGGTTCAGGATAGAGAATCCCAGAACCGACTTACCGGCACCGGACTCACCCACCACACCGATCCGCTCGCCGCGTTCCAGTGAAAAGTTGATATCCCGCAGGGCTTTTACTGCACCGCTGCGCAGACCAAAACTGACTTCTAAATTGTTAACTTCTAATAATGCCATTGGCTTACCCCTTATAAAGCTTCGGGTTCAGTACATCACGCAGCCAATCGCCCAGTAAGTTCATGACCAGCACCAGCACCACTAACACCACGCCCGGAATCACAGTGATCCACCAGATACCGGAGAAGATAAATTCAAAACCACTTGAGATCAGCGATCCCAGTGACGGCTGAGACACCGGCATACCCAGCCCAAGAAAGGACAGCGCGGCCTCAGAAATAATCGCATTGGCGATCTGTACCGTTGAGATAACCAGAATCGGCGACAGGGTATTCGGCAGAATATGACGGAACATGATCCGCGGCGCCCGCAGGCCCATGACCCGGGCAGCATCCACATACTCTTTTTCCTTTTCCGCCAGTACAGACGCCCGGACGGTCCGCGCATACTGCGGCCATTCCGCGATACCGATGACCAGAATCAGCATCACCATCGCCAGATCCTGATACAGCTGAGTGCCAAAGGTTGCCTGGAATACCGCCAGTACAATAATCGCCACCATCATGGTTGAGAAGGACAGCTGTACGTCTGCCATCCGCATCAGCAGGCTGTCGACTTTACCGCCCACATAACCGGCCACCAGACCGATACAGATGCCCAGTAAAGCCTGCAGCAGCACCGCACAGATACCGATTGTCAGCGACACCCGGGTACCGTAAAGAATGGTCGACCACAGATCCCGGCCCTGTGCATCGGTGCCCAACCAGAACGAAGCTTCCCCTTCTTCCTGCCAGCTCGGCGGCAGTTCAGAGTTCATAATATCGATACTGGCCGGATCGTACGGATCAAACGGAGCCAGCAGTGGCGCCAGTAACGCCATCAGCACGTAGGCCATGAATACCATGAAGCTCAGCTGAGCCACACGGTCAATTTTAAAACTGTGCCAGAAATGCGATTTCACAAATCGCTGCATCATGGTTGGCGCTTCATCCGCCAGTGCAGAAGATGTCTGAGTCATGATTATTTGCCCCCAAACAGTTTCACGGTTGGATTCACCAAACCATAAATCAAATCAACAATGGTGTTGGTGATGACGAAAATCGCACCAACGACTATTAAGTAAGCGACGATCAGTGGCGTATCTACCCGGTTTACCGCTTCCAGGAACAGGAAGCCCATGCCCGGCCACTGGAACACCGTTTCCGTCAGAATGGTATAGGCCACCATGGTACCAATCTGCACACCACCCACGGTAATGACCGGCAGCATGGTATTTTTCAAAGCATGTAAAAAATAAATACGGGTCGGCGAAAGGCCTTTCGCCCGGGCAAACTTGACGTACTCAGACTGCAAAACTTCCATCATTTCCGAACGGATCAGACGGATAAACAGCGGCAACATAATCGACGCCAGCGTAATACATGGCAGTATCAGATGCATCAGCCCGTCGGCGGTCACAAACGCCGTATCCCAACCGAAGATATGCCCCGCTTCGCCACGGCCATATGACGGCATCCAGCCAAGCTCAATAGAAAACAGATAGATCAGGCCAATGGCTGTCAGGAATACCGGAATCGAAATACCCACGGTACTGAAGCCCATAACCAGTTTAGAGAACCAGCTGCGGGGCTTGATGGCCGCGTAAACCCCCAGCGGTACAGAAAAACCGATAATAATAAGGGTCGCACCAAATACCAGGTCCAGTGTGGCCGGCAGTTTGGCAAGAATCACCTGCAGGGCAGGTTCTTTAAAGAAGTAAGACGTCCCCAGGTCACCCTGGACAGCATTCTCAGCAAACCGAAGATAACGTTCCAGAAACGGGTCATTCAGTCCCATTTCCTCACGAAGCGCATGACGCTCCTCTTCCGATACCGACTGCCCCACCAGTTCCCGCAACGGGTCACCCAGGTTGTCCTGTATCGAAAAACTGATGATGCTGATCACAAACATCACCACGATAGCTTGTGCTAAGCGTTTGATTAAAAAAGCGAACATAGAATTCAGCCTGCAAACATAAGTATTTTCGGTCGGGTACAGGATACCCGTCCCGGCTAGCGAGTAATTATAATTCAGTCGTTTATCTGATCAGGAATGAAGGGCTCAGGTCAATTGGCGAACTGAGCCCCCGGTTGCAGCCCGAAGGCTGCAGACAGCGATTTAGCGCTTGATTACCAGGTCACCCAGGTAAGGGAAGTTCATCTTGTTAACAACCGGCTCGATTTCGACACCTTTCGCAGATGCCCACGCCAGGTTCTGCCAGTGCAGTGGGATGAAAGCGGCGTCGTCATACAGCATCTGTTCAATCTGCTGCATCAGCTCAGCACGCTTGGCCGGATCGGTTTCAACGTTAGCCTGCGCCATCAGTTTGTCAGCTTCAGGGTTACAGTAGTTACCGCTGTTGTACTGACCCAGACCTGTATCGGCATCCGGACAGGCAGACAGGAACTCATAGAAGTTGTTGGAATCTTCAGTATCTGCATGCCAGCCAATCATCATGATATCTGCTGCACGCTCGTCAAAGGTTGGCCAGTACTGTGCTTTAGGCATCGTTTTCAGGTCAACCTTAATACCGATCTTAGCCAGCATGGAAACCACCGCCTGAGCGATCTTTTCATCGTTCACGTAACGGTTGTTTGGCGCCATCATCGTCAGGCTCAGACCGTCTTCGTAACCGGCTTCCTTCATCAGCGCTTTAGCTTTCTTCAGGTCGTAACGCGGTTTCAGATCCGGGTTGAAACCCAGATAACCTTCAGGGCTCATCTGCGCAGCAGGGGTCGCAAAACCACGCATGATCTTCTTAACGATACCTTCCTGATTGATCGCGTAAACGATTGCCTGACGAACACGAACGTCTTTCAGTGCTTCGACACGGTTCTGGTTCATCTGGAACGTGATAATACGGGTACCCGGCATAGTCACCAGATCAACTTTGTCACTGCCATCGATACGCTTATGATCGGTTGGCGGTACCGGCATCATGAAGTCCACATCGCCGGACAGTAGCGCGGCAACACGGGTGGGTGCTTCTTTGATCGGCGTCAGAACAATTTTATCAACGTTACCCTTGGAATCTTTATCCCAGTAATTCGGGTTGCGGGCAAACTCAGTACGTACGCCCTGCTCACGGTAAGTAACCGTATAAGGACCTGTACCGGACACATTGGTTGACGCAAAAGAATTACCGAACTTAACCAGCATATCTTTAGCATTACCGTTCGCGTCCTGACCGGAATAGAACTTGCTGTCCATCGGGAAGATGTAAGTCGCGTTGTTCAGAACCAGCGGGAACGGCTCTTTAGTCACCAGATCAAAGGTGTAATCGTCAACAACGTTGACCGACTCAAACTTGGAAAAAATGCCTTTAAAATCAGGGGAGTTCAGCAGACGGTCAAAGGTAAACTGGACATCTTTCGCAGTCAGCGGATTACCGGAATGAAACGTCACACCTTCACGCAGTTTGAAACGCATTGTCTTATCGTCGATACGCTCCCAGCTCTCAGCCAGGCGTGGCTCAAAGCCCAGGTTACGGTCCCAGCGAATCAGCGGGTCATACACCATGTGGGAAAGCTGCAGCATACCGCCAGAAAGCTGCTCGTGAATATCAAGCGTTACCGGGTCAGCATCATATGCCATCTTCAGGGTTTCAGCCTGCAGCGCAGTTGCAGACATGCTTAGCAATGCACCGGCAAGTAAACTTGCTGTTCTCTTCATCATGGGAAAAAATCCTATCAAGGTTTCGTTGTTATTCTTATGGAGCCGACCACCGGCCCCGTGGGGTTAACCCCTTCTTGTCTAGCAATACAGCCTAACCAAGCCCCTGACTTTCACCAATCGAAATACTAACTACCCCTATACAGGATACGTATGTGCCCCCTATGCATAATGCGTATACACATTCCGTATAGGCATTATGAATACCCCTTATCAAAGCAAATACAATAACGGAATCAATAATATAGAGCACAAAAACATACGGAGGCACCGCCACAGCTCCTGCCTGTTTCAGGATCTTACCGGGAGGACAATAAAGTGGAAAAAACTTTTCACATACAGGAGAAAAGTATCGCTAACCTTCGCCCAAATACTTATAAATGGGCGTTTCTGACCCAGTTAACAGCGGTCATCAGATCGTATACCGGTAAGCCGGTGTGCCGCTTAATTGCCGCTCTGTACGGGGATAAATTCGTGCATTCCAGCACCAGCACCCTGATACCCGGCTGTCGCTGACGCAGAGCATCCACCGCCATGAGAACATCCTGCTCAGCCTGTTCCGCATCCAGTTCCGTTTCATCCTGGCTGATCACCCGGTACAGCTCCTTTCCCTGCTCGATACCGGCAATGCCGATCTGCTCATCAAACCAGCCATTAAAATGCAGTGCGGTCAGTTTACGGCTGTCGAAGGTCAGCACACCGATTTCCGCCGGCCCGTAAACCGTGCGCAGGAATGGCATCAGCACCAGCGAGCTGGCAATAACCGGCACCTGATACCGTGCCGCCAGCGCATCCTGCATGCAACTGAGAAAACCACAGGACGTCACCAGCAAGTCAGTACCCTGTGCCTGTAACTCATCGCCGGCCTGTAACAGAATCTGCTGCAGGGCTGCTTCCGGAGCCTCACTGCCCACCACATTATCCACCCGGGCCGCATCCACCCGCCGGATGATCACCTCACAGGGCAGTGAATCCGGATTGCCGATATCACCGGGTAAACGGGGAAACCGGGTGTTCAGCATGAGCACCCCAACTTTAAAACTATCCACTTCAGCCATTACTTAATTTAAAACCTGTTCAGCCATTCATTCCGATATCTGAGACACTAGGTGATCTCAAAAAAACTGTATACAATACTGTAGACTAAAACGTCTACCATAACTATAACGCTAAAGACCGGAAGATACGTTCATCCCATGCTGCAAGATCAAGCTCCGAATTCCGCAGGCCATAAGCCTTCTGTGTGTGTACTGGGTGCCGGCATTGTCGGCGTCAGCTGCGCACTCGAACTGCAACGTCAGGGTTACCGGGTAACGCTGCTCGACCGCAGCGAAGCGGTTATCGAAACCTCCTACGGTAATGCCGGCGTACTGGCCACCAGTTCAGTACTGCCCATGAATAATGCCCGGCTGTGGAAATCCCTGCTGCCCATGCTCACGGGGAAGTCTCCTTCCCTGCGTTATCAGACCGGTTACCTGCTGCGTAATTGCGGCTGGATGGTACGCTTCATGACCCATGCCAATGAAGCATCTGACAGCTACCGGATCACCGCACTCAGTGCACTGGTACGCAAAAGTATTGAACTGCATCAACAGTGGCTGACACAGGCCGACAGTCAGCAGCGCCTGCGTGCCACCGGCTGGCTGAAGCTCTACAGAACCCCGGAAAGCTTTAATGCTGCCGCTTATGAACGCCGCATGTTGCAGGATGCCGGGGTCGATATGCAAATTCTCAGCACTGAGGAACTGCAGCAGCTCGAACCGGGGCTGCAACAGACCTACCACAGGGCAACCTGGGTCCGTGATGCTGCCAGCGTGGATAACCCCGCGCAGGTCACCCTCGCCTACCGCCAACTCTTCATTGCCGCCGGCGGTCAGTTCCGGGTTGCTGATATCCGCAACGTCAGGCAGACATCACAGGGGTTTGAGTTAGCCACCGCCAGCACTGAGCTCAGCTGTGAAAAGCTGGTCGTCGCACTGGGCCCCTGGAGTAATGATCTGTTGTCAGCGCTGAACTGCAAACTGCCAATGGCCTATGAACGGGGCTACCATCAGCATTTCAGCAGCACTGCTGAACAGCCCCTCAGCCGGCCCGTGCATGATGTGGATGGCAGCTATGTACTTACCCCGATGGAACAGGGCTACCGGCTCACGTCAGGTGTTGAACTTAAGGAGCGGGATGCCCCCGCCAGTCCGGTGCAGCTTGAAGCCATCATCCCCAGTGCCCGCCAGGCATTCCCGCTGGGGCAGCCCCTCGATCAGCCCTGGCTTGGGCGACGGCCGACACTGCCGGATGCGCTGCCGGCTATCGGGGAAGTTAAAGAGTGTCCGGGGTTATGGCTGGCAACCGGCCACCACCACATCGGTTTCAGCACTGGCCCGGCAACCGGCCAGCTTGTGGCACAACTCATGTCAGGACAGGATACCGACATTGCCCCGCAAGCCTTCAGCCCAAACCGCTTCTCCTGAAACCTCTCAGCAGGATATCCCCTGCTGAGCCATTCCGTTTACGCCGCATAGTCAGACTTCCGCTCTGATACGCCCATCGGCGCCCTGCAGGCATTTAGGCAAATCTCTCAGGTTATCGGTAAATTGAGGCGTTCTGGCTATTCAAAAACTGTATACAGATTGGTATAAAGTACTATATTCAAAATCCGGCACAGCATTATTCTGCGCCGTTCATAATAAAAACATCCGGCGCAGGCATACTGTCTTCTGCATGTGTGCGTCTGAATTCGGGACTTCTGCATATGCAAGCGAACAACCAGGATTACGCTGCCGCTAAAGCTTTATCACCGGAAGATATTCCCGTGATCGACTTTGCTCCGCTGATTCAGAATGGCGATATCGAAGCCGTTAGCCAGCCGCTCATGGAAGCTGCACTGAATACCGGTTTTTTCTATATTAAAAATCATGGTATTGATCAGCGACTTATCGACAATGCACTGGAAACGTCAAAAGCATTTTTCCGCCTGCCTGCGGAACAAAAACAGGCAGTGGCTGTAAACACCTCACAGCGGGGCTGGCTGGCACCGGGAATGGCAACCCTGGAAGGCGCTAAAACCCACGATCTGAAAGAAATTTTCTTTACCGGTCCGGAACAGTGGTCCGATGCCCTTATCGCTAAAAAAGCCCAGATTCCCCTGATCGCCGATAACCTGTGGCCAGAATTTTACCCGGCCCTCAAAGATAACGTCGTGCCTTATTATGATGCCGTCTGTCAGCTTGGCCATCAGGTACTCAAAGCAATCGCCGTTGGCATGGGTGAGGAAGCCGACTTCTTCGCCAAACGTTATACCAGCCCACTCGGCCGGGGCCAGTTGGTGTACTATCCACGCTCCAGCTCAGAAGACGAAGCTCAGGAACGTTTCGGTGCTGCCGCACATACTGACTTTGGTGTCATTACCCTGTTACTGCAGGACAACAATGGCGGCCTGCAGGTGCTGAACAAGCAGAATGAATGGGTCGAAGCTCAGCCCATTGACGGCACCTTTGTCTGCAACATTGGCGACCTGCTGCATCGCTGGACCAATAACCACCTGTCTTCCAACCTGCACCGGGTGATTAACCGCTCCGGCCACGAACGCTTTTCAATGCCGATCTTCTTTGATCCGGATCCGGATGCCATTATCGATTCCCGGGACTTTAAAAAACTGGCGAATGAAGCGGCCAAATACCCGGCGGTATCCGTGGCAGATTACATCGACAGCAAAAACCGTAAAGCCTTCGCACAATATAAGTGACCATCAGCCCTGCGGCACCGCCGCAGGGCTTTCAGTACCTGCAGACCGGCACCCGCGAGTAATCAGCCGTAACATTCCTGCCTTCACACAACCCGCTCCGCCTCTGAATTGCCTCTTTCATGCCCACGCCGCGCCAGATAAAAACTCAGCGGAATCAGCAAACTTACGCCAAACAGCAACCACAGATAACTGTCATAGGAACTGCCCAGCAGCCACAGGGCAGCCCCCACCAGAGGTGCGACCGCCTGAGCAAGATTATAGGGTGCCGTCAGCAAGGCATTCACCCGTCCGTATGGCTGATCAGGGAAATAATCAATAATGACAATGCCTTTCACGATGATCAGACTGCCGCCGAGTAAACCGTAAAACACGATGATCACCACCCATAAAGGCACAAGCGCACTGCTTAAGTACATTGCCAGTAAAACCAGCGGCTGAAACAGGGTCAGCATGACAGCGGCACCGGTAGCCGCCCGGGAACGCAGTAGCAGCATTAGCCAAATACGGCCGGCAACCTGAACCGGCCCTAGCATCGCCACCAGCCAGATTGCCGTTGCAACGCCTAACTGCTTTTCCAGCAGGATGGCAAACAGATGAAAATTCAGCCCGGCCTGAATCAGGCCGTAGCCCACAAATGCAACCACCAGATACCAGAAAACACTCAGCCTGAGCACACCGTCCACGGTTTGCGACGCCGGTTTACGCACCTCAGGCAGTTTTTCAGGCGGCTTAAGCAGCCAGCAATAGATACCCGGGGCAATCAGCACATAGGTCAGCCCTAACACCGGCATCGCCATGCGCCAGCCAAAGGTATCAATCAACAACTGGGTATACGGCATGAAAACCAGACTGGCAAAGCCTGCCCACAGGGTCAGCCGCGGGATGATGTAACGGGCCTGCTCCACGCCGAAACAAAAGGTCACACAGGCAAACAGCGGCTCATACAGGCTGGCCGCCAGTGCCATCCCCATCAGTACGTACAGCGCGTATAATTGCCAGACCGCCTCAACCTGTGACAGACCACAGAGCACACCGGCGCCTAACAGCCCGCCCAGACACATCACCGCCCGGCCGTAGCCCAGATCAATCCACCTCCCCACCGGATAGGCACTGACCGCAGCCACTGCCATCGCCACGCTGCCAGCGGCATAGACTTCAAATCTGGACCAGCCATACTCAGCCAGCAAGGCTTCGGCCAGCATGGGAAAGCTGTATAGCAAACAGCCCCAGGCGCTCATCTGCGCGCCCCCCAGCCAGACAACTCTCAGCATGGCCCACAGCCTGACCGCGCAGATAGCAGGTTCCTCAGGAACTCAGGTAACATCGTTTTTCCACATCCGTTTTACTTTCAGCAACAGACACTCAGGCCGGTTCCCTCTTAATCACCCAGACTTTAACAGCCACCAGCGTCCAAGCATAAACCGCAATATGCTGATAATTAAGCCCCACTCAATACAATAAACGGTGCCCACTCCACAGCTTTTCCTATTCAGAAAACGGTCAGCTCCGGCAAGCAGTTGCAGACAAAAAAAAGCCCTCATACAGAGGGCTTGTTACTAAAAGGAAAAACAACTGTCAGGAAACAGCCTCTGCCCGGGAAGCCCGGCTTTTTGAAAACAGATACAGCAGCAGGAATACCCCCAGCACAGCAGCATCACGCAGATACACATCAATCCAGGAGAACAGCGCGATACCGATACCTAAGCCAATTAACAACAGCCGGGCCAGAATATTCAGATGGCTGGAGAAATAGCCGGCTATTCCCGCTGCCAGCAATGACAACCCGCCGACAATGGCCGTCAGATGGGCAATGATGCTGATAAAACTGCCTTCCATGCGCATTTCCGGCACAAACAGATAACTGAAGCCCACCACATAACCGGCAATCGCCATCCGCGAAGCATGCAAGCCGGTAAGCAACGGATTACAGCGGGCAATAGACGCCGCCGCATATGAAGCAATGGATACCGGTGGTGTAGCATCCGCCAGAATGGCAAAGTAGAAAATAAACATATGCGCAGCCAGCACCGGCGCACCGAATTCATTAATCAGCAACGGCGCACCGATTGCCGAGGTAATCACGTACGCAGGCGTCGTCGGCACCCCCATGCCCATTATCAGCGTGACAAACATCAGCGCAATAGCCGCCACCCACATCTGGCCGTTGGCAATATCAGTCACAATGGAACCGATAGAAACAACCAGACCGGTTTTCGTCAGCACCGCAACAATGATACCGGCACCGGCACAGGCCACGGCAATGGTCACGGTATTACGCCCGGCCGTCACCAGCACATCAAACAGCTTCTTAGGGCTGAACCGCTCCGAGGTCAGGGTAACCACGACCAGCGTGGCTATAATCGAATACAGGGCCGACATATGCGGAGAATAACGCAACATCAGCAACACGATTAATACCACGATAGGAATCAGCAGATAGAGTTTTTTCAGCACTTCGGCCGTGGTTGGCAGCTCGCTGGCATCCATCCCTTTCAGACCATGCTTACGGGCTTCAAAATGCACTGATACGAAAATAAGTGTAAAGAAACACAACGAACCTAATATAGCCGCGACAATGATTTCACTGTACGGCGTATTGGTAATTTCCGACATGATGAAGGCCCCTGCCCCCATGATCGGCGGCGCGCTCTGACCACCCACACTGGCGGCGGTTTCAATGCCGCCGGCAACCTGCGGCCGGAAACCGATACGCTTCATCATCGGAATGGTAAACGAGCCGGTGGTAAATACGTTGGCCGAGGCAGAGCCACTCATGGTGCCAAAGAATGCCGAGGTCACCACTGCAACCTTCGCCGGACCACCGCTGTAACGGCCGGCAATCAGTTGTCCGCCCTGGGTGAATAACTTACCCACACCGCTGGCTTCCATGAACGCACCATAGGCAATAAAGATCGCCACCATAGTCGCCGCGATGCCGGTAATCGAGCCAAACATGCCCTGGCCGTTAAACAGGTAAAGGGTTTCAATAATTTCGTAATACGGCATATCCCGGTAATTAAAGATGCCGGGCATATACTCGGTCAGAAACAGATAACTGATCCCAACGGTAACCAGCCCCGCCAAAATCGGCGATACCGAACGGCGCAGGGCTTCCAGCAACAGCACCGTTGCCAGCGTGCCCATCCACAGCTCAACCGGCAGCACTTCATCAATGCCTTCCAGACGCAGGTTGATCCGGTCGGCTTCAAGCCAGGAATACAGAAAAGGCAAAATCGACAGGATAAACAGCACGATTGCCGTTGGCCCGGGAATAAAAGGATGATCCACACTGACCTGATTGCGCCGGCGCGGAAACATCAGAAACACCAGCGGCAGCATAAACATCAGATGCAGGGAACGCTGGGTCCGCGGCTCCAGAAATCCGATATAAGCGGTATAAAGATGGAAGACACTGGCCGCAAATGCCCACAGCGCAATAAATCGCAGCATCCAGACAGCATAACGGCTGTCCGGCGCAGTCAGATTAGAAAACATAACATCACCCTAAAGCGTACCCGTTGACCGTGCCATTATACCGCTTAACAGCATAAACCGGCGGTGTGGTTGCACGGAGGAATCAACAGACGGTGGAGATAAAACGGCCGGGCAAATACCCGGCCGCAAACAGGTTATGCATAGGCTGCCCCCTTACATGTAACCCGCTTCTTTGTAGTACTTGGCAGCACCCGGATGAACCGGAGCCGGCGCATTCTTGAATGCGGTGGCACAATCAAACGCCTTCATGGAAGCATGAATGCTGGACAATTTAGCGTTATTCTCACACAGGGTTTTAGTCACCTTATACACCGTGTCTTCGCTAACATTTTTACCTACCAGCAAAGTCGTCGCCATTTTAATGGTATTGGCCGCTGCCACACCTTCATAGGTATCAGCAGGAATCGTACCGTTAAGGAAACCGTACTTTTCGTTCAGGCCTTTCAGGGTTTTGTCTGAGAAGTTCACCAGATGCATCTTACGGGCCTGACCCATATCGATCATTGCAGCACCCGGCAGGCCCTGACCGCCGAAGACGTAATCAACCTGACCGTCTTTGAACTGGGAGCTCATCTCGCTGAAGTTACCGTGGTTAATCTTGAAGCCCCGGTCTTTCAGGTCATCGTAGCTGGTGCCAAACTGTTCCATCATCCAGCGGAACGCCTGCTCACCGGAAGAGCCACGCTTAACAACCGCAATGTTTACGTCTTTACCGTTCTTCAGCAGGTCTTCAATGGAATTATATTTAGCATTCTCGCTGGCCACCATGTGGTAGAAAATATCCGAGAAGCTCATGCCAACCATCATCAGGTTTTCATGGGGCTTGTTGTTATACAGCACCACACCTTTGCTGGCCTGATACGAAAAAGTGTCCAGACCCCAGCCAAACTGGCTGATGCCACGGTCAATCTTGGTCGGGTTCGTGGTACCACCACCCGGTACAATTTTAAGGGTCAGATCAGGATAGGCATCTTTCACCAGGTTAGACACCCCGGACGCCATGGTGAACCAGCCGCCACCCAGCTGACCTGAGGTCCACTCCAGCACTTCAGCATTTGCGCTTACTGACACACCCAGCGCAATCGCCGCTGAACAAACTTGATTGAGTATTTTTTTTCTTATCATGGGTCTTCACCGTGTGGCGAGCTTTGCCCGGACAACACTTACTGCCCTGTCATGTCTGCCATTGTCATCGCAGACAGGTAAGCACTGTCACGCTGCAAAATCTCTGTCGTTGTTATTAGAATCTTTCGTATTTAAAACTGTATACAGAAAAAAATATAACACTATATACCAAAGTTTCTCAATCCCTGATCCCTTTCACAGGCAATATAAAACAGCTGATAAATAAGCCTGGAACAGTACAGACGAATCTGACTGCCAAAAACAGCAAAATGGTGAAAACGTCTAACGGAAGCGGTCTGTCAGCGGGAACTGATTCAGATAAGCAGAGATACAGCGCATGCAGGCTGAGCAGCCTGCATGCCTGAAAAAGATTACTCGATGGGCATCTGGCCAGTGTAGATCAGCCCGTAAGCCTGACGGATAGACACTGAAATTTCTTCCCGGCGACGGCTGACATGCTCACCAATCAAGCTGACAGCCTCTTCTTCATTGCGGGCCACAACCGCTTCAACAATGCGCTTATGGCTCGGCTCAAAGACCTTCTCAGAGGTAACATCTATCCAGCGCATAAAATAAATCCGCTGATTAACATTACACAGGGCATTAACAATCTCTTCGTTATCCGACAACCGTGCCAGGGTTTCATGAAACTTCTGGTCAATCTTCAGATTAGAGACGGTTTTATCCTGCTGGTAAATCCCGTGTATACCGGCATAAAAGTCAGCAAATTCCTGCAACTGCTCATCGGTTGCCCGGCGGCACGCCAGCCGCACCGCCTGTTCTTCAAGTAACTGCCGGTATTCGTACAGATCAAATACTTCTTTTTCATCCAGTTCGCGGCAAAAGAAACCTTTATTCCGTTCCCAGCGTAATAACTTTTCAGACACCAGTTGCTGCATGGCTTCGCGCAGCGGGGTACGGCTGACATCCAGCTGTTTGGCCAGCTTGCCCTCGTTGATCCGCTCACCAGGGCGAAACTGAAACTTGATCGCCATATTACTGACGCGCTGGTAGATAGACTCTTTGATATCTGCTGACGGCTGCTTCGCCGTGGTTGAATCCGTTGACATGCACTCTCGCTCGAACGTTACGTTCCGAATGGCTCAGCTGCAGTTGTTATATGTAATGCTGTTCTACGCAACCGGAACCCGATAACTTTTTTGCTAAAATACCACACTTGGCTACAGGACAAAGGAATTATTTACATCCTCCGGGTATAAGCAAATGCCTTAAAAATCCAGCCTGTGGGTGAACTTCCCCACCGGTTTCAGTGACCCAGTCTATGAATCCGCACTGATCTGAGGAACCCACTTTGGCCACATACTCCCGCAACCGGCTGACACAATTGCTGCCTTTTATACTGAGCCTTCTGTTGCTTGGCCTGAACTCCGGCCAGGTGCAGGCGGCGCCCAAAGCAGAACTCTGGCCATTATGGCAACCGACAGTTGCCACCGGGCAGTCCGCTGTACCGGACTTTAAACACTGGGAAAACTTCCTCAGTCAGTATGTTCGCAGGTATGCCGACGGTCTGAACCGGGTGGATTACGCCAGCGTCACCCCGGCAGATAAAGCACAGTTAAAAGCCCTGCTGGAACAACTGTCCACCACAGACCCGCGGGGCTGGGGGCCGGCCACCCAAAAAACCTTCTGGATAAATACCTATAATCTGGCGGTGGTTTCACTGGTGCTGGATCACTATCCGCTGGATTCAATCCGGGATATACGCCTGAGTTTCAGCAGCCTGTTTAACGGTGGCCCCTGGGAAGATAAGACCCTCAGTGTCACCGGCCAGGAATTGTCTCTGAATGATATTGAACACCGCATCCTGCGCCCCATATGGCCGGACCGCCGGCTGCACTTTGCCCTGAACTGCGCCAGTGTTGGCTGCCCTAATCTGGCCACACAGATTTACCGGGTGGAGACGCTGGATCAGCAACTGGATGCTGCCGAACAGGACTTCCTGCGCAATAACCGGGCGGTTTTATGGCAGCCCGGTTCAAACACTCTGCAGCTTTCCAGCATCTTTAACTGGTATCAGGTTGATTTTGCCGCGAACGAAAACCAGTTGCTCGATTACCTGCAGCAACAGGGCGCAGTCAGCCCCGGGATCCTCAGCACACCGGACCTGAAGATCAGTTATGACTACAACTGGAACCTCAACACTGACAGCTGACAAAAAAGCCCGTTATGCCAGACCGCACCGGCAGGCATAACGGGCTTGCCGATACAGATTCGCTCAGCGCAGCACCTGACCGCTGCGCTCCTCCAGCAAACGGACCACATTCAGGTGCGGCACCTGCGGCCCATAGGCATCAATGGCTTGCTGATAGGTCGCATAGACTTTATCCGCTAACGCCAGCTCCACATTCAGGTGGCTGCCCAGCTCGGTAATCAGACGCATATCCTTGGTAGCAAGGCCCAGCGCAAAGGACTCATCATAGCTGCCATCCAGTACTTTCGGGATATAGTTATCCACCACATAACTCTGGGCACAACTGTGACTCAGCACATCGCTCAGGGTATGCAAATCCAGCCCGGCCTTAGCGCCCAGCATTAAGGCTTCACCGATACCCTGTGCCACCAGATAATTCAGATGCAACTGGCTGAGCTTAGTCACATAGCCAGCCCCGGCAGGCCCCATACGGACAGCTTTTTGGGTAAAACTGGCCAGTACATCCTGATAGGGCAGCAGCGCTTCAGGCTCTGCCCCCAACAACATCGTCAGCCGGCCTTGCGCCGCCCCTTCACTCCCGCCGGTGACCGGTGCGTCAATCAGGATCATATGCGCCGGTGCCCCCGCCAGCACCTGTTGCCATTGCGCCAGTTCGTTGGTGCTGGTTTCAAACCAGCAACAACCTTCCCGGGCGTTCTCCAGAATGCCGTCCGGACCAAATGCCACTTCATTCACCTGAACCGCGCTGGGTAACGAGGTAAACAGTACGTCACAGTCAGTAGCCATCCGGGCAACCGACTCTCCGTCTGCAGCGCCTTTATCCACTAACCGCTGTACGGCGGCAGGATTAAGATCCAGCACCTGTAATTCATATCCATTCCCGCGACAGTGTTCCAACAGGTTTGCCGCCATACCTGAGCCCATATTGCCCAGACCAATGAAGCCTATTTTCATAGCCTTTTACCTGTATCACCCGGTTACTGTTTGTAAGATGGATCCAGCCGGTCGCACTTGCGCAGCAGTGCCGGCCATTCATACTTACCCGGCGGGAAAGCTTCGTACTGTTTGGATGCTTTTTCCCACAGCTCGGTCGGGCCGGGGTCCAGCTCATAACCGGAAGCCGTCGCCTGCAGGGCAACTTCACACAGCCGCACCAGATAATACATATTCATAAAACACTCACCGGCGGTGGCACCTACCGTCAGAAAACCGTGATTTCGCATCACCAGACAGCTGTTATCCCCCAGGTTTTCAGCAATCCGGAAGCGCTCATCCGGATCAACCGACAGGCCTTCCCAGTCGTGGAAGCCAACTTTGCCGTACAACATTGAAGAATCCTGAATCAGAAACGGCAGCTCTTTAAATGCGGTGGCCGCACTGGCGGATTTAGGATGGGCATGGAACACAAAACGGTTATCTTTATGGCTGTCACTCAGGTGAACCGCACCGTGAATGATAAAACCGGCAGTGTTCACATCTTCCGGACCTTCCAGCACATTGCCCTCTTCATCCACTTTGATCAGGTTAGACGCACAAACCTCATCGTAATAGAGACCAAAACGGTGCATATAAAAGTGATGATCAGAACCGGGCACCCGGGCGGTGATATGGTTCCAGATGGTGTCATCCCAGCCAAAATAATGGGTCAGACGGAACATGGCTGCCAGATCAATCCGCACCTGTTCCTGTTGCTGTTCCAATGTCAGTTCGCTCATAGTCATCTCACATTTTATTGTTATCGGTGAACCGGCCGGGCTGATGCAGCGGAAACGGCTGCCCGCCCTGCTCAATTCTGTGAATATTGTCTACCACCAGTTTAGCCGCCGACCGGGCATAGGTTGCGCCGGACATATGGGGAGTAATATGAATATCAGGGTGATGCCACAGAGGAGACTCCGCGGGTAAAGGTTCGGTAGAGAAAGCGTCCAGCACGGCCTGTGATAACCGCCCGCAGGCCAGTGCATCAATCACATCGGTATCCACCAGCACTTCCCCCCGGCTGATATTGACCAGCACGGCACCGTCAGGCAGTAGCCGCAACAGACTGGCATCAATCATATGACGGGTATCAGGGGTTAGCGGCAAACAGTTAATGATCACATCTGCCTGCGGCAGTGCCAGCGGTAAATCACCGCCACCGTAACACTCCACCCCCGCTAACGCTGCCTGATTCCGGTCCCAGCCCAGCACCTGGTAGCCGTTTGCGGCAAGGCGGCTGGCCACCGTTTTTCCTACCATCCCCAGCCCCAGCACCAGCACCCTAAACTCATCACTGGCACACAGGTTATGCCGCTCCCAATGTGCCTGGCTTTGCTGCTGTGCATAGAGCCCGAAACGCCGGTGAAAATGTAATACCCAGTACAACGCATAGCGGGCCATATCCTCCAGCACCTGTGGATCAACCAGCCGCAGCACAGGGACATCCGGTGTTGCCGGATCGGCATCCAGCGCTTCAGTACCGGCACCCAGCAGGTGTATCGCTTTCAGGTTGGGATACCCGGCAAGATCGCCCGGCGGGTGATCCCATACCAGTGCATATTCAACCTGCTGACGGCGGGCCGGTGTCATATCCGATAACAGATAGACCTGTTGTTCAGGTAACAGCTCCGCCAGTGCGGCCTGCCAGCTGGCATTGTCATAACCATGGTTGTTCAGCAGAATTGCCATGCCCTTTCCCATCAGCGGTGAAAACATCTTAGTGACTATTTTCTGCACCTGACTTCAGAAGTAAAACGAATAATACAGCTGACTAATATCGAATAATTCGATGCGAGATTATGCGTTTCCCCGACAGATCACGTGTAAATGCTGGCACTGCGGTTCCCCCTGGCTTAGTATCAGCGCATTGTTTACTTCACATTCCCGAGCCGGTTATGCACAGATGCTGACTGATCCCCTGTTCTACCTGGCAGCCATTCCGGCTGTACTGATCGTTGGCATATCCAAGGGCGGCTTTGGCGGCTCACTGGGTATGATTGCTGTGCCCATGCTTACCCTCACGGTTGCCTCTCCTGTCGCCGCAGCCATCATGCTGCCAATTCTGTTCGCCATGGACATTCAGGCCCTGTGGCGTTTCCGGCAGCACTTTGACAAACGCAATCTGCAAATCCTGCTACCGGCAGCGGCAGTGGGAATCGGCATCGGTACGCTGAGCTTTCAGCATTTAAGTGACAACCATCTGAAACTGATTATCGGGGTAACGTCCCTGCTGTTCTGTGGCAATGCCCTCCTGCACGCCCTGCGTAAACAAACCCCGGCTCCCCGTTCGGCGCATTTTGGACGCGGTGCTTTCTGGGGCACCCTGGCCGGTTTTACCAGCTTCAGCATCCATGCCGGCGGGCCGCCGCTGAGTTTTTACCTGCTACCCCAACGGCTTAATAAAACCGTTTTTGTCACCACCAGTATTATTTTCTTTACCTGTGTAAACGGTATGAAACTGATTCCCTATTCAATGCTCGGGCTGTTCAGTAGCCAGCACCTGCTCACCTCTCTTGTGCTGATGCCGCTGGCGATTGCCGGGGTAAGACTCGGCACCCGGTTACACCATGTGCTGGATGCTGACCTCTTTTACCGCTTTTGTTACTTCTTCCTGTTTATTGTTGGCCTGAAACTCACCGCTGAAGCGTTGATGTAACCGCCTGCACAAAAACGACATATTCACCTAAACCGGTCTGATCCCTACAGAAATCAGGCTTTTGGCGGAGCATTTTATTTCGTAATAGTGCTACTCCTGGTCGTCTGTGGGATAGACAATGACGCGCTCAAACACGAGCATGTCGCGATCAGGTCAGCCCGTAACCGGGTCGCAAACCATACTCCCGCTTAAGATATGAAATTTCTAGATAGCTGACATAACCCGCCCTAATGCGCCATTTAATGCCTGCACGGTGAAGGCATGTCAGCTCACGTAATCCAGCATAATCCGAATTTGGAGTAAATACATGAGCGATTCAGAAGGCCCAGTTAAAGCACGTAAAAGTCGTCGTGGTGGAGGCCGTGCGGGTCGTCGTGCTGCAGGAGGTGCTCCGGCAGAGATCGTACCGTACATCACCCGTAACATTCCTTACTACGAAGTGCTTGATGAAGAAGGCCTGGCGCTGATCGAAGCCAACGCTGAAACAATTCTTGAAGAAGTCGGCATTGAATTCCGTGATGACGAAGAAGCGCTGCAGATCTGGCGTGATGCCGGTGCCACCGTTGAAGGCGAACTGGTTAAGTTCCCTAAAGGCATGTGTCGTTCAATCATTCAGGCGTCTGCTCCGAGCGAGTACGTTCACCATGCACGTAACCCTGCCCGTAACGTAGTGGTTGGCGGTAAGAACACTGCATTCGTTCCGGCTTACGGTTCTCCGTTCGTATACGACATGGACAAAGGCCGCCGTTACGCGACCATCGAAGACTTCCAGAACTTCGTAAAACTGGCCTACATGGCACCCAGCCTGCACCTGTCCGGCGGTACCATCTGTGAGCCTGTTGACCTGCCGGTAAACAAGCGTCACTTCGACATGCTGTACACGCACATGAAATACTCCGACAAGCCATTCATGGGATCTGTAACTGCCCCTGAGCGTGCTCAGGACAGTGTCGATATGTGTAAGATCCTGTTTGGCGACGATTTCTACGATGAAAACGGCAAGCCAAAGACCTTCATGACCAGCCTGATCAACGCCAACTCGCCGATGACGTTCGATGACACCATGCTGGGTGCCGCTAAAGTATACGCGCGTAACAACCAGGCATGTGTGGTAACACCTTTCATCCTGGCCGGCGCAATGTCTCCGGTAACGGTTGCCGGTACTGCCGCACAGACTCTGGCTGAAGCGATGGCAGGTATGGCCTTCGTACAGCTGGTTGCACCGGGTGCACCGGTTGTGATGGGTAGCTTCGCAAGCTCCATTTCTATGCAGTCAGGTGCACCGACCTTCGGTACCCCTGAACCGGCACTGGTTCTTTACATCATGGCTAACCTGGCACGCCGTCTGGGTGTACCCTTCCGTTCCGGTGGTGGCTTCTGCGGCTCCAAGATCCCTGATGCCCAGGCCGCATCTGAAGCAGCCAATACTCTGGTACCAACCACGCTGGCCGGTGTTAACTTTGCACTGCACACTGCAGGCTGGCTGGAAGGCGGTCTGGCAATGGGCTACGAGAAGTTCGTCATGGATGCCGATCAGGCTGGTATGATGTGCACCCTGCTGAAAGGTGTGGATCTGTCTGAAAACGGTCAGGCGCTGGACGCTATCCGTGAAGTAGGTCCGGGTAACCACTTCCTGGGCTGTGCGCACACTCAGGCTAACTTCAAGACTGCGTTCTACCTGTCACCGCTGACCGACAACAACAGCTTTGAACAGTGGGAATCTGAAGGCTCCAAGACCATGGAACAGCGTGCCAACGCTTACTGGAAGAAGCAGCTGTCTGAATACCAGGCGCCGGAAATTGATCCTGCAGTCGATCAGGCACTGATTGACTACATGGAACGCCGTAAGGCTGAGTTCCCGGACTCTAACATCTAAGTAACCGTCTGAAACTGTTGCTGCCAACGCCGCGCCGGTCACCGACCCGCGCGGCGTTTTTATATGACAGGTACAGCGAAAGCTAAACAGCCGGCTTGCCTGCAGTTTTTCTCATGGCGTCATCAAAAAGTCTTATCTTAACAATGTCGTTTTTAGTTGCATCTGACCGCCAAACCATAGTTAACTTGCCTAAATGCGCCACCCCGTCGACAAGGGTGAAACAAAAGATAATACTAGCGCACCGCCTTCCCCAACCCACATACCAAATAAAACAAAATGTGGCTTTTTAAGCCATACTGGGGAATAGCAACAATTTGACTTGTTCGGTTAGAGAGGCACGCATGACATCTGAACAATACCCCGACACACTGACTCGTTTCGGCTTCTTGTTGGTATCCAAATACTCAATGATTGCGATCAGTTCTGCAATCGAACCCTTACGTATGGCAAACCGCCTGCTGGGCAAAAATCTGTTCACCTGGACCATCATTACCGCCGACGGTAATCCGGAACCGGCCAGTAACGACCTGATGCTGGCAGCCGACTGCGGCTTTAATGACATTCCTGAGCTGGATATAGTTTTTGTCTGCTCAGGGGTGGATGTAAACGGTGTGTATAACACTGATATTCAAAAGGTCCTGCACAACCTGGCCCGTAAAAAGGTCATTCTGGGGGGCCTGTGTACCGGCACATACCTGCTGGCCCGCTCCGGCCTGATGGATGGCTATCGTGGTACCGTACACTGGGAAAACATTGCCAGTATGCGGGAAGAGTTTCAGCAGATGCAGATCAGCGACGAACTCTATGAAATCGACCGCGACCGCTTCACCTGCGCCGGTGGCAGCGCGCCGATGGACATGATGCTGAAGCTGATCGCCGACTCTCAGGGCAGCAAGCTGTCAGCCAATATTTCAGAACAGTTCATGTGTGACCGCATCCGTGGCCGGCATGACCGCCAGCGTACCCCGCTGCAGGCCCACCTGGGTTCCGGTCAGCCAAAACTGATCGAAGCGGTTACCCTGATGGAAGCCAATATCGAAGAGCCGATGAGTGTCGATGAACTGGCTAAACTGGTGGGCATCTCCCGCCGCCAGCTGGAGCGCCTGTTCCAGAAACACCTGAACTGCGTCCCTACCCGGTACTATATGGATCTGCGCCTGAATTGCGCCCGCCGCCTGTTACTGCAGACCGATAAATCCATCGTGGACGTCTCTCTGGCCTGCGGCTTTGTATCAGCCCCGCATTTCAGCAAATGCTACCGTGATTTCTTCGGCATCCCGCCACGGGGTGAGCGCCATCTGAAACAGGCCAGCAACAGTAAATAATCTCACTCAACGGATCTGATCTGCCGGACAGGATGTCCGAAAACCTCTTTCTCCCCTTCCTCTCAACACACACTTCCGGCGACAGCCGCTCAGAAATACCTTCAGTCATTTTCCTTCCAGAAAATCGTCACTTTCCGCTTCCCCCATTGCAGGGCTTTTTTACGGTCTTCACCCATATAAATATCAATCTTCTTCTCCCAGCGCCGGTTCATTTTATCCAGCACCCGGTACTCCCCTTCAAGGCCTTCAATCCTCACTATTGTCTTATGCGTCAGCCCCGCCGCGATTAAATCCCGGGAGACAGCAATAGACTTCATGCCAGGCTTTAAAGTATCCCCCCAGGCCGCCAGAGAAGGCGTACTGTCCGTTTCTCCGGGGGTGGACGTGTACGCAGTCGCCGTAACTTCCATTGAGCTCTCACCGTTACTGCAGCCGCTCAGCATGAAGAGCAGCACTCCGGTCAACAGGCCTGTCCAAAATCTCATGTTCGTTCTCTTATTTACCCTTAAGTCCGTATACCCTGACAGCCTTCAGACAGATTTGTTTATCCCCCGCAAAACTGTTCATAGCAGCAACACTTTATAACAGGCAAAAAAAAACGCCGTCTTAACGGACGGCGTTTTCTGTTACAGACTGTTTATCTGCATGATCACTCAGCTTCAGCTGCCGGACGTGGCTTAGCCCGACGACGGCCACGGGTACGCCCGCCTCCCGCCTGGGTATCAACCACTTTGCGTTCAGGCAGACTCACCGCCTTGCTCAGCTCAGCAAAATCATCGCTGCCGTGTGGCAGTGCCATGGCCGCGACGAAGTGATCCTGGAATTTAGCTTCCAGTGCCGTTTCGATCTTCTCAACACGGCGCAGTACCCGTTCGATTTCATCACGCTTGAAGCGATCCAGCAGCGCAATGCGCGCACCGGTACCGGCAGCGTTACCGATCGGGCCAACGTTTTCCAGATCACAGTCCGGGATCAGACCCAGGATCATGGCGTACTTAACGTCAATGTGAGAACCGAACGCACCGGCCAGACCGATCTTATCAACCGTTTTCACACCGAAGTGATCCATCAGCAGACGGATACCGGCATACAGCGCAGCTTTCGCCAGCTGAATCGCCCGCACATCATTCTGCGTGATCGCCAGAGTCTTCTCACCTTCGTGCAACACATAAGAGAAGGTACGGCCTTCAGGGATGACCCGGGATGACTTCTCAGCCATAGCAGGATCAACCACACCGTTAACATCCAGAATGCCTGCCAGGAACATTTCCGCGATGACTTCGATAATGCCGGAGCCACAGATACCGCTTACCCCGGTCTTTGCGACACTTTCAGCAAAACCTTCTTCATCGGACCACAGCTCGCTGCCGATTACCCGGAAACGCGGTTCCAGCGTTTCAGGATCGATACGTACCCGCTCAATAGCACCGGACGCTGCACGCTGACCACAGCTGATCTGCGCACCTTCAAAAGCCGGACCTGTCGGGCTGGAAGCAGCCAGCAGACGGTCTTTGTTACCCAGTACGATTTCAGCGTTGGTTCCCACGTCAACCAGCAGGGTAACGTCATCAACCATATCCGGACGCTCCGCCAGGATAACACCGGCAGTGTCCGCGCCAATGTGACCGGCAATACACGGCAGAATAAATGCCCGTGCCTGCGGATGCATTTCCAGATCCAGCTCTGCAGCTTTCAGGGAAACCGCCCAGTCAGTCGCCAGCGCGAATGGCGCAGAGCCTAACGGGGTCGGATCAATGCCCAGCAGCAAGTGATGCATGATCGGGTTACAGACGATGGTGATTTCCAGCAGATCTTCTACCGGTACGCCGGCTTTTTTCGCCGCCTGCGCCGCCAGTTCGGATAAAGCTTCACGTACCACCCGGCACATGTCTTTATCACCACCTTCATTCATCATCACATAGGAAACACGGCTCATCAGATCTTCGCCGAAACGGATCTGAGGATTCATTACCGACGCTGAAGACACCACATCACCGGTGGTCATATCGCACATATGTGCGGCCACAGTGGTGGAGCCCAGGTCGACAGCCAGGCCATAAATTTTGTCTTTCTTACCTTTCCAGACAGCGACAATGTCCGCCTGTTCATCATCGTGATGGTGAACCGCCACGGTGATTTCGCGGGTTTCGCTTTCCAGCGCAGGTTGCAGCTGCTGAATCACAGCCAGTTCAGCATTCGCATGCGGAACATCGAACTGTTCGAACAGCCCCTGCTGCAAACGGCGCAGATCAGAAGCAGGTTCGTGCATATTCGGAGGGGTAACAGTCAGGGTATAAAGTTTCACTGCCGGATCGAGACGAATGTCGATGTTGGCCGCTTCTTTAACGATATGCTGTTGGTGCATCTGACTCTCAGATGGTACATCAATAACCATATCGCCAAGAATTTGTGCCGAACAACCCAGACGACGGCCCTTGAGCAGCATCTTCTGGAACTTTCGTTTCTCGGTTTCAACCTGAGATGGCGGGGTAATATTTTCCGCCAAAGAAGAGATGCCGTGCTTGGAAAACTCGCCGACACTCTGTTGAATCTGACAACGGCCGCAGATACCACGGCCGCCACAGCTTGACTCCAGATCAACCCCAAGCTGCTGAGCAGCCTGGAGGATTGAAGTCCCGGTAGGAAACTCGCCGCGCAGCCCGGTAGGGGTAAATACTACCGTCGCCATCTCAGCGGTCTTCTCTACATTAGGCACGGCGACGACGACCACCGGCACGACGACCACGACCTTCACCTTCAGCAGGCGCTTCGCGGAAACGCTTGATCCAGTTAGCGCAATCCGGGTCACGGCCCATCATAACGTCTGCACCCAGAGTAGAGGCAATGATCTCGTCATGCATTGGGTTAGCAATTGCAGAGGTCATACCCGCCTGGATAGCCATAGACAGGAACGCACCGTTTACACCGTTACGGTTTGGCAAGCCGAAAGAAATGTTAGACGCACCACAGGTAGTGTTCACTTTCAGCTCAGTACGCAGACGGTGAATCAGTTTAAATACCTGAACACCTGAAGAGTTGATTGCACCGATAGGCATAACCAGCGGGTCAACTACAACGTCGCACGCCGGGATGCCGTAATCAGCAGCACGCTCAACGATCTTCTTAGCCACTTCAAAACGTACGTCAGGATCCTGAGAGATACCGGTTTCGTCGTTCGAGATCGCAACAACAGCTGCACCGTGCTTCTTAACCAGCGGCAGTACACGTTCCATCTGCTCGTCTTCACCGGTTACAGAGTTAACCAGCGCCTTACCCTGGTAAACGTTCAGGCCGGCTTCCAGTGCTTCAACGATAGAAGAGTCGATACACAGTGGCATGTCAGTGAAACCCTGAATCAGCTGAATAACTTCAGCCAGAATACGTGGCTCATCCGCCAGAGGGATACCTGCGTTAACATCCAGAATGTGCGCACCGGCAGCAATCTGAGCTTTCGCATCAGCTTCTACACGGCTGTAATCACCTTCTTTCATTTCCGCAGCCAGGACTTTACGACCGGTCGGGTTGATGCGCTCACCAATGATGGTAAACGGGCGCTCGAAACCGATGACGGCTTCTCGGGTAGCGGAACTGATAATAGTATCGGTCATCTTGCAAATATCTCCTGGGATAATTTTTAGACTGTCGGGTCCGGGCGCCTCGCCATCAAAAAAATGCCCGACAGTTAATTGTAAAGCCGCAATCACGGCATCATTCACACGATCAGCAAACAGCTTTTGGCTACCTGCTATTCAGCCAGCTCAGTCGAACCGACCAGCCAGATCCGCATACGGAACCTGACAGTTAATCTTTCAGCTCCACCGCGATACGCTGGTTAAAGCTTAGCAGCGCGTCACCCAGAACACCGGTGCCGCCATAATAATATTCGTATTCCAGACCCAGCTTATCAGCCGCCTGCCTGGCCATCTCCTGTAGCTTGGGATCGTTTGTCTGGGCAATATAGAGGAGTTTTTTGTAGTGTCCGAAGTACATCGGCATCAGCTCAGGCTTATCTTCAAGCCCCATGCCGCGGATCACTAACCGGTCAAAATGACGGGTAAGAAAGTCGGTCAGGTAAAACGTACCCAGTTCCGCTTCATTAAATTGCTCAAAGATTTCACCGCCACTGAAGAATTCGTAGCAATGACTTCCCGGCACCCGTTCAACCCCTTCTGCTTCCAGCATGGCATCCAGCTGTCCGCCAGTACCACAGTCACCATAAGCAACGAAGATCTCCTGATCTTTTGACTTGGCAATATCGATCAGGTGTTTAACTGCCCCGGTAATCTGCTCGGGGTAGTTATGCAACTCAGCAGTAATACACTGCGGCTGCAGATGTTCCCAGCCATTTGCTTTGGAAATCATGGTGATCTCCCTGAGCAGGGCGGAACAGGTAATAACAACTGCCGGTGCGTCTGGCTGATTGGCGCTGGTTTCAATTACCTTTTCAAATGAACTGGTAAAATCATCAACCCGGTTAGCCCGTCTCGCTGGCCTACGACTGGTCCTTCTCGTCCGCATCGCAAAGCCCTCCGGCAGTTTTTTACTTCACAGAAACTTATGCAGCGCGCTTGGCTGCAATCATTTCTTTCGCCATATCAACAGCAACCGCTGCGTCACGGCAGTAACCACATGCACCCACTGCATCGCCGAATTCCTGGTTCAGCGGCGCGCCACCTACCAGTACGATGAAGTCGTCACGGATGCCTTTCTCTTTCATGGTGTCAATAACGACTTTCATGTAAGGCATTGTGGTTGTCAGCAGTGCAGACATACCCAGGATATCCGGCTTGTGCTCTTCCAGAGCCGCCAGGTAATCTTCAACAGGGATGTTGATACCGATGTCGATTACTTCAAAACCGGCACCTTCCATCATCATCGCTACCAGGTTCTTACCGATATCATGGATATCACCCTTAACGGTACCAATAACCATTTTACCCACAGACTCAGCACCGGTTTCAGCCAGCAGAGGACGCAGGATAGCCATGCCGCCCTTCATTGCGTTTGCTGCAGACAGTACTTCAGGTACGAACAGAATGCCGTCACGGAAGTCAACACCGACGATAGTCATACCACCAACCAGTGCTTCGTTCAGCACACGGTCAGGGGCCCAGCCACGTTCCAGGAAGATTTCAGTTGCTTCAACAACTTCTTCCATCAGACCGTTGTACAGGTCATCGTGACACTGTTCTACCAGCTCATCATCGGGCAGCGTGGACAGATCAAGTTCTTCATCATCATAGTATTCTTCAGACATTCAGCTAACCCCAATAACATTAGTTTTTTAGTATGTATCAGACCTTCTCTGAGGTCTGAATTTATATATTCATGTTGCCCAGTACTGAGCCAGGTGCTCCGGTACTGTTAACTGTTTCCGGCAATCCTGTTGTAAGGATAAAACCAAGACCCGATTTTGTAACATTTTCTGCGTAGCATCCTGACAAGAAAAACGCTTTTTCGTGTCATAAAACGACCTGCGCAAATAGCCATGTGACTCAAACAGGCAAATCAGTCGGCAATATAAGGGCTAAGAGTAGGTTCACAGCTGTGCTGCTGCTAATATTTTCGCGACACAAAGTTACTGGAAAGCGACACAGAAAGTCGCACCCATTTTTGGCTGAAAAATGCACGAAATAAAGCAGCGTAAAAGCGACACTTTATGATCTGCAACCGACTACCCAAACCTGCTCCTGAGCGTATCCAAACATCTGTTTTTCGCTGTATTTTTCGCTTTTGCACCGGACCTGCCCCAAAGACAGGCTCCGCCGCAGCACCTCAGCCGGTAATCATCGCCGGGGGTAAATCCGGCGGATCGGGATAGCGCAGTAACCCGCCAAAAACCGACTGATCGGCAATGCTTCTGGAGACGGCGGGCAACTGCTCCATGCGGATCAGAAAGTCGTTCAGCGCAGGCAGACTCAGCAGCTGCTCTGCATCAATTGCCTGCCCCTGCGGATACAGAACTGACCAGCGCGCCAGCCCCGCCAGATAAAAATCACAGACCGACAACGCTTCATCCAGCAACCAACCCCCGGAGGAATGTTTCTCTAATTCATCATTCAGCAATGAAAAATGCCCGAATACCCGTGCTTTGATTTTACTCAGAAAAGCGTCCGGCGAAGTCCCCTCCGGCCGGTACCGGTCAGAATAAAACTGCACCCGCAGATCCGCATGTAAGGTATTGGAGAGATAGAACATCCACTGCAGACAGCGTGAATATGCCCGCGCATTCCCGGTCGCCGGTACCAGGCGGCCATACTTCTGCCCCAGATACAGTGCAATGGCTGCGGTTTCAAATACGGCATGCTCACCGTCCACCAGCGTGGGTATCAGCCCCTGAGGGTTAAGCGCCAGGTAACTGTCGCTGCGATGCTCCCCCTGCCCCCGGCTCAGCCAGCAAAGCTCATAGGGCGCATCCAGCTGCTCCAGAATCATCTGAATTACAAGGTTGGCGCTGTCCGGCGCACTGTATAGTTGATAACTCACTGCTATTCCTCCCTAAAACACCAGTCACTCCAGCAGAATACTGGCTGCTTATATCCGCATCTGTCCCTGATGCGAATCCGGAGATAGTCAGTTGCGACCCGCAACGCAGATCAGTCGGTATTTACCCGCACAAAGACTTCCGTATGAAAAGCTGCCTGCGCAGCAGGATAGAGATATTCTTCCCCGACCGGACAGGCCCGCCGGGCTGCGCAACCATAATGATTACAGGGGTGATCCGGCTCAGCGGCCAGAAACGCAGCACAGGTTTTATAGAGATACTCCTGGCCGGTAAATGCACCGACCGGGCAGGCAGAGAGACAGGGCTTTTCGCAGCCACCACAGGGCGCTGCAGACGCAAATGCATCAGCCGTCACCTCAGCAGAAACCGCTTCAGTATCAGACGTCAGCAAGGCAAAACGGTAAGCATGCCAGAGCCCGTAACGGGGGTGCAGTGCCATTCCCAGCGGGGAACTGTGACAGGCCCGGGCGCGTTTAGCCCAGGTGACAAACGGCCAGTGCGGCGGGCCACCAAACGGAAACAACGGCGTGACACCGAAGACATCAGCCAGTTGCTCAGCAACCCGCTGACTCCAGCGGTCCAGCGGATTATCCTCACCGTCGGCATACTCTGCAGAGGCGCTGAATACCGGCCACATTTCCTGGCCGGCATTGCCAATCAGTAACAATTGCCGGGCGACAGAGCCCCCGGGCAATGCCGGTAACCGGTCTTCTTCGTCGACCTCCAGCACCCCCAGTATTTTCAGTCCCAGCTCAGCAACCTGCTGTTGCAGATCGGACATACGCACCTCCGCCGGCCCTCACGCCGGATGAATTTATGCGCTGCAGGCCTCCGGAGACTCCGGCAGGTCCAGCACATTACAGTCAGGGCGGCCGCTGGCTGTGGCAGTAATCTCACAGTCCAGGAACAGCTCCCCGTCGATATCATGCTTAATGTGGTTATCGCTGCGGCTCAGGGATATCTCGATCGATTCAGCGCCGGCTTCCTGCGCCAGACGGGTTGCCAGATCAGTCACCAGCTCTTCCGCACAGGTAACGGCTTTATCAAGATCACTGAACCGTTTCGGCTCACCCTGATGGTATAGGCAGAACACCCCGAAAGTCGGCTGAGAGATGGTCACGTGGGCGCGCTGCACCACCGATCCCATCACCGCACCGACGGCATTCGCTACATTGCCATGCTCCGGCAGATGCAGATCCAGACCGATCTTTTTCGCCACGCTCGGATAATAACTGGCAGCTGGCGCACCCACCGCCACCAGCGGATATCCACTGGCAAAGTCCACTTTAAACAGCGGGTTGCTGGACTCTTCTTTATTGCCGTCCAGTACCAGATCAGCCAGCAGACCGGCCAGGCTTTTCGCCTTGGCACCGCTCATCTTACCGGTCTGATGCAGGCCTGACTCAATCAGTACATGGCTGATCTTCTTGATCACCAGCTCATACACTTCCTTACACGGCGACAGGGCATCTCCCGGTGGCCAGGTGCCCATACCATAAAGATTGCGAAGCTGATTCGCCCAGATCTTAGCCGCAATTTCAGCGGTTTCTTTACACCAGTGGTCACTCAGCCCCAGTACATGGGATGCATCGGACGGGGTGAAACCACTGTAGATCGCCAGACCGGCCCGCTGCAGGCGCGCCAGTGCCCGGGCAAGATGGCGGTTTTCTTCCACCGCAGCATCCAGTTCGATCGGCCCTTCCCCCAGACGTTCCCAGGCGTAGGCCTCATCCGGTGTCAGATTCGCCAGCATTTCTTCATTGCTTTCCAGACGCATCACAAAGCGGTTGTTCCGGGCATTCGGATACGCATTCAGCTGGTGCAGCAAACGTTCTTTAACCCATGGATATTCTTTACCCAGCAGACACATTGGCACGACCCGGCGCGGGCCGATTGCAAAGCCTTCACTGGTACTGAATGCCACTTCACTGTCGCCGCCCAGGCCGATGGCATAAATACGCACCGCCTCAACCATAGGTTGCCAGTCGCCAACCCGGGCACCGTCAGAACACAGCTCAGGCTTACCATCTGTAACGATGGCGATATCGGTGGTCGTGCCGCCCATATCCGCCACAACTGCATTTTTCAGGCCACTTAAAGCACAGGCCCCCACCACACTGGCTGCCGGGCCGGATAGGACCGTCGCGACCGGCTGCAGCAAGGCCGTCTGGGTGTTGACCAGTGAGCCATCACCTTTCACGATCATCAGCGGCGCATCAATCTCGTGCTCACCGACAATCTGTTTCAGGGCGTTAATCAGCTTCTGGATGTAAGGCACCATCCGGGCATTCAGCACGGCTGTCAGCGCCCGCTGAGGTGCCCCCAGGCTACTGGCAAGCTCATGACCACAGGCCACCGGCTTACCGGATAATTCATTGACCAGATCCCGTAACTGAATCTCATGGCTGGCGTTCCGGGTGCCGAACATACTGGAAATAGCAAACGCAGAAACCTTGTCCCGCTGTTCCAGAATAAATTCCCGGGCCGCGTCAAGGTCCAGCGGTTCCGCTTCATCACCGGTTGCGCCGTGACCACCGGCCATCAACAGAGCGGCATCGTCACTGACCATATCCATCAGGCCGCTTTTATCGACCTGACTCTGGGTATAACCGGGCAACATCACACAAACCGGCGCTCCGTGTCCTTCCACCACCGAATTGGTGGTCAGGGTTGTGGACAGCGCAATCAGGGTGACATCCGTCAGATATTCTTTTGGCAGGCCAGAGATAGCATTGCCGATACCAATGGTCAGATCATGCCGTGTGGTCAGGCTTTTAAACGTTGCCACAATTTTATTCTGATCATTCATGATGACCGCATCGGTATACGTACCACCGGTATCAATACCTAAACGAAACGCCATAGTTTACCCCTGAAAAAATAGTCCATCCGGCGCATCACAGCCCGGCTGAAAACAGCCGCCGCCACGCAGGAATTCAAACAAAACGGATTGAACGCAGTGATGCCCTGGCATGCATCACTGACAAAGAAAATATCGTGACCAAAAGGATTAAGCGTTAGCGCTTACACTTTTAACCGGCGATTACGGCCACGGCGGCCACTGGCACCACCTGCAGCACGTTCAGCCTTACGCCGCTCCAGCAACTCAGAAACCCGGCCCTTCAGCTCGGTTTCAAGTGTGGTTTTTTGGGTGGCATCGAACATCTGCCAGTCATCAATTTCAACTTGTGTACGACCGCAACCGAAGCACCAGCCGGTATCGCCATCTGCGACACACACGCCCATGCAGGGTGTCATCTCTGCTTCAGCAATCAACTGCTCATCAGATTTCAGTTCACCGTCGGCTTCAGCGATCATTGCCTCATCGATTTTCATTATAATTATCTCTTGTAACACAGCATTAAAACGGCAATAGGCCATAGAACGTTTTTATCAGCCGGCATCACCAGGCTGACAAGCTTCTAGATACCTCAATAATAATAGCAAAGCAAGATGCCGCAGGGGGCGTGTCGCTTAAGCGTTTAGAGAGGTCACAAAAAGCAAAGAAAATACCCTGAAAAACCCTGCATACATAAAGGAAATACGGCGTAAACAGGCAGGAATACGACAACCGGCATGATCGGCAGCAGCAAGGCTATTTTGCCTGTTAGCGGCAACTGTTCAGCCGGCACGCGTCTGGGTTATTATCCGGATAACTGTAAGGAGCTAAGCGATGATGGACTACAACACAACCCGCGATTACCTGCTCAGCCGGCCGGAAGCCGCAGAAGACTTTCCGTTTTACCCGGATGTCGCCGTCTTCAAAATATGCGGCAAGATGTTCGCGACCCTTTCAATGGATAAAGCAGAGAACGGCTCTGCCGCGCCTCACATGAACCTGAAATGCGATCCGCAGGAAGCACAGATGCTGCGGGATATTTTCCCTGCGGTTAAAGCCGGCTACCACATGAATAAACGCCACTGGAATACCGTCATTCTCGACGGTTCTGTGCCCGAGGGTGAAGTTCAGCGCATGATCGACCGCTCCTACGGGCTGGTCGTCAAAGGCCTGACGCGCAAGCAACGGCAACCGCTGGAGCTCAGGTACAGCCCTGAAGAGCTGTACCGCTGATTCAGTAACTACACAGATCCCCTTAATTGCTGCTCCCGGAAATCAGACGGCGCAAGGCCAAAGAATCCCTTGAAGCAATTACTGAAATGGCTGGAAGAGACAAAACCGCTGGCGACCGCAATCTCGGTGACAGATGCCCTGCTTTGCAACAGTAAACATTTGGCATATTTAATGCGCAGCTGCATGTAATAGCGGGACGGCGAAACATCAAGATGCTGCTGGAATAACCGTTCGGTCTTACGCCGGGACAGGCCAGCCAGAGCCGCCAGTTCGTCTATTACCAGCGGCTCTTCAATATTTCCCTGCATCAGTTGAATCATCGTCCGCAGTGCATCCGGATAGTCGTTACAATCAGCGAGTCTGATTCCGTTCTGCGCACCCGGAGCGGCGGTTTCGGAAAAGCGGTCACAGCTAAGAATCTCCCTGACAGCCCTGGTGATGGCATCGCCCTGTAAATGCTTAACAAGTTGCAACATCATATCCAGCGCGCTGGCCCCACCGGCACAGGTCAGAATATTATTGTCGAACTGAAAAGGTTTATCCGTTAATGGTATCAGCGGGAACGTTTCACGCATCAGCGCATGATTATCAGGATGCAGTGTACAGGCGGTTTCCTGTAAAACCCCGGCATGCGCCATGCTGACCACCCCATTCCAGATGCCGCCTAAAATAACCCCCTGCTTAGCGGCCCGCCTTAATATGGCCGATACACCTTTGTCCTCACTGAGCTCACAGCGAAAACCGCCGCAGACAATTAACACGTCCGGCAACTGACGGCTGAGCACAGACAACTGATCAACAGCACTGATTTCAATGCCAAGATCACTCACAACCTGCTGTTGATGTACACCATAACTTTGCAGTTCATAACGGAGCCCCCGCTCTTTGCAATCATCGGCATGGCTCACCAGATTAGCGGTTACCAGGGCATCGTACGCAGCAGTGAAAGCGAGCAGGCTAAAGTGTTCCAGCAGAATAAAACCGACTCTGACCGCGTCTTTAGTCTGTATATGTTCATTCCTGACATCCGCAGGACTGTGCTCTGCCTTCATACATTTCCTCCTGCGGGAAACCGTAAACGGGCCACTGACAATACAGAAGCCATTTACAATTCAAATCAATGACAAATTATCATTTGCCTTGCTTATTTAAAATACGCTATGTTCCGGTAACGGCGTTCGCTTTTGTCACCCTGAAAACATCGGTAGTACTGCTATGAAAAACCTTCCCATGGACCTGCTACGCACTTTTACCACCATCAATGATCTTGGTGGCTTCACCCAGGCGGGTGACCTGCTGGGGCGCTCTCAGCCTGCGATCAGCCTGCAAATTAAGCGCCTGGAAGAAATGCTCGAGGTGACACTGTTCAACCGGGTCGGCGGGCTTAAACTCACCGAAGAAGGTGAAATCCTTTACAGCTACGCCCGTAAAATTCTCGAGATGAATGACACCGTCTGTTCCCGCTTATCCACCCCCAGTCTGAGCGGATCTGTACGTCTGGGTACACCCAATGATTTTGAAGTGTCATTTCTGCCAGTCCTGCTATCTAAATTCTCCCGGGCATATCCTGATGTCACATTAGATGTCCGTTCGGATGTCAGCATTAATCTGCGCAAAGAGTATAAAAAAGGCACCTATGACTTCGTCATGACCATGGACGAATATCCCAATCATGAATACGCCAAAGATGACTTCATCATTGAACCCCTGTCATGGGCTGTCGGACCTACCTTCAGCTTACCCCATGATCAGCCCGTCCCTCTGGTGCTGTATCCGCAGGGCTGCATCTACCGGCAACACATCACCCAGGCACTGAATAAAGCCAATATTCCATGGCGGATTCTCTATTGCTCCTCCAGCCTGCTGGGCATTAAATCTGCAATCAAAGCAGGCCTGGGCATCAGCGCTCTGTCGATAAACACCATGCCCAAAAGCCTGGTACCTGAGCATGGTTTCGAACACTTGCCGGAACTGGGTCAGGTAACCATCGGCTTTAACTACGACCGGAACAATCTGTCTCCGGCGGCAGCCTTGCTGCTGGATCATCTGCGTAACGGCCTGAAACAAAATCAGGATTACCCAAGTGCCTTTAATCTGATGCCGGACTGATCCGGCATCAGTAGCCCTTATCTTAATCAGTCATCCAGCAAACTGGGCAGATACAGACTCAGCTCCGGTATAAAGGTCACGATAAACACCATAGGTAAATGCCCCAGCAATAAGAACTTCATCGTTGGCCCGATATACTTATCCAGCGATAACTTGGTCACCCCGCCCGCCATATAAAGCAAGGGTGCACAGGGGGGAGAAATATTCCCCAGCCCCAGGTTGGTCCCGACAATCGCCGCAAAGTGAATAGGATCGACGCCTATCTTTTGCACCACCGGCATCAGAATAATCGCCGCCAGCACCCCGCCGGAAACATCATCAACAATCATGCCCATCAGCAAAAGCAGCAGGTTGATTATCAGCAGCAGGACGATTTTGTTATCTGAAATACTCAGCAATAAATCAGCAAACTGATTCGGTATCTGGGCCAGTATCATGCCCCTGCTCATGATGAACAGGAAGAACAGCACCATAATCACCGAACCGGTCAGAATCGCAGCATCTTTACTCGCGTTGAAGACGTTACGGAGCGTCATCGTGCGGTACACAACAAAGCCGACAAACAGGGTATACACCAGCGCGACAGCGCCGGCCTCGGTAGGCGTCGCCACCCCACTGTAAATGCCTCCCAGGATGATGAACGGCATAATGATCGCCAGCGTGGCGCGCTTACCCGCAGTCCAGATTTCCCGGCCGACCTCACCCAGCGGTAATTTAGGTGCAACCTTGATACTGGTGTTATTACGCAGGAAAAAGAAATTCAGTGCGCAATACACAAGCGCTAACAGAATGCCCGGCAGCATCGTCGCCAGAAATACTTTAGCCACTGACTGCCGGGTAGCGATTGCGAAAACGATCATCGGTATACTGGGCGGAATCATCAGGGCAAGTACTGAAGACACCGCCACCAGTGAGGTCGCATGACCTTCCGGATAGCCTTCACGAATCATTCTGGGCACCATGATTCTGCCAATTGCCGCAATGGCTGCCGAAGCACTGCCGGAAATAGCCCCGAACATCGCACAGCTAAGCACCGTGACAGCACCCAGGCCACCTTTGGTACGGCCAACAAAAGCATTCACAAAATCCAGTAACCGTTCCGATATCCCCCCGGTGCCCATTAGCGTGCCGGCCTGAACAAATAACGGCAGCGCCAGCAACGAAAACGCACCGATCTGTGAATAACCGTAACCGGCATGGAACGAAATATCCGTCCCGGTCAGCACCCCGTAAAACAGTGCTCCCAGGCCGAAAGAGAACGCAACAGGAACTTCAAATAACAACAGAAAAATGACTATGGCGATGGTGAGAAAGAAAATCGTCATGACGCAGCCTTCTTATTTTTATAATCGCGACGCAGGTCTTTAAACTCCGCCACTATCTGCAAACAGTAATAAAAGCCCATCAGCACAAAGCCACACACCATGCTGATATCCCACATGTATTTTGGCCAGCGCATGTAAATGCTCTTACGGCCGAGATCAATGTTGAACTGAGCGAATTTCCAGGCGTAATAGCCGAAAACGGCGGTTGCAAACAAACATAAAAAACTGCCCGTAAAACGAATCAGTTTGATGGCATAAGGATTCTTAATCAGCAGCGCAACAATGCCACCGGATATATGATCCTGATCCCGGGTGGCATAAATCATGCCGAGAAAATACGCCCACAAAGCGAGCATAGGGGCTAACTCTTCGATACCCAGAAATGGGGATTCCAGGCCATAACGCATCAGAACCTGGACCGCCATCAGTAAACCCAGTGCCATGCTGGACAACACCATCATGACTGAAATACTCTGGGCTAAACGGGCTTCCAGCCGGAAGAACAGAGTATCAGGCCGGTCTTCAGGTACCGCATTAATATAATCCGGTCCCACCTTGGCATCCGGATGGGTATATTCAATAGCCATTGCTTTATCTCCTCAGGGAAACGTGGCGGAATGTCATATTCCGGTATGCCTGTCTTCAACAGAAACATTCTGCAAAGGCATACCGGTTACCGAAACAGCCCAAAGGCTGCTTCTGAACACTCAGACTATTTACAGACCTGCCGTCTGGCGCAGATCATCCATTACCTTTTTACCCAGCAGACCTTCCATAATCGGCCATTCAACTTTCTCAACGGTCGCCTTATATGCAGCTGCCTGAGCGGGATCCTGCTCGAGAACTTCAATCCCCGCTGCACGGATCTTATCCAGCCAGCCCTGGCTGAATTCCTCAGCATTATTCCAGGCCCAGCCAGTGGCATAGTCAGCGGCTTCACGGACCCAGGCACGCTCCTGATCACTTAAGCTGGCCAGCCAGCTTTTACTGGCAATCCAGAAAGTTGGCTCAAAGGATTCACGGGTGTACACAAACGCACGCAGTACATCTTTGAACAGCAGTACTTCATACGGAGGAGAGAAAGCCCGGCCATCAATAGCACCGGTCTGTAACGCGGTATGAACTTCAGAGAAAGCCATCGGAACAACGGAGAAACCTAACGCGCTGTAGCGGTCAATCGCCATCGGGTAGTTAGGCACGCGGATCTTGAATCCTTTGGAGTCTTGCGGAATTTTTATCGGTACTTCTACACCTTTACGGACCACATAACCGGTAAAGTCCGTCGGTAAAGTGCCCAGCAGTTCAACATTCAGGCCATCATAAATTTCGCCAAACAGCTTATCCATTTTACTGCCCGGGCCATAAACTTTAATGGCGCCCGGCCAGTCTTCAGCCACATAGCCCAGGTTGGCAATATCCAGACGGGGATCTAACTCAGAATTAGACCATGCCATCGTCATCGGTAATGCGCCCTGCATAACCTGCTCGGTAATTGTTGCCCAGTCTCCCAGATCGCCACCGGGATGATATTCAATTTTTACAGTCCCGCCTGACAACTCATCCAGTTTACTGATGAACTGCTCAGAGACACTGTTAAAAATATGATCAGTTGGCATAACATGCGCCAGAATATGACCATTACCGGCGGCCTGTGCCGCCGTTGCTACACCACCGATCAGCGCGCCGGCAGTTACCACCGCGGCAATCGCTTTAGATACCTTTTTCTTAAAACGGGTCATGAGACCTCCTGTATTATTTTTATTCGTCGTACAGTGATCATTTGCCTGGCTTAAGACAGCACTCCTGTAACGCTCTGTAACAACCAATGCCGTTACAGGGCCATCTGAAAGCCCCCAAAACAAACTGTCGTAAACAGACTAAACCGCCCCGCCATATAATTAAAATCAATACTTTCAATGCCTTCATTTATGTTGCAAATGACATTTTTCAGCTATAAAAAATGCTGTAAATTAAACAAAGATTAAAATTAAATTCTTTATAAACAAAAGATTAGAATACACACAGACATTCAGAGACAGGCAAAAACCTGCACATTTAAAGACAGAGCAGAATCGGAGATACGCGGACTGAAAAGCACACCAAAAACGACATCCACACACGAAAACATGTCTCAGAGACACACGGCAGGAGATGTTTACTGGCGCAGGAACGGCCGGAAAGCGCGATGCGCTCAGTAAAGAAAGTTGGAAGAAATGAATCAGGTCGCAGTGAACAGACACCACGACCTGAGAGGTTTAGAACAGGTCAGAACCGCAAGGTGCGTTCATTAACCTTTAATAATGTTATGTTCAGGACCAAACGGGAAGCGGGTAATATTTTCAGCAGCCGTTTCCCCCACAACCAGAATATCGTGTTCGCGGTAGCCACCGGCACCGGCCAGGCCTTCCGGCAGCATCAGCATAGGTTCCATTGAAACGACCATGCCAGGCTCCAGAACAGTGTCCACATCTTCACGCAGTTCCAGACCGGCTTCCCGGCCATAGTAATGGCTCAGAGTACCGAAGGAGTGTCCATAGCCGAATGAACGGTACTGCAGTACATCATGTTCCAGGAAGATTTCATTCAGCTCCGCAACGATATCGCAGCAACGGGCGCCAGGCTTGATCAGCTCAAGGCCGCGGCGGTGAACCTTACAGTTAATTTCCCACAGTTCCAGATGACGGTCCGACGCATATTCAGCGAACAGAGTACGCTCAAGCGCGGTGTAGTAACCGGCGATCATCGGGAAGGTATTCAGGCTGAGAATGTCGCCGGCTTCTACTTTACGGCTGGTAACCGGGTTATGCGCACCGTCAGTGTTAATGCCGGACTGGAACCACACCCAGGTATCCATTAATTCACCATGAGGATAAGTACCGGCAATTTCACGCACCATCGCCTGCACACCTGCCAGCGCGATTTCATATTCAGGCACGCCGACTGCAATCGCATCACGGATCGCAGCACCACCCACATCAGCAACCCGGGCGCCCTGTTTGATCAGCGCAATTTCCTCCGGGGATTTAATCAGCCGCATCTCCATCGTCGGCACACCGATATCCACAAACGATGCTTCCGGCAGAATGGCTTTCATCTTCTCCAGATTCTGCAGTGGCATATGATCATATTCGATACCGACTTTACCGCCGTCTTTAATCAGCTGCTTAACGGCATAGAAGAAGTTATCTTTATGCCAGTCGGTATAAACAACGTTCTCACCCAGTAAGTTACGGCGGTAAGGCTGCCCGGCATCAATATTGGCCGTCACGGTCGTAAAATCGTCCTGCGTTACAACCAGACCATAATCGCGGCCAAAACGGCAGTAAACGAAATCGCTGTAATAATTAATATTGTGATATGAAGTAAACAACACAGCATCAATGTCATTTGCTGCCATATGCTGACGCAGTTTCTGCAAGCGGGCGTTCATTTCTTCCATAGAAAAGGTTGGCCGAACCTTGTCACCATTTGGAATTGGCAATGTATGCGGCATCTGCATGCTTAAGTCCTCTTATTCTTATGTCATTACCTGTACACAGGTTTGTTCTGAAAAATTAAAGAGTAACTATTCGTTACTGCGTCAAGACTATGCGCGGGAATGACATAACAGAAGTTAATAGTTTTAATGAATACATTTACAATGCAAATACCGATATTCGGGATTATAACTTTATCCCTGATCGCCGCTGCCTGTCTGACATTGCCTGATCATGTCCGCTCAGCGATACTGAAGTTAACTGATTAGCGATTACCCCTGAGAAATCCTGTTATGAACATACGGCCTATGCACATCAGTGAAGTAAACTATGCATCCGAGCTGATTATGGCGGCTTTTTTTGACACGGTTGCCCATACCCTGCCCCGCCATGGAATTGAAAGCTTCAGGGACATCGTATCGGCAGACTCACTGCGGCAATATCAGCAAGACGGTGCGTTAGTACTGGTGGCAGAAGAAGAACATCAGGTTATCGGTCTGGGTGCCATCCGGGCAGGCCGGCATATTGGTCTGCTCTTTGTTGAACCTCAGTTTCAGCGCCGGGGAATCGGCAAGGCACTGATCAAAGCGTTACTCGATCACCGTGAAGCGGATACCGTCACCGTCAGGGCATCGGTTCCGTCCATACCGGCTTACGAACACTATGGCTTTCATATCTCGGGGCAGTTAGAAGAAAGTGCAGGCATTATTTCCCAGCCCATGCAGCGTGATTTCTGAGTCACTGACCGTCATTCGGCTTAAAGGAAGAAGTTGAGAGAATCCATGAACATCCGAACTTTCCGCACATCTGATCAGCTGTCAGTGATTCAGCTGTGGACCGACTGTGGTCTGGTGAAGCCCCAGAACAATCCGGGTAAAGATATCCTTCGCAAGCTCAGCATACAGCCTGAACTGTTTCTGGTTGGCTGCGACCCTGAGGGCAATATTATTGCCAGCATTATGGCGGGCTATGAGGGCCACCGTGGCTGGATAAACTATCTGGCGGTGCACCCTTCCCAGCAGCGCAGGGGATACGCCCGACAATTAATGCAGGACGCTGAAGACCGGCTAATGCAGCTTGGCTGTCCAAAAATCAACCTGCAGATCAGGGACACTAACCGTGACGTTATCGCGTTTTACCGTGCCATCGGCTATCTGCAAGATCCGGTTATCAGCCTGGGCAAACGGCTGGAGCATGATTAACAGCCTTTCAACCATCAATGCTGAATAATTTTGAACGGCCATCCCGTACCGATACACTGAAATACTGCTCGGCACGTTCGCAGTAGAGCGTAATTTCCCAGGGTTTGTCGATATCCCCTTCAACCGGCACGGTAAAACCATCGACAATAAAGTACCGCTGCCAGTCATCCGGCAGCGTTTCCTGAAACCAGGTCTGCCATCCCTGGGCGACACCTTCCTGCGCATAAGGCAGTAACAGACTCAGATTGCCGAGAAAGCGTTTACTGAATGCAATTTCAGCGGCAGACGGATAGGCATCCGGGATCAGCTGGTAATTATCCTCCGCCACCACACTGACCACACCATCAGCCAGACCGGACACCACATCCTGCTCCGCTTCCCAGCGGGTGTGTTCCCCCTGAGGCAGAAGAAACAGGCGGGTAAAATATTCGTGCTCCGCGTTGGTGATCCTGCCAACAGAGCGGCCGCGGTTAAAGATAGCCAGAACAAACCCCGCCCCCATCGCAATCACGAGTAAAATCATCAGAAAGTCTGCATTCATATACGCGCTCCGTGTAGCCTGCATTCATCACAACGATGTCCTGCTCTACACAGTAGCCCATCAACTTCCTTCCTGCAGAGAGCCCAGCTAGGTCTGCTCCCCAAAAACACCAGTAAAATCGATAACTTAGTTAACCAGCCCCAGCGCTCTGAGGTGCGTCAGTCCAGCATCAGCTGCCTCCAGCGCCCCTTCCAGCAAGCCGCCTGACTGATGCGCCATCTCCGTCGCGGTGAACAGCAGCCCCTGCGAGGACAGTCTTTTCAGGCTGTCCGGCAAGCCGTATTGTGGATGGCCACTCAGGCTTTCTGCCCAGTCTTCAGCAGTAGCGGTATACGGTTGTGCTGACCAGTCCCTGAAGCTGATGCTGAGAGGATTCGCCGCCTGCCGGCCAAACAACCTAACTAATTGCCCGGTCACCTGCTGCTGCAGTGCTTCACTTTCAGTGTCACGGGGCAGTTGCTGAAGAAAACCGAATAACGCCCCCGCCGATGCGCCCGGTAATGAGGCATCATGAATTTCCTGTAATGGTCCGGCCCGGCTGATTGCGTCTCCGGACAGGTTCATCTCCCGCCAGAACGGCGTTTCATATTCAGCAATTACCTTAGTAAAACGCCCCATCCAGGTGGGAATTGCCTGCAAACTTTGCAGAGCATGCGCCGCAAGCGGCGGCTCAAACTGCACGGTTTTGGCAATTACCCGGGGCGAAACCGCCAGCACCACCGCTTTCGCTTTTAACAACTGTTGCTCGCCGGCACGGTTCAGCGTCAGTTGCCAGCAATACGCTTCACCGGGCAGGTGACGAACCTTACTCAGGGCAGTGGCGGACGTTAACCTGTGGGTATCAGACCGGCTACTTAAATAACGGATCAGCGACCCCATTCCGTTTTCTACCCGTAAGGCCCCTTCCATGGTGGAAAAATTCAGCTGACGGACGTCTCCTGGCATCTCTTCATAAACCAGATCTCCCCGGCTGTACTGGGGATAAGCATTCAGACCGGCGGCACGGAGCAGCGCCGCCATTCGTGGCTGACCCGGCCAGAACCATGAAGGGCCAAGGTCGTATCCCTGCAAACAATCGGCCTCACCGGTACACAGAATCCGGCCGCCAACGCGTTCACGGGCTTCGAATACCCGGAAATCCGCCCCTGCAGCCTGCAGTTCAGCCGCCAGATACAAGCCACTGATACCACCGCCAATGATGGCAATATCGGTTTGAATCACCGGTCCGCTTTCCGGGTGGCTTCCAGGTGGGTAAAAGCAGAATCCTGCAAAACCGCTGCCGTCAGATGACCACGTTTAACCCAGAGTTTCGCCCCCTGCTCACCGGCGGTCAGCTGGGCCGTCTGACCGGCCGGTAACCGTATCCAGCCGTGGCGGCCATAACGGCCATGACAATCATCGCCGGCAGTCTCACAGGTCAGATCACCTTCCACCACCAGCACTTCCACACCGCCTGCGGCCACCAGCTCAAAACCCGTTCCCGATTCGCAGAACTCCATCTGTACAGTTTCACGGCTGTCTTTATATAAGGGGGTCACCGTCACGCCCTGTCGCTGCGGATCCGGCAAGGCACCAATTTTATCGGTACTGATACGCGCAAATGTCCGGTCAGACAGGGAAAACTGCCCCAGCTTCACAAAAATCACACAGCCTTCAGCCGCCCCCGGCGTATGCTGTGAGGTTGGCGGGTTGCGTACATAGGTACCGGGCGGATAATCACCGTGCTCGTCCTGAAACACACCTTCAAGCACCAGAAATTCTTCGCCGCCGTGATGGATATGGGTTGAAAACGCACTGCCCGGCGCATAGCGAACAATGGATGTGGCCCGGGCACCGTCATGGCCCAGACGGTCCAGCATACAGCGGTCCACCCCCGGCATCGGTGATGCAATCCAGTCCGTGTCTTCCGGTCTGGCGCTGGCAGGCTGAGTAAAATCGGCATTCAACTGCATGTATATATCCTCAAGTCATATCTGCCGCTATCCTAAACATTATCGGCGCCGACGATAAGTATGCACTGTTCAGTACCCGGGTACTTTTTGGTACATCTTGCTGAAAATAAAGGTTTAGTATTTTTTATAACAAAGTTTTTCTCAAATCATCGTCTTTTCAGCAAACCCTTCGTCTCTACATAGTCAGTCTGAAAATTGCATCAGGCTGCCGTGTCACCCGGCAGCCCACACTCAGGAATTGTGTATGAATATAGAAACCGTCTGGAACCAGTATCAGGCCAGCCTGAAAGCCTTCCTTTATTCACGGATTAATGATCCGGCAGACGCCGATGACCTGCTGCAGGATATTCTCATCAAGAGCTACCGCAACCTCAGTTCACTGCAGTCACAGAGCAGCATCAAAGCCTGGCTGTTTCAGATCGCCAACCGCAGCCTGATTGATTTCTACCGCCGCAAAGGCAACCGTAAAGAATTCAACGCAGAGCATCCCGATCTGGAAAACCTCTGGGAAACGGAAGACAGTCACCCGGACCAGCCTTCCATGGCAGACTGCGTTGAACCTTTCATTAAGGCCCTGCCCGAAGACAACGCCCGTTTGCTGCTGGCCATTGATATACAGGGTGAATCCCAGAAAGATTATGCCGCCAGAGAGGGCATTGCCTATTCCACCCTGAAATCCCGGGTGCAGAAATCCCGCAACCTGCTCAGGGGCTTATTCGAAGAGTGCTGTCACCTGAATCTGGACCATCAGGGCAATATCATGGAATACACCCCGAAGGGCTCTCACTGCAGAAAATGTTGAGTTTTTTTCAGGCCGTATCGTCTTTTCAACAACCCTTCCGTCTTAACAGGCAAACTCATTCAAGACGGAAACATTCACATGATCAAAATTGTCAGCTTCAAAATCTGCCCGTTCGTTCAGCGCGTCACCGGTTTACTGGAGGCGAAAGACATGCCTTATGAACTGGAATACATCAGCCTGAAAGACAAACCACAATGGTTTCTGGATATCTCACCCACCGGCCAGGTACCGATGCTGATTACCGAATCAGGCAAGGCACTGTTTGAGTCCGATGCGATCATCGAATACATCGACGAAATCTCTGCCCCGGTGGAAGCTGGCCTGACACCGGAAGAGCGGGCCTTCGACCGTGCCTGGAGCTATCAGGCCAGCAAGCACTATCTGGTTCAGTGCAGCACCATGCGCAGCGGTGATAAAGACACCCTGACTGAGCGGACTGAAAAGCTGGGTAAGGCGTTTGCCAAGGCAGAAAAGCAACTGGGGAGCGGTGCTTTCTTTAAAGGGGACCGGCTGAGCAATGTCGACATTGCCTGGCTGCCCCTGCTGCACCGGGCAGACATTATCCGGGAACATACTGGCTATGACCTGCTGAGCGGCTACCCGAAGGTACAGGCGTGGCAGACAGCCGTTATGAAAACCGGGCTGGCGGAAGCCTCTGTCGCAGAAGACTTTGAAACCGCATTCACAGACTTCTACCTGTCAGACCAGACCTGGCTGGGCAATCAGGGCAAGTGCCAGCCGGGCAACAACAGCGCCGATAACGCCTGCGCCAGCGGTACCTGCTGTTAATTAATATAAATAACTGAGAGCCTGACCTGACAGCGGGCTCTTAGCTATTAAGTTTAAAAACCAGCGTCAGCTAATAAAAACCTGCAAGCACCTTTTTTCCTTCTGCTGATATTTTTGATTTAGGACTAAATTAATTATAAGTTACCTTAAAGTTACTATAAAAATATAAAAATGTTTAAAATGGACTTTATTAATGTGCCACATTTTTGCAGGACAAAACCCTGAAAGTTATCGCTTCATAACCCGTTCAATTCGCCTTGACGGTCACTCAACAAGTGTAAAGCTGGAAGCAAAATTCTGGCTAATACTCGATAAAATAGCTCATGAACAGACGATGAGCACACCACAGTTCTTATCCTGTATATACGATGAAGCATTAACGGTTAATAAAGATGTCCCGAACTTTGCTTCATTGCTTCGTTGCGCGTGCGTTCTCTACATGGAACAACTGGAATCGGTAATGAAAACAGTTAGCGAACAGTTTTCTCCCCCAGCCTGACTCACTTAGCTTATGTAGTACTCCAGTACCACCTCTTATCTTTTTAAAGATTTAACCTGTACTCCGACACACGAAGAAAGGTTAAATTTTTAATGGCAAAAGCAATTCACACTATGATCCGGGTATTCGATTTAAATCGGGCCATATCATTTTATAAACAGGCTCTTAGCCTGGATATAGCAGACCAGTTCGACTTTGAAAACTTTTCGCTGGTCTATCTTCGAAACGAAGAAAACGATTTCGAACTGGAACTAACCCATAATCATAATCAGCCTGAACCTTACACCCATGGAACCGGATATGGACATCTGGCGTTCTGCGTCGAAGATGTTTACGCCACACATGCGCAGTTAACAGCCAATAAATTTGAGCCTGCCGCTGTTAAAGAATTCTATGTAGACAATATTCTGATGGCGCGCTTCTTCTTTCTTACCGATCCCGATGGCTACAAAATTGAGTTTCTCGAAAAACAGGGACGCTACAAGTAATGATATTACTGAACTCATAAGATAATTTAAAAAATATTGGAGTATCAAATGCTAATAAAAAACTCAAACCGAAGATACTTTATTAAACTCAGCGGAGTAACGGTAGCAAGTACTGCTGCATTATTATTTTCAGGACTCACTCTCAGAGAAAATGCCTGGGCTACATCACCGGATAAAATTGATAAACATACCAAAAAATCACTATCTCAACTTAGTCGGATACTTTACCCACACCAGACTATACCGGACAAATATTATGATGCCTGTATAGATACTCTGGATAATAAAATCAGTAATAACAAAAGCCTTCTTAACTTATTAGCCAATGGAGTGATGACGTTAGATTCCGCTTTCAACACCCCTTTTACTGAACTCAGTTCAGAACAACAACTAAAGGCAGTAGAGAAAATACAGGGAACACCTTTCTTTAACACGATAAGAAGCCATGTAGTTTTTTCCTTATATAACAATCCCGAAGTTTGGCCACTTTTTGGTTATCAGGGTCCTTCGTTTCCTTTTGGCGGATATTTAGACCGTGGCTTCAACGACATCAGCTGGCTGCCCACTAACTGAAAGCCAAGGATAATAACAATGACAAAATTCAATCTTAATGACGAGAGTGTGACCGTTATAATAGGGTCAGGTGCCGGAGGCGGTACTTTAGGTAACGAGCTAGCCCAGAAAGGAATTAAAGTAGTTTGTCTGGAAGCGGGCAAACGCCTTGATTTCAGAACAGATTTCGTCAACGACGAATGGAAGATGTTTTTTAAAGAAGCCTGGCTAGACAAACGAACATCTTCAGGAAGCTGGCAAGTAGCAAAAGATTTCCCCAACTTACCCGCCTGGATTTGTAAAACTGTCGGCGGCTCTACTCTTCACTGGGCTGGTGCCAGCTTACGTTTTCAGGAGCATGAATTCAAAACGCGATCAGTGTACGGCCATATAAAGGGGGCGAGCCTTCTGGACTGGCCTATAACTCTGGAAGATCTCAAACCGTACTACGCTAAAGCTGAAACCAAAATGGGAGTAACCCGCACGAATGGTATCCCGGGGTTACCCGGAAATAATAATTATCGGGTCATGGAAGCTGGTGCCAGACGTATGGGGTACAAAGAAGTTAATACCGGCCGTATGGCAATCAATTCTGTCCCCCGGGACGGCCGGACCGCCTGTCGCCAGCTAGGCTTCTGTTTTCAGGGGTGTCGGCTGGCGGCCAAGTGGTCAACCTTATACACAGAAATTCCTAAAGCAGAAAGTACCGGCAACTTTGAGCTTCGGCCCGAAGCACATGCCCTGAGAATCACTCACAATCAGGCTGGCAAAGTCGACGGTGTCATTTATACCGACTCAAAAGGTCAGCAACACCATCAGAAAGCACGCATTGTCTGCATCGCAGGTAACGCCATTGAAAGCCCCCGTTTATTGTTAAATTCAGCCAGCTCTGCATTTAAAGACGGATTAGCCAACAGTTCCGGAGAAGTTGGCAAAAACTATATGCGGCACGTCACAGGCTCAGTATATGGATTATTCGAGAACCCCGTTAACATGCACCGCGGTACAACAATGGCAGGCATAATACAGGACGAGTCAAAACATGACCCTGGCCGGGGCTTTGTGGGGGGCTATGAAATGGAAACACTCTCGCTTGGATTGCCCTTTCTCGCCTCATTCCTGAATCCCGGAGGCTGGGGGAAAGAATTCACTGCCAACCTTGATGGTTACGAAAATATGGCCGGAATGTGGATAGTTGGGGAGGATATGCCACAGGCAAGTAATCGTATAACTCTTAATCATGAGGAAAAAGATCAGTACGGTCTCCCGGTAGCTAACGTACACGTAACCGACCACCCAAATGATATCGCAATGCGTGACCACGCTTACAATCAGGGCAGCGCTGTATACCGGTCAGTTGGAGCAATAAAAACCATCGAAGTCCCTCCATATCCAAGCACACATAATTTAGGGACCAACCGAATGAGCGCAAATGCTAATGATGGCGTTGTGAATAAGTGGGGCCAAACACACGATATCGATAACTTATTCATTTCTGACGGAAGTCAGTTCACTACCGGCGCCGCTGAAAACCCGACACTCACCATCGTTGCTTTGGCGATTCGACAGGCCGACTATATATCAGGAGAAATGATTGCCCAGAATATTTAATTCACAATCGCTTGTAGCCTGAATAAATTTTTGTCCGAAATAACTCAGCTATTCAGCCCTCTGCCTGAGGGCTGTTTTAACAGTATTCAGGCACAACGCCTCTTGCCTGAGCTGTTAGAAAACAAAAACTTATTCTGACATAAACACTAGCACTGCAAGTGATACGGTTTTTCCTATCGTTAATCGAAAAAACAAACGGCCACCACAATGTTAATCAGTTAAAGCAGTCCGGCTGTTCTTCCGGCCGGGCCTGCTTGAAAGCCGGCAGCCGGTTACAGTGTTTCCAAACCGATTCAACCAGTGGATAAGCACTCATATCGCACTCAAAACGTTTCGCGTTATACACCTGCGGAATCAGGCAAATGTCCACCAGTGTCACATTGTCACCAAAACAGAATTTACCGTTACAGTCGCCGGCCTGCAGGCTTTTCTCCAGCGCGCTGAAGCCCACATCTATCCAGTGACGGTACCACTTCATCTTATCCTCATCGGACACATTCAGATCACTCTGCAGGTATTTGAGCACCCGCAGGTTATTCAGCGGGTGCAGATCGACGGCAATTTGCTGCGCCAGACTGCGAACCCGGGCTTTTGCCAGCGGATCAACCGGTAACAGCGCCGCCTGCGGATAGACATCTTCCAGATACTCAATAATCGCCAGTGACTGGGTCAGCAGGTGTTGGCCGGTTTGCAATGCCGGTACCAGCCCCTGCGGATTAAGTTCCAGAAACTCAGCTCCCTGCTGTTCACTTTGCAACAGGTTAACCGGCAATTGCGCCCACTGCAGCTCCTTATGGGCCAGCGCAATGCGTACCCGGTATGCGGCGGAAGATCTGAAATAACTGTAAAGCTCTAACATGCCTGCTCCTGATAACTGCCGGATGCCAGCGCACTGACGGTCGCAGCGATATGGGCAACGATGGTCGGTAAATTGGTGTCGTTAAAGCCTGATAAATTTACCCGGCCGTTACTGACAATATAGACGCCATACGCCTGTTGCAGATGCTGAATTTCCCGGACCGAGAGGGGAAACAGTGCAAACATTCCCTGCCCGTCCTGCAGGAATTGCCAGTTTCGTTGTGGCACTGCCTTACTCAGGGCGCTGTATAACGCATCCCGCACGCCGCGTAACCGGGTATCTACTTTCTCCAGTTCCTGCTGCCATATTGCCCGTAAGTCTTCATCCTGTAAGATCCGGCGTACCAGCATGGCGCCATGGGCTGGCGGCGTAAAATAATGCCGGGTCGCCAATTGCATCCACTGCTGCATCAGCGGTTGGCGCAGCGCTTCATTCTGCACCAGTGCCGCCACCATGCCGGTGCGATCACGGTAGAGGCCAAAGTTCTTGGAGCAGGTATAGCACAGCAACAGCTCCGGCATTTCCCGGGCCATAATCCGCAATCCGGTTGCATCCGCTTCCAGACCATTACCCAGCCCGTGATACGCCATATCTACGATGGGCAGCAACTGACGCTGCTGACAGAACACCGCCAGTTCGCGCCACTCATCAGCGGATAAATCCAGCCCGGTGGGATTATGGCAACTGGCCTGCAGCAATACCGCATCCCCCGGTTTAGCCGCCTGCAGCGATGCCAGCATGACATCAAACCCCTGACGCCCCTGCTGCGGATTATAATACGCATAAGTCCCCTGCCCGGTACCGCTGGCTTCAGCGATGGGACGGTGAACCTGCCAGGTGCTGTCACTCAGCCACAGGCAAACGTCAGGATTCATCTGCTTCAGTAATTCAAAAGCCAGCCGCAGGGCCCCCACACCCCCGGGGGTCTGGGCACAGGCCAGCCGTGTACTCAGCTGATCCGCTAACGGCTGCCCCAGCGCCAGCTCTGCAATGGCTTCACAGAACGCCTGATCCCCCAGCGGGCCTATATAGGCTTTATCCGCCTCGGTATCCACCCGCCACTGCTCTGCCGCTTTAACCGCCCGGAACACCGGTGAACGGTTCAGCGAATCCCGGTAAACACCAATACCCAGATCCACCTTGCCGGTGCGGTCATCCTGACGGTAGGCCTGTAACAGAGCGAAGATCGGATCTTCTTCAGCAACCGTTCCCGCAGGCCCCAGCAGAGGTCCGGCAAAAGGCTGCTCCGGGCCGTTACGGGTTAACATAACGGCTCACCTGCTGATCAATTTCACCAAAAATGGAATGCCCGGCAGCATCCTGCATGTCAATCTGAATACGGTCGCCAAACTTCATGAATTCAGTTACCGGCTTGCCCGCGGCGATAATTTCCAGCATGCGTACCTCCGCCAGACAACAGGAGCCACTGGAACGGTCATTATTGGATACCGTCCCGGAACCGATAATGGTACCGGCGCTCAGCGGCCGGCTTTTCGCGGCATGGGCAATCAGCTGGCCAAAATCAAAAGTCATATCCACACCGGCATTAGGTTCACCCACTAACTCACCGTTGAGGACTGCCCGCAGCGGCAAATGCAGTTTGCCCGCCTGCCACGCATCACCCAGCATGCCCGGGGTGACCGCCACCGGTGAGAATGCGCTGGACGGTTTGGACTGATAAAAACCAAAACCTTTCGCCAGCTCACCCGGAATAAGATTCCGCAATGAGACATCATTCACCAGCATAACCAGCTGGATGTGCTGCAGAGCCGCTTCCGGCGAAACACCCATCGGCACATCGTCCAGCACCACCGCCACTTCCGCCTCGAAATCGATACCCCAGGCTTCATCCGCTACTTCGATATCATCCCGCGGGCCGATAAAGGCATCTGAGCCACCCTGATACATCAGCGGATCAACCCAGAAGCTGTCAGGAATTTCAGCATTACGGGCTTTACGCACCAGCTCAACATGGTTCACATAGGCGGAACCGTCGGCCCAGTGAAACGCCCGCGGCAAAGGTGATGCACAGTTTTCAGGCTGAAAAACGTCCCCCTGAATGTCACCGTTTTCCAATGAGGTAAATACCCGAGCCAATTGCGGCGCACACTCGCTCCAGTGATCCAGTGCTGACTGCAGGGTTACCGCGATTTCAGGTACGGCGATACAGCGGTCCATCTGTGTATTAACCACCACCAGACGACCGTCGCGCCCTCCCTTTAGAGATGCAAGTTTCATAGCTTATCCTGTTGTTAATCCATTGATACTGAAGCGTCATGCAGCCAGGCTGCATGTTTTGGTGCCCGTTTAGTCTGATCCCACTCTTCCAGCATAGCCGGGGCCACTTCATGCAGTTTTTCCAGCATGCCCGGCTTTGCCGTATTGGCAGCAATTTCCAGGCGGTGGCCGTTCGGATCAAAGAAATAAATTGATTTAAAGATGGTGTGCTCCACCGGGCCGATAACCTCCAGCCCGGTATCCAGCACTTTTTGTTTTGCCGCCAGCAGGGCATCCATGTCTGCCACTTCAAAGGCAATATGCTGTACCCAGGCCGGGGTGTTCGGATCTTTGCCCATTGGCGGGGAATTCGGAATTTCAAAAAATGCCAGAACATTACCGTTACCCGCGTCCATAAACACATGCATGTAAGGGTCCGGCGCTTTGGTGGAGGGGACTTCGTTTTCCGCAATGGCCAGTTGGAAATCCATGCCCAGTACCTGTTGGTAAAAGGTCACGGTTTCCTTGGCGTTATTACAGCGGTAAGCCACATGGTGAATACGCTGAATATTCATCTCAGGCTCCTTTCTGTTCCGGTGCGGTGTCTGACTGATCGATCACGCCGCGGGCAACCTGATCCCGTTCGATGGATTCAAACAGGGCCTTAAAGTTACCTTCTCCGAAACCGTCATCCTGCTTACGCTGAATAAATTCGAAAAACACCGGCCCGATGACCGTGTCTGAAAAGATCTGTAATAACAGACGGGGTTCATCACCTTCCGTGCTGCCGTCAAGCAAGATCCCCCGGGTCTGTAATTCATCCACCGGTTCTCCATGGCCGGGCAAACGTTCTTCCAGCATGTCGTAATAGGTTGCCGGTGGCGGGGTCATAAAGCTAACGCCCCGGGCTTTCAGCTTGTCCCAGGCTTCCAGCAGGTTGTCACAGGAAAAGGCAATGTGCTGAATGCCTTCGCCGTTATAGGCCATCAGAAACTCTTCAATCTGGCCGCCCTGGGACGCTTCTTCATTCAGGGGAATACGGATACGCCCGTCCGGTGCGGTCATCGCCTTGGATAACAGACCGGTGTACTCACCCTTGATATCGAAGTAACGGATTTCCCGGAAGTTAAAAATCTTTTCATAGAAGCCGGCCCAGTAATCCATCCGGCCTCGGTAGACGTTATGGGTCAGGTGATCGATAACCTTAAAGCCACACCCTTCCGGGTGGCGGTCAACACCGTCAATGTATTCAAAATCGATATCATAAATTGAGCTGCCAGCCTGATAGCGGTCAATCAGATACAGTGGCGCACCGCCAATGCCTTTAATGGCCGGCAAACGCAGCTCCATCGGCCCGGTAGGAATTTCCACCGGCTGTGCCCCCAGCTGCAACGCCCGATGGTAGGCGTGGTGCGAGTTCTTTACCCGGAATGCCATACCGCAGGCAGACGGTCCATGCTCTTCTGCAAAGTAGTGAGCGTTACTGCCCGGTTCATAGTTGATAATGAAGTTGATATCTCCCTGACGGAACAGCACCGCATTTTTGGAGCGGTGACGGGCAATGCAGGTAAAGCCCATCATCTCGAAAACCGGTTCCAGCTGACCCCGTTCAGAGGCAGAAAACTCCACAAATTCAAAGCCATCCAGGCCCATAGGATTTTCAAAAAGATCGGTCATGGTATGCTCCTGCCGGTAACGGAACGAAAAACGACAAGTACGGCGACGCTGCGTTTTGCTCCGGATATAATTATTATTAGTTGAAACAGAGTGATCTGAATCAATAGTTGTTAATGCAACAATTATTGGTTGCGAGCGCAACTATTGTCAAGCCCTGACCCGGAAGAGCCTATGAAAAATACTCACGACACCCCTGATATCATTACGCTGGAAGACTTTATGCCTTACCGGTTATCAGTGTTGTCCAACAAAGTCAGTACCATCATCGCTGCAACCTATGAGGGCAAGTTCGGTATATCCGTCACTGAATGGCGCATCATGGCTGTACTGGGTGAATACCCGGATGCATCGGCGGATTTTGTCTCAGTCAAAACCCAGATTGAAAAGTCGATCATCAGCCGGGCAATCGCCAAGTTATTACAGCGCAAGCTGATCGAGCGGGAGTTCGACGCCGATGACCGGCGCCGTTCAGTGCTGAATCTGTCTGAGACCGGCCGGGACGTCTACCGGGAAATCGTGCCGGTATCCTTTGCCTATGAAGAAAAGTTACTGGAATGTTTTAACGAAGAAGAACAGCAACAGTTCAGTACACTGATCAGCCGCCTTTACAGCCACGCCGAACAAATTGAAGAAAAATAGCACTTCACTTCCCTTTCACACCGGCATTCTGCCGGTGTAATTATCACTGTCAGCCCTGCGAAGCAGAATAAAATTGTCAAAAGGCGACCTGCCAAACCATTGTAATTAGGCGCTCTTACGCCTTACTTAATCGTTTAATTAACTAAATTAAACCTATTTGAAATTTATCCAGCTCCCGTCATCACTGAGAATCGTCTGACGGTTCAGTCCTGCACACGTCTGAACTTTTTCAAGACCAACAAAAAATATTAGAGGTCGTTATGACGATAAAAACTACTATCAAGTCTTTGGTTGCAGCATGCACAACTGCAACAGTTTTATCACTGCCAATGGCTACTCAGGCCACTGCCGGTGATGATTTTATTCTGGCTCATGCATACCCTGCCGACCATATTTTCCACATGGCTTCGGAAACCTTCATTGAAGAAATGAAAAGCAATGACTCCGGGCTGGAAGTCAGCTATCACCCGGGTGGCGATCTGGGCGACTGGGCATCCATTTTTGAGCAAAGCATGGAAGGTGTCGTGCCGATGACTATGAGTTTCGGTGCCTCTGAGTATGATCCCCGTCTGGATCTGTCCTGGCTGGCCTACGTCGTTGATAACTGGGACGATGCCCGCAAAGTGTACGGCCCTAACGGTCAGATGACTGACGTTTATAACGAAATCCTCGGCGATCTGGATCTGGAGATCCTGGGCACCATTCCTACCGGTTTCGGCTCCCTGGCGGTCCGTAAAGGGGTCAACCGTGTGCCGACCAGCTTCCTGGAAGATGCCCGGGGCTTTAAAATGCGGGTCCCGCCGGCACCTGTTGCCATCGAGCGTTTCAAGAACTGGGGATTCACCGCGGTTCCGATGCCGTTTGCTGAACTTTACACCGCCTTACAGCTGGGCACGGTTGATGGCCGGGCATTCGGTCCGTCGGTGGAAATCTGGCAGATGCGTGACGTGCTGGAAAGTTACGTCCTGACCAAAGATTACTTCGAACATGCGTTCTGGGTGGTCAATAAATCCTGGATGGACAGCCTGCCTGAAGCAGAGCAGAAGAAAATCCGTGATGCCGCAGAAGTCACCATGACCAAGGTCTGGGCTGAAGCGCAGAGCATTGATGAAGGCTTCCTGGCAAAAGTACAGGAAAATGGCATCAACGTGGTCGAACTGTCACCGGCTGAGCTGCAAAAAGCCAAAAGTATCATTTATGAAAAAGAATGGCCGTTCATGGAAGAAATTGTTGGCACTGAAATCATGAATAAGATGCGGGCGATCGCCGGTATTAACTGATCATGCACTTCTTGCCCCGGGTCCGGGGCTTTTTTACACAGTCTCCGGGGCACATCTGCACCGGAGACGCAGATCAGCCGCGCCGGTCCAGCTGCCTGGCAGTAGTTACCGACGCCCAACTGAACGGATCAGTGTTATGCAAACGCCCGAAATACTGTCGTCCGGCAATGACACGCTGGCTCCCCAGCCTGCCGGTACCCAATCCCCCAGCCCCCTTAAAAAATGTTTGATTGGTTTTGAATCACTCTTCAACCATATCTTCAGAACACTGATGCTCTTCGCCGGCCTGATGCTCGCCGCGCTGATGTTTGCTCAGGTGATTATGCGCTACGTCCTTGAGTCGCCTTTTACCGGCATAGAAGAAGCCTCTATTTTGCTCGCCGTATGGGTGTACTTTCTTGGCATGGGCTATGCCACCCGGCAACACGAACATATTCATGGCGGCATCCTCTCTCTGGTTGTCAAAGATCCCTATAAAACCCAGTTATTCCGTCTCTTTGGCTCAGTGATATGCATGCTGGCCGCCTGTGTGTTCGGTTACTTTGCCTGCAAATACGCACTGAAAGAAATTGACCGTGGCCGCCTGAGCATCAATCTGCGCTGGCCCCGTGGCATCTGGAGTACCAGCATGATTGTCGGCTTTGGCATGATGGTGGGTTACTTCATGCTGAATGCTATCAGGCAGATCCGCGAACTGCGGATCATGAAATCATCCCGTCAGGAGTCGCAACAATGATTTTATTTTTACTGGCGATGCTGATTATCGTCGCCCTGATTCTGGTTGAAATTCCGGTTGCCTTCGCGTTCGGCATTGGCGCAATGCTGTTCGTCTTCAGCACGGGTAACGATATTTCATTTCTGATTCCCCATGGTTTTAAAACCGCCAGCGGTTTTGCCCTGCTAGCCTTACCACTGTTTATTCTGGCCGGCCTGCTGATGGCAGAAGGCGGTATATCTGAACGGCTGTTGAATTTCGTTAATTCGCTGGTAGGCCGGATTAAAGGCGGGCTGGGTGCTGTCACCGTACTGACCTGTGCCTTGTTCGGCGCAATTTCCGGCAGCTCATCTGCAGCAATTGCAGCGGTTGGTCAGATCATGATTCCCCGCATGGTCCGGGAAGGCTATCCGGAAGGCCACGCAACCGCTCTGGTCGCCTGCTCTTCCGTACTGGCGCTGTTGATTCCGCCAAGTATACCTATGATCATCTTTTCGATTACCGGTGGGCTCTCGGTGGGTGCGGCATTCCTGTCGACTATCATTCCCGGCATTCTGCTCACCCTGATTTACTGCGCGCTGAACATCTGGTTTCTGAAGGATAATCCGGACATTCAGACATCGCCAGCCGTGCCTTTTAAAACAGCCGCCAAACAGGTGGCTGTTTCCGGTTACAAAGCGTTATTCGCACTGCTGATGCCGCTGATCATTCTGGGGGCTATATACAGTGGCATTGCCACTCCTACTGAAGCGGCAGCTATTGCCGTCATTTATGCAATACCGGTTGGCCTGCTGATCTATAAAGGTTTGAGTCTGCGCAGCCTTGGCAGCGTGACGATTCGTGCCGTCACCATGACCGGCTCAATCATGGCGGTACTGTTCTTCCTGTTCATCATGAGCCGGGCGATGATTCTTGAGCAGATTCCTAAGGAACTGGCAGAAACCCTGTTACAGATCTCCGAAAACAAGTACGTGATTCTGCTGCTGATTAACCTGTTACTGCTACTGATCGGTATGATTGTCGATGATATTTCCGGCAGCGTACTCGCAGCGATTATCTTCCTGCCGGTAGTTAACGCGCTGGGCATTGATCCGATTCATTTTGCCGCCATTGTCGGGGTGAATCTTGGGCTGGGTAATGTCTCCCCTCCCTGCGCCCCCATGCTGTATATGGCAGGCGGGGTCAGTAAACTCTCACTGGACAGGTACCTGACACCCACGCTGAAATTCCTCTGCCTGGGCCACTTACCTATGGTTTTGCTGGTCACCTTTATACCGGAACTGTCGCTGTTTTTACCTAAACTGCTGCTGGGTTACTAAACTGTATTAAATACACCGATATCCGGCGGTATCTGCCGCCGGATACTGAGCGGCAAAAGGCCGGTCTGTAGTGATCAGATCCGGCTTTTGTTACACACAATTAACAGGAAACAAAATTTACTTTGAATAAACATGTCATTGGTCAGTTAAGCGATGTGGATCTTCGTCTCCTGCGAATCTTCCGGGTCATTGTTGAAGCCGGCGGTTTTTCCGCCGCGGAAGTGGTGCTCAATATCAGCAGCGCCGCCATCAGCGTTGCCGTATCCGACCTGGAAACCCGGCTGGGATTTCGCCTCTGTCAGCGGGGCCGTTCCGGTTTTTCCCTGACCGAAGAAGGCCGGGAAATCTATGAATATATCCTGCAGCTGTTCTCTTCCATTGAAGACTTCAAAACCCAGATAAACGGCTTACATACCCAGCTCAAGGGCGAGCTGAATATCGGTATCACTGATACCTTGGTGAGCATGCCAAAGATGACTATTACCAACAGCCTGGCATTACTGAAAGATCAGGGGCCGGATGTGGTAATCAATATCTGGATGATGCCCCCTAATGATGTGGAACTGGGCATTCTGAAAGGCCGCCTGCATGTGGGAATTATGCCTACAACCAAGCAGATAAGTGGTTTGGAATATCATGACCTCTACAGTGAACGTTCAGAACTGTACTGTGAAGCCAGCCACCCGCTGTTTCGTGCTGAAGGCAATGCTCAGCTTGATCAGTGGCCTGCCGTACTGCCCGCCTACGTACAGAGTGCCGAGATAAAAACCCATCAGCAATGCCTCAGCACTGAGGCGGCGGCGACGGCCACAGACCGGGAAGGCATTGCCTTTTTGATTCTGACCGGACGTTATATCGGTTATCTGCCGGATCATTTTGCCCAGCCCTGGGTGAACGAAGGCCGCCTGCACGCCATTGAACCGCAGAGGTATTTTTACGACACACGGTTTTCATACGTTACCCGCAAAAGCACTCCCAAAAATCTGGTGCTGAAAGCGTTTCTGCAACATATGGCAGCGCAGGCAGATCAGACAAAACCGTTCAGCGGATAAAAAAACGGCACCTCTGCTGCACAGAGATGCCGTTAAATAATCAGAATAAGGAGTTACTTTATTCTGCTGCACAGTTTACGACTCACTCTAAAGTCGATAAATCATCATTTTTTAAAGTAAAGATTACATATTCAGTACGTATTAAAATCTTCACACAGCCTCTGGGAATTTTGCCGGCAATAACCCCATTTCCATGGCCTGATGCACCAGCGCCATCAGGTCCAGCCGGGTCAGGGCAGTCATATGCGCCAGATCATCCAACAGAAAATATTCCGGCTGCATAATATCAATCCGGTAGGGTGTTCGCAGCACCTGTAAAGGCTCCAGAGGGCTGATCTGTGCTTCCTGGCTGAAGGCGTAACGGGTCTCACCGGGGGAAGAAAGGATACCGCCACCGATTACCCGGAAACTGTTGCCATGACGTACCAGGCCAAATTCAACCGTAAACCAGTACAACCGGGCCAGATAAACCCTTTCCTGTGGGCTTGCCGACACACCCAGCTTGCCATAGTGGGCGGTAAAGTCAGCAAAATGCTGATTAGTCAGCATCGCACAGTGGCCAAAAATCTCATGGTAAATATCCGGCTCTTTAATGTAGTCCAGATCCTTGCGGGAACGGATAAACGTCGCCACCGGAAAACGCCGCTGAGAAAGCAGCTCAAAAAAACGGTCAAAACCGATCAGCGCCGGCACTGCCGCGGTCTTCCACCCGGTTGCAGGCGCCAGCACTTCATCCACTTCGCGGAGCTGCGGTATCCGGTCATCCGGCAGGTTCAGCAATTCCAGCCCGGATAAAAACTCATCACAGGCTGCATCCTGAATACAGGCCATCTGACGGGTAATCAGCGTCTTCCAGATGGCATTCTCAGCATCACTGTAATGAATAATGCCGGCATCATCCGGTTGTCTGGCGATATACTCCGTTTGCTGCTTCATAAACTGCCCCGTTGTCTCATCAGCCTTCGTCTGCTGATTTAAGTATAGACAGGTAAAACGGTTCGATTACTCATCCTGAGGTTAACCGACGGCGAATAACAGGTTTATCCCGGCTCCTTTCCGGCAACAGAATGCTCCCCAGAAAACCTGCCAGCGCTTCACAGAACGACAGTTTTTCCACACAGGTATCCTGATCCAGCGGTGCCAGTAAAGCCATCACCCCGACAGCCGCCCCCTTAACATTTAACAGGGGCACAGCCAGCATGCACATTTCACAGTTAAAGTGTGCTTTGAGACCGCCAATCACCAGCGGATCTTCAGCAGACAACGGGCCTTCCAGCGTTCCTGCAGACAAATAAACCCGCGACAGCAAGCTGTCCAGCTGTAAAGGAATGACTGTTTCAAGGTATTGCGCGGCCCGTAATCCGGGGAAGTGCCCCGCCGCTAATGTCAGATCCTGCTCATCACGGGCCAGATAGATCATCACACCGTCGCACTGCACCAGCCGCTGTAATTCACTGCAGACATAACCGGCGCGGACTTTACTGTCCGGATACGCGGTGGTTCGCTTCAGTAACCCGAAAAGGTCATCAAAACTGTGCTGCATTTCATCCATCACGTGGTGCAGATCATCCACTTCCGCGATGCCTGTATCCGAAAAACGGTTATTAAATTTAAACCGCTTAATTTCCCGGCCGTGCTCAATCAGATCCACCAGCGGTAACGCCAGCCGCCGGGTCATCAGCCAGGTTAATGGCAGGGCAATCAGCAACAGTGCCAGAATGATCACCCCGCCTTCTTTACGAATCCGGTAAGCTTCCGCCAGCAAATCATTCTCCGGTGTCAGTAACAACAACTGAAACTCAGCCTCCGGAATCGGCGTCAGGGTCTTCAGTTGCCCCTGCCAGGTTTCCCCCTGAAAACTGACACTGAACATTTTGTCAGTACCATCCGGTAAATGGCTGACCTGACTCATTAACGGATGCTGTAACTCTGCGAGAGTCTTCAGTTTCACTTCGTTATCTGTGGCACTGCTGATCAGATTATCTGACCGGTTATAGGCCAGCACCTGTTGCTTATTGTCCAGAATCAGTAAATGGCTATTAGGGCTGATGCGTTGCTGTTGCACAGACTTGGCGAGCATATCCAGGGAAATATCACCGGCGATTACCGCCGCCTCCACCGTATTAATCTGCGTATAGGTAACACCCACTTTACGGATAAAAAAGTACAGATAAGGATCTGTGAGTTTACCTTCCCCCCGCCCTTCTACGGCCAGCTCAAACCAGCCCCGCTTACGGGGGTCGTATTCAGTGGGTAAATATTCCGACGGCCCGAGCGGCACCAGATTTTCATCAAAAAACAGCCGCTGAATGCGGCGCGGGCTGCGGGCGAAACGAATGTTGTCCACGGCATAGACAGCCTGTCTGGGGGCACTGAACACATCCCGCATATGATCATCATTCATCACCCGAACAATGAAGAAATCGCCATTGGCATAGCCCACTTCAAGGGCGGTCAGCTCCGGACGGTTTTCCAATGCCGCGGCCAGCAACGGCAGACTGCGCAACCGGGCAGACATGTTACCGGCGGTGGTCAGTTTGGTTTGCAGGAGTAAATTCACCGTCTGAGCCACCGGTGCGTAACTGCGCTGAAACTCAAGTTCCACATTGAGTCTGAGCTGCTCAAGGTAGTCCCCCGAGGCGCTGTTAATCAACTGACGGGTCTGGTGATAATTATAAATCCCCAGACTGCCGCCCAGTATCAGCACCAGTAATACAGCCAGCGTGGATATATGCAAATGTATAGGACAGCGTCGCAGCCTGTGCCAGGAATTCATATAGGTGCTCCCGTGCGGTGAAATCCTTTCATCGAAGATCACAGCCCGACATTCCCAGCGCACAGATCTCTTCCCTTATTTCCGTAAAACTGACTGCCAGAGGCTCCCGGCCGACCGGCAAACAACGGTTCTAGTCACGTATTTTTAACGTGCTAGTTAAAGGTAGTCGAAAATCAGAGTTTTTCTGTCAGGTATTGCCCAAAATGAGGCCAGCGGGAGGGAAACCGTACGCAATCAGACAGCAGCCAAGCCCCCGCCTGCGGTATTCCGGTTAACCATCACAACGCGCCAGAAACACAAACAAAGGAAACGGTATAACGGATCAGGATGACGCCGAATCGGTAACCCGTTTCTCATGATCCGCATGTTCCAGACAATGCGCTGCAAAACCCGCCAGTGCCTCCACAAATGCCCGCTGCTGATCCCGGCTGTCGCTGTGTTTTTCCAGTAACACCAGCACCCCGCGGATATGGCCGGAAATCAGAGGCACCGCGGTTAAACGCAGCTCATCGGCAAACTGATTCGACAGCGCACCGAACACCAGCGGATCTTCAGTGCGCAAATCAGCACACTGGCTGCTGTGCATGTCGATCGCCCTGGCAATGACTGAATCCAGCACCAGCGGAATCTGTACCGGCAGGTTCGCTGCACTGGGAATGGTTTTATAGCCGGTTCCGGCCAGATACATATGTTGCTTATCCCGGGGGCGGTACAGTAATACCCCTTCATACCCGGTGATCTGCTGTAAGTCTTTCGTTAGCAGCTCCGTGAGTCCGTCCGGATGCCGCTGCTGATTAAGCTGCTCTAACTGACGAATGAAAACGCGCAGAGTTTGCTGCATCACGCCCATGGCGGTGGCCAGCTCAACAATTTCCTTAATCCGGGAGCGGTTTTCTATCTGATATCCCAAATGAAAACGCTGTATCTCCTGGCTTTGCCAGACCAGCCGCTGTAACGCCAGCGTTACCCGGCGGGCAATCCACCAGGTCAGTGGCAGAAACATTAGCAGCAGCACAAACGCGATCAGGGTGCTGTAACGGCGGATATCATAAGCCTCAGCCAGCAATTCCTGCTCAGGTGTCAGCAACAGCAACTGAAACTGTGCCTGAGGAATCGGCGCCAGTAGCTTCAGAGACCCCTGCCATGTCTGATCCTGATAAGTCAGCTCAAACTGTTTCTCAGTACCGTCCAGACGGGTAGCTGCCAGTTCCAGTAAAGGCTGTTGTAAATCATTGATATGCAACAGCCTGACCCGTTCATCGGTGGCACTGTATACCGGGTCCGGCCGCCGGTTATAGGCAAGCACACCGCGGGTTTTATCCAGAATCAGTAAATGACTGCCGGGGGTAATTTTCTGCTCCTGAACCGATGCACTCAACACATCCAGCGCGATATCACCGGCGACAACCGCATTACCGTCCGGGCTGGACTGGGAATACGTCACCCCCACTTTACGGATAAAGAAATACAGATACGGCTCGGTCAGACGCCCTTCTGCATTCGCGTTTGCCGCCTGTGTATACCAGTCCCGCAGCCGCGGGTCATATTGCGTCGGCATCAGCTGTGTGCTGCCGACCTGAACTGAATCGGCATTGAGAAATACCCGTTCAATGCCCCGGCCGGCGTTTTCATACTGAATATTATCCACCAGAAAGGCGGCATCCTTCGGGGCTTCAAAAACGTCCCGCATGTGCTGATCATTAATCACCCGGACAATGAAGTAATCGCCGTTTTGATAGGCCACTTCCAGCGCAGCCAGTTCCGGCTGGTCCTGCAGGGCGGTAATCAATAACGGTAACTGCACCATACGCTGCTCAAACGTCGTGGCGCTGACCAGCGGTGTTTTGGTTAACAGATGAACGGTTTGTGCAATAGGGGCGTAACTGCGCTGAAAATCCAGCTCTATTTTCTGGCGGGACTGTTCAAATACGTCGCTGGCGGCACTGCGGATTAACTGGCTGGCCTGATAGTAGTTATAGAAGGTCAGTACACCGCCCAGGCAAAACACCAGGAACAGTGCAAAAGTCGAAATATGGATGTGCAGCGGATAACTCTTAACGCGATTCCAACGTTCCATATTCCCCCTCCAGGGCTCCCTGAGTATTGACGACTGCCTGTCGTGCCAGCATCTCAACGCGCGTACAGGCAGCGTTTACATTGCCCGGCATGTCACGTTTAAGAGTATATTTCTAAACAGTTTTTTATAAAAAATCGTGCCGCTTTTTATAAAACACGTGCCACAAGCTACGATGAAAAGTCACCGTAATCGACCACTTCTGCTCTCATTTTGGGAGGTCTGATGTTGCTGACACAAATAACCGCTGCGGGCGCTGTCCCCACCGATACTGTCAGAACAGCAAACAGGCCACACCGGAAACCGGTGCCGGTGCAACCTGCACGCAGGGAAATCTTACAGTGACGCCGCCCCTTCCCGGAAACCTTCAGCAACCTCTGCCACCTCTTCAGGCTTACTCAGGGGCAAAGAACAGCGATCCGGATTACAGATAAACATGCTGGCGTCACCCAGTTGCGGATAGCGGCCCGGCTTTTCAAAGTGCAGCAACTTACGGGGGTGATAGGCATCAATTCCCGCGGCATATAACTTCTGCGCCGCTTCGTTGGCATTTTCAGCCACCACGGAAAACTCTACATAGGCCGCGGTGAGTTGTTCCAGCGCCAGCCCGGTACGCCCGGTTATCCGGCCTTCACGGGCCAGAATTGGCGGCGCAGCAACAGCCCGCAGCGTCTCTTCGGCAACCGTTTCAAACCGTGGCAGCTTACTCATGATAAACAGGTCATAGAAAAAGCTGGCGGCGTGGGCATTATCTTCCAGGGGTTTACGGGGCGGAATAAGGCTAGCTGTGGCGTCCGGTACAGTGCCGTAAAAGCCTTTACTGGTCGCATCCAGCAAGGTGGCCAGCGTACCGTCAGCAACCGCAACCGCGGCATCAAGCCATTGCGCATCGCCGGTGGCGCTGTAAAGTGCCAGCAGCGCCCGCCCCATACTCGCCTGCGCCCGCAGGAAAGGTCTGGCTTCTTCGGAATGCGGGTGTACCCGCTGATCATCCGCCATCGCCTGATTTTCACGGGACTGCAGTAACCAGCCTTCCGGTTGCTGACGGTCCTGTAAAATAAAATCTGCAGTTGCGATGGCTTTGTTCAGATATTCAGGATTACCAAAGGCCTGGCCAGCCAGAACGTAAGCCCGGATCACCTCACCGTTTTTATCGGTGTAAATGGCATGATCAATTGGCGGAATACCATAAGCCAGACGTTCTTCAGCGGTATCCAGTAACCAGTAATCCTGTGGCCACCAGTTTTCAGGTAAGCCTTCAGGCTCATCTTTCTGATTGGCGTAATAGCCGTTGTTGCTGTCCAGCATCCAGTCATTCAGGTACATATCCACATTGCGCATACCGTCGCGAAACGCTTCATCCCCGGTGATACGGTAAGCTTCGGCAAAGGCAGTAATCGCATTCACCTGATTACTGATGCGCTTTTCAGGAATGGCCATCAGCTTGCTGAAACGGGCCGGCACGCCCTCACTGCCCGCCACGATTTTCTTGATATAGGCACCGCCCCAGACCGGATCCAGTGTTGCCAGGAATCCACGGCTGGTTGCCAGTGCCAGCTCACGTAAACTCTGGTTATCATAAAGATGTGCCCGGAAGTAAAGATGCTCCAGACGGGGCCCGTCAATTTCAGTATTCAGCCCCCAGCGGGACCAGCCATAACCATCATTCAGCGCCCGGTCGAGCTGTAACCGCACCTGATCACGGATTCTGGTCAGCTCGGTTTCTACCGGCTCAGGGGCTGCAGCATAAGGGGAATTCGGGTCTGGCTTTAAGGTACCGGCGGCCTGCTTCTCAACCAGATCATTTAGCAGAGGAATAAAATTGCGGGGCAAACGGTTGCCGGCCATGGCAAACACCTGGGTGGCGTCCGGTTGCATAAAGGCCGTTGCCGGCCAGGCCCAGTCGGAATACCGTTCACCGATATCCGGCCTCGCCTGAGCATCTACAGCGATGGCGACAAAATGCTGGTTCACCACATCGACGACATCAGGGTTGGTATAAGTTATCCGCTCCATACGGTTACAGGCGGTACAGCCTTCCATACCGACGTTCACCAGTATCAGCTTGTTCTCTGCACGGGCCTTATCAAAGGAAGCTTTATCCCAGGGTTGCCAGTTAATACCGCCTTCCTGACCAAAACTGGCTGCCTGAGCTGCTATGCCTGCCAGCATCACAACTGTTCCCAGCAACCAGCGATATCCGTGTTGTTTAACCCTCATGACCTTGCCCTCCCGGAGATTAGAGAATGCCGGTCAGTCTGGCGACGGCTGAACTGCCAGACACCGGCATGCCTCGCTATTCAATACACACAGAAACTGCAGCTTAGCCGGTCAATTACAGCACGTCAGCCTGAAACAAAAATGAAAACACCGGGCCACAGAGACCTGTTCGCATAGCTGGACCTGCTTGCATGCAGACGTAATTCAGGCGACTATGATTTTGGCAATTGTGGTTAAGAATGCTAAAAACATCTAATACAAACAGTCACTTAAAACGGGAAGTCACCATGCGCCGCAGCTTCAGTGAACAGGCCGCCTGTATTGAGGATTTAAAACAACTGGCCCGGCGTCGTATGCCGAAATTTGCCTATGAGTACCTGGTGAATGGCTGTAACAGCAATTGCGCTGTCACGGGCAACCGGCAGGCTCTGGACGCACTGCACCTGCATCCCCGCTACCTCACAGACGGCCCCGCTACCTCTCTGCAATGCGAACTGATGGGACAAACCTATGCCGCACCTTTCGGCGTTGCGCCGGTGGGGCTGAGCGGGCTGATCTGGCCCGGCGCATCCGCCAGCCTGGCAGACGCCGCCAAACTCGCCAACATTCCCTTCGTGCTGAGCTCTCTGGCCAGCATTTCCATTGAACAGGCGGCGGAACTGGCACAGGAAAACTTCTGGTTTCAGTTCTACCCGCCGACCGTTGATGAGATCAGCACCGACTTAATGCAAAGGGCCTGGAACAGTGGCTGCAGACATCTTGTCGTCACCATTGATGTACCGACCGCCGGCTACCGCCCGGCAGACATCCGTAACGGTTTGGCGGTGCCACCGAAAATCTCCGCCGGGAATATCTGGCAGAGCCTCTGCAGGCCTGCCTGGAGTCTGGCTACCCTACGTCACGGTATACCTCAGTTTGCCAACATGCAGCCCTATATACCGGCGGACGCCAACCTGGAAAACGTCGCGCATTATATCCGTAACACCCTGAAAAAAGTGGTCGACCTGAACACCCTTACAACGATCCGCAAACAGTGGAACGGCAAACTTATTGTTAAAGGTATTCTGACCGCTGAAGATGCCAAACGGGCGATCAGCGCCGGTGCCGACGGGCTGATAATTTCCAACCACGGCGGCCGGCAGCTGGATGCGGCAGTCCCCAGCCTGCAGGCCCTGAAAAGCATTCGCAACAGCATCAGCCCGGATACAGCACTGATGGTTGACGGCGGGGTGGAAAGCGGCGTGGACATTGCCCGTTATCTGGCCTGCGGGGCCAATATGGTCTTTGCCGGCCGGGCATTTATGTACGGTGTGGCGGGCTTAGGGAATGCCGGCGCTAATCATGCGGCAGACCTGCTGCGGCGTGAACTGCAACAGGTAATGGAACAGTTACGCTGTCCGGCAATTGCAGACTTGCCAAGGTTTCTGACATAACCCGCCACAGATAATAAAAGGCCCCTTTGTAGTCGTCACACAAAAGGGTCTTTGTTCACCTCGCCAGTGATTTTTTCCGGTTTTACACCCGGGCGGTTATGCTTTTTTCAGCAGCCGTAAGCCATTGGCCACCACCAGCAGGCTTGCGCCCACATCGGCAAACACCGCCATCCACATAGTACCCAGTCCGATCATGGTCAGCACCAAAAACAGGCCTTTAATGCCCAGCGCCAGCACAATGTTCTGTGCCAGAATACTGCGGGTGCCCTGCGATAAGCGGACAAAAGCCGGGATCTTGCGCAGATCATCATCCATCAGGGCGACATCGGCAGTTTCAATGGCGGTATCCGTGCCCATTGCCCCCATCGCGAAACCGATTTCAGCCTGAGCCAGTGCCGGCGCATCGTTAATACCGTCACCCACCATGCCTACCGCACCGTCTGCAGCAAAGCTTTTCACGGCATTCAGTTTATCTTCCGGTAACTGATTGCCGCGGGCTTCATCAATCCCTACCTGGGCAGCGATTGCCCGGGCAGTATGCGGATTATCACCGGTCAGCATGGCGGTTTTCACGCCCAGCGCATGCAGTTCGGCGATGGCCTGCTGGCTGGATTCCTTTACCGTATCAGCAACAGCAAACAGCCCCAGAACCCGGCTCTGATCCGCCAGCATCACCACGGTTTTACCCTGCTGCTCCAGTTCATTCAGGCGGAACTGTAAGTCAGCACAGTTAAGCTGTAACTCATCGATCAGACGCAGATTACCAAGGTGATACTGTTCACCGTCAACGGTGCCCTGTACGCCCCGGCCCAGTACTGCGGCAAAGTCTGAGACCGGCGCATGTTGTCCGAGCATATCCGCATCACTGGCAATCGCCACCGAAACCGGATGATCTGAACGGCCCGCCAGGCTGGCTGCCAGTAGGCGAATTTGTTGTACCGGCATCGGGTTTTTCCAGGCTTCGAAGTCAGTCAGCACCGGCTTGCCGTGGGTAATGGTGCCGGTCTTATCCAGCGCCAGCCATTTCAGTAAACGCCCCTGCTCCAGATACACTCCGCCCTTAATCAGAATCCCCTGACGGGCTGCCGCAGCCAAACCGCTGACGATGGTCACCGGGGTGGAAATCACCAGTGCACAGGGGCAGGCAATCACCAGTAATACCAGCGCTTTGTAAATCCAGTCCTGCCATCCGCCACCCATGAATAAAGGCGGCAGAACAGCAACGGCGAATGCAACGATAAACACGATAGGGGTGTAAATTTTTGCAAACTTATCCACGAAACGCTGCGTTGGTGCCTTTGTCCCCTGCGCCTCCTCAACTGCATGAATAATGCGTGCCAGAGTCGTCTGACCCGCCGCCGCAGTCACCTTATATTCAAATGAGCCGGACGCATTAATCGTGCCGGCAAATACTGCATCTCCCACGGCCTTATCCACCGGCAGACTTTCCCCGGTAATCGGCGCCTGATTAACACTGGATGCGCCGGCAACCAGTTCACCGTCCAGGCCGATACGTTCACCCGGCTTTACCCGCACCACATCACCAATGGCCACTGCTTTGGCATCCACCTCCAGCCAGCTGCCGTCGGCCTGCCGGACCGTTACCCGCTCCGGTGTCAGCTCCATTAAACCGGCAATGGCATTGCGCGCCCGGTCCAGTGATTTGGCTTCTATCAGCTCAGCAATCGTGAACAGCACCATCACCATGGCGGCTTCCGGCCATTCACCCAGTATCGCCGCGCCGGTCACCGCAATGCTCATCAGCGCATTGATGTTCATATTGCCATTTTTCAGTGCAACCCAGCCTTTTTTATAGGTTGTGCCACCGCACATAACAATCGCAACCAGTGCCAGTGCCGCAGCACTCCACTGTGGTAACAGTGTGCTGTCAGTCCAGCCGACTGCTTCTGATGTAACCGCCAGAATACCGGCGAGAATCAGCGGCCACCATGGCTTCTCTTCCTGTTCAACCGCGGCCAGTTCGCCGCTGGCGTCCGGTAACTCCGGATCAAAATCCAGTGAGCGGACCGCCGCCAACACCTCATCGAGACTGTCTTCGGTATGCACCACCGTCAGTACCCGCTGCATGAGATTGAATTCCATGCTGCTGACACAGTCCATCGCCCCCAGCTTCTTACGGATCATGCCCTCTTCGGTTGGGCAATCCATTTGCATAATGCGCATCGACGTCTGAACGCCCCCCTCCACTTTCACCTGACCACCAACATTAGTCAGGCCAACCGCAGGCGCGCTGCAGCACCCACCGGCATGATCATGCTCTTCAGCGACGACCTTCGCCGCTGCTGCCGGTGAGCAGCAAGCTGCAGAAACATCCTGCACAGTTGCAGCAGTTTCTGCTTCTGCCGCAGGATTCAATGTGTTTTGATCGCAGCATTTAGTCATAGCGATTCTCCGGAACTTAACTTATGCTTGGCATTAAACACCCTGAAGTGACTTTAGGGTCAACACACTGGAATCAAAAAAATGAAAATCGGTGAGTTAGCCAGAGAAACCGGCTGTACCGTTGAAACCATCCGTTATTATGAGAAGGTCGGCCTGCTGCCCAAAGCCATGCGCAGTCAGGAAAACAACTATCGCTATTACAGCCAGAAGCATCTGGAACTGCTGCTGTTCATCCGCCGTTGCCGCGCTCTGGCAATGACCCACGAAGAGATTCAGCAACTGCTGCAGGCCCGGGAAGAGCCGGATAACAGCTGTATCAGCATTAACGAATTGATTGCCGAACATCTGGAACATGTACGGGCACGCATTGAAGAATTACAGGCACTGGAGTCCCAGCTGGAAATTCTCAGAAACCAGTGCCACTCCGTACACACCGCCCGTGACTGCGGCATTCTGAAAAAACTGGATGAAGCGGATAACAGTGACTGGCAAACGCCAAAAGCCAGTAACAGTCATGTGGAAGGCAGCCGCTGTCATCATAAAAAAGGCTGAACGGTGACGCGTTCGCACAAGCTGGCGAATACCAGATATCTATACTGTTTATTCCGCCTGCATTATTAACAGGAGTAAACCTATGGCCGGAGGCTGGGCAAAAGACGGCGCCGTTCAGGATCAGATTGATGCCAGCGTCGAAGACGCCGTGGCTCAAGCACGTCAGCAATTGCATCAGGGCGAAAGCCTGGAATACTGCGAAGAATGTGATGCAAAGATTCCCGATGCACGGCGCAAAGCCGTGCCGGGGGTGCACCTGTGCATTAACTGCCAGAGTGAATATGATAAGCAACAGGCCAGCTCGGCAGGCTACAACCGCCGGGGCAGTAAAGACAGCCAGTTACGCTGATCAACCGGATATCAGGGATGTAATTTGAGAACCATACACACACAGTATTATGAGACACCGGTTGGCGAGCTGATTATCGGTGCCTGCGAAGGGCAGTTATGTCTCTGTGACTGGCGTTACCGGCGGATGCGGGATCAGGTGGATAACCGCCTGCAGAAATACCTGAACGCTGAATACCGGGAACAGGCCGACCCGGTCATCGATCAGACGGTTAAACAGTTAGAAGACTATTTCAGCCATCAGCGCCAGGCGTTTGATCTGCCGCTGTTGCTGGCCGGTTCCGACTTTCAGCAGCAGGTCTGGCGGGCACTGATTAACATCCCGTACGGTACAACATACAGCTACCTGCAACTGTCGGAGCAACTGGGCAATCCCAAAGCCATCCGTGCGGTGGCCAGCGCTAACGGTGCCAATGCAATATCCGTTATCGTCCCCTGCCACCGTATTATCGGCAGTGACGGTTCTCTCACCGGCTATGCCGGCGGCCTCCCGGCCAAAGAAACGTTGCTGAAACTGGAAGGGGCTGAACTGCCCGGCCGGACGCTGGAGCTGTTCTGATTGAAACCAATTTCTTGTCTTTCAGATACCTGCCCCGGTTGCCTTATAAATGCAGTTTCTTTAGCATCTCCTTATGATTAAAAGCCAACGACGCCAGCCATTGATCAGTCCACTGATCATCTTTACTGTTTTAACGGTGCTGTTTGCTCAGGCATCACTGGCAGGCGGTACGCTTGCGGCACTCTCCGAAACATCCCAAACACGGTATCAGCTATCTCATCAGGCCCATGGTCACGATATTTCAGACACCCGGAACGATCATCTGAGCCTGCAGAATCTGCAACAGTTACACGACGGCACCGCCAGCACCCTCAGCCAGTTATTTCTCAGCCCGGCACGCCTTTGCTGCCCTGAAGCCGATCCATCTGAGCCGGCTGAATACAACCCGATTCAATATTTCCCACCGCATATCCCGCCGGACAATCCGCCTCCCCGAAAAAACAGTGTTATTGCCTGATCGACACAGTTAACCACTTTTTTTGATGTATTTACGGGATATTTATGAATAAATTAATCACATCTTTTTTCACCGCATTAGCGATCGGTATCACAGTGGCAACACCGGTTTCTGCCCATCAGGGCGCAACCGGTATCGTCAAGGAACGTATGGATCAGATGGATATTATGAAAAAATCCATGAAATCCATGTCCGCCATGTTCAAGGGAAAAACCGCTTATGATGCCGAGGCTGTCCGCCAGCACAGCCGGACCATTGCGAAACATTCAGATACGACACTGACCAAGCTGTTTCCTGAAGGCAGCCTGCAGCATGCCAGCGAAGCCAAACCGGAAATCTGGCAAAAATGGGATAAGTTTGAGCTTCTCTCCGCGGAACTGAAACGCATCAGTGAAGCACTGGAGCGCGCAGCGGACTCCCGGGAATCCGACGGCGGCGATGCCGCGATGAGTATGACGATGGATACTGCCATGATGACTGAAACAGCCGCCGGCGATACCGCCGACAGCCTGTTCCGGGAACTGGCTGACACCTGTTCGTCATGCCATACGACTTTCCGTAAAAAGAAAAAATAACCCCTGATTATGAAAACAATCAGTCTTGCCGCACTGCTGCTTGCAGCAGTGGCGGCCGGTTATTATCTGCTGCAACCCATGGCTGCTGACGAAACACTGGCAGAGGATTCTGCACTGGCTGGCAACGTTGCCAACGGTGCCTATCTGGCCCGTATTTCAGGCTGTATTGCCTGTCATACCGACAGCGAAAATAAAGGGAAGCTGGTTGCCGGTGCACCACTGGACAGCCCGTACGGACAATTCTATGCGCCCAACCTGACTACCGATACTGAAACCGGTATTGGCAGCTGGACGCTGAATGACTTTGACCGGGCGGTACGCCACGGTGTGTCTCCCCGGGGAGAGACCTATTATCCGGCGTTTCCTTATGAGTTTTTCGCTCAGCTAAGCGACCAGGATATCCGTGACCTGTGGGCAGCATTTCAGACGGTGCCGCCGGTGAACCAGCCTGCACCGCCGTCTCAGCTCAGCTTCCCCTACAACCTGAAACAGGGATTGCCACTGTGGCAACGCTTTTTCCAGCTAACGCCGGAAGCAGATGTTGCCAATGAACGGGGCAAATATCTGGTGGAAGCCGCCGGTCACTGCGCCGCCTGCCACACCCCCAGAAATCTGTTTGGCGAGCTGCAACAGGACCGCTGGTTAGCAGGGGCCGCAGCAACGGATGACAGCGACGCCATTCCGGCCATTACTGCTCAGGCGTTACGGGAAAACGGCTGGACAGCGGATGACATCGCCTATGCCCTGAAAACCGGCCTCACACCGGACGGTGATGCTCTGGGAGGTACAATGGGTGAAGTCATTAAGTACGGCAGCCGCTTTATGAGTGAAGCAGACCGCCGGGCGATTGCTGAACACCTGTTAACGGAATAACCGTCAGCGATGCTTTTCATAACGAAAGCAAAAAAAACCGGGAGCCTGCTCCCGGTTTTTATTTTATATCTCCCCTGCAATTAACCCAGCAATTGCGACTCGGTAACCTCCGCCGTGCGGGCATCTGTGATAAACGCCTCAGCCGGCATTCGGTTCACTGCCCGCTTGCGCCACAGGAAATACACCACCGGCAACACCATCAGTGTCAGGATAACCGCACTGATCATCCCTCCTACCATAGGCGCAGCAATACGGCTCATCACTTCTGAACCAGTGCCGGTGCCATAGAGAATCGGTAACAGGCCGGCAATAATCGCCGCAGCAGTCATCATTACCGGGCGGACCCGCAGCCCCGCCCCCTGCATGACGGCACTGCGCAACAAGGCTTCGCTGGGCATACACTGTTGCTGACGACAGTCAGCCAGCATCTCCTGATACGCCTGATTCAGATAGACCAGCATGATGACGCCGATTTCCACCGCGACGCCGGCCAGCGCAATAAAGCCAACCCCCACCGCCACTGAAAAGTTAAAACCTTCCAGATACATCAGCCAGATACTGCCTACCATTGCCAGTGGCAAGGTTCCCATGATGATGGCCACCTCAACGAAGTTACGGAAATTAATGAACAGTAAAATCACAATGATCAGCAAGGTCAGCGGGATCACATAGGTCAGTTTTTCCTTGGCCCGCTCCATGTACTCATACTGTCCGGACCAGTTGACAGAATAACCCGCCGGTAAATCCAGATTTTCCGCAACCACCTTGCGGGCTTTTTCCACATAGCTGCCGACATCGACGCCTTCAATATCAATGAAAGTCCAGCCGTTAAGGCGGGCATTTTCGCTCTTAATGCCCGGCGGGCCTTCTTCGATATAAATACGGGCGATATCCCCCAGCGGAATCCGTTGTCCCATCGGCGTAACAATTGGCAGTAACGCCAGCTGTTCCGGTGAGTCACGGAAACTCTGCGGATATCGGATATTAATCGGGTAACGTTCCAGCCCTTCAACCGTTTGGGAAACATTCATACCGCCAATTGCCGCCGCGACAAGCTGCTGTACATCAGCAATATTCAGCCCGTAGCGGGCCGCTTTCTGTCGCTGAATGTCCACTTTAATATAACGGCCGCCGGCCACCCGTTCGGAATATACCGAAGCGGTCCCCGGGATGTCCTTCATGACCACTTCCAGTTGCTGGCCGATATCCTGAATCACACTCAGCTCAGGGCCTGCAATCTTGATCCCCACCGGGGTTTTAATCCCGGTCGCCAGCATATCGATCCGGGTTTTAATCGGCATCACCCAGGCATTGGTAATGCCCGGTATCTTGATCAGGCTGTCCAGCTCTTTCTTCAGGCTATCGGTGGTCACACCTTCACGCCATTCAGACTGAGGTTTCAGCTGAATGAAGGTTTCAATCATGGTCAGCGGTGCCGGGTCCGTGGCGGTTTCCGCCCGGCCGACCTTACCGAACACCGTCTTCACTTCCGGCACAGTACGGATCATCTTATCGGTCTGTTGCAGGATCTGCCGGGCCTGCCCGATAGACACCCCGGGATAGGTCGTCGGCATATACATCAGGTCCCCTTCATCCAGTGGCGGGATAAATTCACTGCCAATCTTATCCAGCGGCCAGACGCCCAGCGCACAGATGCCCAGCGCAACCAGCAACGTCAGCTTAGGGAAGTTAAGCACGGTTTTCAGCCCCGGCAGGTACACCGCGGAGAGTATCCGGTTAACCGGATTTTTATGCTCAGGCAACACTTTGCCACGAATAAAGTACCCCATTAATACCGGCACCAGCGTAATCGCCAGCGCCGCTGCCGCTGCCATGGCGTAGGTCTTGGTAAACGCCAGCGGGGCAAACATCCGCCCTTCCTGCGCTTCCAGGGTAAACACAGGCACGAAGCTGACCGTGATAATCAGCAGGCTGAAAAACAGTGCCGGCCCCACTTCACTGGCTGAATCCGCCACGATTTTCCAGCGGTTTTCCTTCGTCAGCGGTGTACGCTCCATATGCTTGTGCATATTTTCAATCATCACGATGGCACCGTCTATCATGGCACCAATGGCAATGGCGATGCCCCCCAGAGACATAATATTGGCGTTAATGCCCTGGATATACATGACAATAAAGGCCGCCAGAATGCCCACCGGCAGGCTGAAAATGGCCACCAGAGATGAGCGCACATGAAACAGAAACACCATGCAGACCAGCGCCACCACGGCGAATTCTTCCATCAGTTTGGTCCAGAGGTTATCCACCGCCCGTTCAATCAACCCTGAACGGTCATACACGGTCACCACTTCAACCCCTTCAGGCAAACTCCCACGCAGGGATTCCAGTTTGGCTTTCACGCCATCGATGGTTTGCTGAGCATTCTCGCCAAAGCGCATCACCACTACGCCACCCACCACTTCACCTTCGCCGTCCAATTCGACGACACCACGGCGCATTTGTGGGCCAATACCGATGTCCGCCACATCTTTTAACAGCAGTGGCGTGCCGTTCTCATTCATACCCAGCGGAATGTTTTCCAGATCCTGCCGGTTCTGAATATAGCCGGATGCCCGGACCATATACTCCGCTTCGGCCATCTCAACTACCGACGCGCCAACTTCCTGATTGCCCCGCTGAATGGCCGTCTGAATATGCGCCAGCGGTACATTGAAAGCACGTAACTTATCCGGATCAACCCGCACCTGATACTGGCGCACCATGCCGCCAAGTGAAGCCACTTCCGACACCCCCGGTACGGTTTGCAGCTCATACTTCAGAAACCAGTCCTGCAGACTGCGTAACTGGCTGAGGTCATTCTGGCCGGTGCGGTCAACCAGCGCATAAAGGTATATCCAGCCCACGCCGGTCGCATCCGGTCCCAGCTGCGCTTTGGCATTTTCCGGGAGGGATACCTGGTTCAGATATTCCAGCACCCGACTGCGAGCCCAGTACATGTCCGTATCATCATCAAAGATCACATACACATAAGAGTCGCCAAAAAATGAATAGCCCCGCACGGTAACCGCCCCGGGCACAGACAGCATGGCCGTTGTCAGCGGATACGTTACCTGATCTTCAATGACCTGAGGGGCCTGTCCGGGATAACTGGTTTTTATAATCACCTGTACATCCGACAGATCCGGAATCGCATCCAGCGGGGTGTTTTTCAGTGAATAAAGACCGCCCCCGACAATCATCAGGGTGGCCAGCAACACAAACATCCGGTTACCCACGGCCCAGCGAATAATTGCTTCTATCATCATTATTTCTCCTGAACCACTGGCAGGCCAATGTTATCCGGCAGCTCAACATCAGTGATGACATAGATCCCTGCGACCGTGCGGGTAATCTCAATGGCGATGTCCATTCCCGGACTTAACTCTTTTGAAGACACCGTCTCAGCCAAACCAAGATTCATGTTGGCAGGCGGCCAGCCCCAGCTTTCAACCGCGCCATGTTTCAGATTGACCCGGCGGCCGTTCGCCAGCAGCTTATTCACCCGGGCGGTGGCCCAGATCTTTGTGGCAGGCGCTTCAGACACCATGCTCACTGGCATGGTCTGGCCATCATTTGACATGTTCATTTTCATGTCTGCCGACATGGAGGCCGGCTGATGCATACGTTTGAAATCTGAGGTTTTACTGGACTCGGAATCCAGCAGGAACTGTGCAGATGTCACCACCTGTTCGTTTTCCCCGATACCTTCCAGAATTTCTACCCGGTTACCGTCATTCCGACCGGCGACAACATTCACTGACTTGTACCGGCCTTCCCCTAACGCCAGCACCACCCGGTCACTGTCCCCGACACGGATCAGCGCTTCACGGGGAATGTTCAGAACCGGCTTATCCGCAAGGTTTCCGATCACAACCTGTGCATACATATTCGGTTTCAGCAGCAGGTCCGGGTTCGGGAAACGAATCCGCACCCGCAGGGTCCGGTTCATTTTATCCAGCGCCGGATACACGTAATCCACCTTCCCCTGCCAGATTTTACCCGGCAGATAATCCAGCCGGATGGTCACCGGTGCGCCCTGCTTCACCAGATTCGCCTGACGTTCGAACACTTCTGCTTCAATCCATACCTCATCCAGTGACGCAATGGACATCAGCATCTTTCCGGGTTTAACGAAGAAGCCTTCCTGCATGGCAAAATTTTCCACCACACCGGACATCGGTGCATGAAAGGTCACCGTCTGCACAACCTTACGGGTCTTTTTCAGGACCTTAACCGCGGCCTCCGGCACCTGCAGTGCACTTAAACGCCGTTCAGCAGCCCTGATTAAACGCCGGTCTTTTCGGGATAAGGCAAACAGCAGCTCTTCCTGCGCGTTAACCAGTTCCGGAGAATACAGCTCATAAAGCGGCTGATCTTTTGCCACCGTTTCGCCGGCGGATTTCACGTAAACTTTTTCCAGCCAGCCTTCAACCCGGGGATGCACATGGACCATTTCATCCTGGTTGTACTGCACGTACCCCACGGTATTCACCTTAAACTCCAGTGGCGATACCATGGCTGATGCAGTCCTCACCCCCAGGTTATTCACCACTTCAGATGAAATGCTGACGGTGCCCGGCCCGCTGTCACCGCCTCCTTCATCACCGTAAAACGGCACCAGATCCATCCCCATCGGAGACAATCCCGGTTTATCTTTCCGGAAATTAGGGTCCATCGGCGCCACCCAGTACAGTGGCTCTTTAGGCTTCGAAGTTTTCTCTTCTGCATAAAACGGCACCAGCTCCATTCCCATGGGAGACAACCCCGGCTTATCCCGCCGATAATTCGGGTCCATTGGAGCTACCCAGTACAAAGGTTCCTGAGTATCAGAGGAAGAATCTCCCGCCATATCAGCCATACCGAACTGACTTTTCACATAAGGTACCACCGCCGTGGCCGCGGCAGTTCCGAGCACCGCCCCCACCAACACTAAACTGAAATTTTTAACTGCACGCATCATAGTTTTGCTTCCCAAACACTGGCGGGTGAAAAAGTAATGGCTAAATCTGAATCCGGCGGTACCACAGGCGAGACGGCGGACGCTCCGTCAAAAACAAACAGAACCGGCAATTTTTCAGTTGCCAGAAAATAGTTCATCCGGGCGGTCAGTATTTGCTGATCAACCGCAATTTCCAGCGCATCGATCCGGCCGTTGAGCTCAGCAATCCGCGCCCGGACGACTTCGGCAAAATCACCGTTATCTGCGGTATAAGCGTTCAGCGCAGCCTCAGCCTGCAAACGCATTTGTGGCAGTATCTGATTCCTGTACCGTGTTTCCCGTTCTTCAAGGCGTTCTCTCTGAACCCGGGCAGCACTGAATTCAGCGATCATTTTCCGCAGCAATAAAACCCGCTCACTTTTCACCGCTTCACGCCGGTAAACTGCCGCTTCCACACCGCTGTCCTGCTTAACGGTAGAAAATACCGGCATATCCAGCGTGACCCCGAAGGTCACCAGATCAGCCCGGTCCGCACCGTTACTGTCGCTGGCCCGGTAACCGTAACTGGCCCTGACACCCCATTGCGGTTCGTATGCCTGCTTAGCCAGATCGACACCGGTTTGCTGAATCGCCAGTTTTTTGTTGAGGGTTTTCACCAGAGGATGCCGGAGGAATAACTGCCCAAGCTCTGCGTTATCCGGATTGTTTCCCGCTTCATCCAGCTCCGGTTGCAGTAGCGATAACCTGGGCATATCTTCTGAATAATTAAAGGCGGCTGCACGGATATTCGGCGACAGCCACTCATCAAGCTGCTTCTCCAGCGACTCCTGTCGCTGTAAAAGCCCGGTAAGACGTTCATCCAGCAGCGTTTTCTCCAGTTCAGCACGTACCACATCCTGCTGCTGAGTCTGCCCCAGCGCGACGGAATAGCTGGCCAGTGAAATATCCACCAACTGATCAAACAGCACCCGGTCCTTTCTGATCAGCGCAATGCTCTGACGCACTTTATACGCCTCCAGCCATAACTGACTCACCGTCATCACCAGCCGGGCCTGCCGGTCCAGACTCAGTAACGGATGCCGTTCACTCTGCTGAAGAAATTGCTGTTTGCGCAGCGCCAGAGATTCCCCCCGTGGCAACATCTGAGAAACACCGGCAATCAGTTGCGTCATACGCTCCTGATCAAAATCAAAACTGTCGGTGGGTAAATTTGCCACCGCGAAAGAAAACTGAGGATCCGGCAATTCACCGGCCGCCTGACCTTGGGAAATCAGGGCCTGTTCCTGAAGACGGTTCTGCACCTGCCAGGCATCCTGCTGTAAGGCAATCTGTACCGCCTTACCTAAGGTAAACCGATCTTCTGTGACATTGCCGGCGTCTACCGCCAGTGCCAGACCGCTACTGAAACTTAACAATGCGCCGCACAGAAAACGTGTGCCACAAGAAGAAATAAAAGGTTTATTTTTTAACAACATAACTCCCCCACTAAGGGTAATTCCAACACGGGAGTTGTCACCTGACGGCGTTAGGTAACTGCTGTGCTGAATCTCAGTAATAACAGCAGATACAGTTATACAATCCGTTCAGACAGAGACAACTCACTAAACAACCGGTACCGGGAGGTACCCTGAGCGTTAGTGAGTTATTGGAGGGCGATAAAGAGAGCTTAATGCCTGAACAGGTAAATCCTGCCGAAGCTGTGGCAATAGCTGACGCTCCCTGATCATATTCAGGCCTGCCGAACTGGCGGTAAACACCGAAGACGCACACTGCATCGATGCACAGCTGGCATCGCAGTCACAGCATTGCGCGGATGTGCCGGCTGTCATGTCTTCACAACATGCCATTGCGTTGGCTGCGTTCATATCCTGACAAAGCATTGCCAGATTAGACACCGGCTCAGCACTTACATGGTGGGCAGTTTCCATCCTGAGTGGCGAATCTGTGATGCTGGCCACAGACGATACGCTATACGTCTGGGCAACCAAAGTTACCAGCGCGCATATAAGCATCATCAGTCTGTTTAATCGGTTCAGCATCAGTGACAGCATCCGTCATATCAGTCGCACCGGGTTGTTGATAAATCAGTCAGTTACAGAAACTGATACCGATTTCGCCCGGCAAACAAAATCCGCACCGAGAGTAAGTAAGAAACCTGAAACCATCCTGAAAAACCTGGCCTTTTAGCCTGCCAAACTGAAAACATTTTTTACGGACTACAAAAACGCCTCCCCACCTGCTGAATACCGCAGTTACAGAGACCGAAAACGAAAACAGCCAACCTTCCAGTTAACCTTCTCTTTCGTTGAGTAGTAGCGGGGGCCAGAAATACACTGATGACCTTCGCCCGGGGTTATAAAGAGCTGAGTCCGACGAGCTATCATGCTTCTCTAAATTTCACCTACCCCAGAAACGAAAAAAGCCAACCTTTCGGTTAGCCTCTTCTGTTTTTTACGTTGGTAGCGGGGGCCAAATCTTAGCTGGCGACCTTCGCCCGGGGTTATAAAGAGCGAGCCCGACGAGCTACCAAATACGCCCCCTAAATTTTGGGCAAAAAAAAAGCCAACCTTTCGGTTAGCCTTCTCTTTCGTTGAGTGGTAGCGGGGGCCAGAAATGCACTGATGACCTTCGCCCGGGGTTATAAAGAGCTGAGCCCGACGAGCTGCCACGCTGCTCTGAATATAAATCTTAAATTTCAGGCATAAAAAAAGCCTATCTTTTAAGATAAGCCTCTCTTTTTTACGTTGGTAGCGGGGGCCAGATCTTAGCTGACGACCTTCGCCCGGGTTTTTAAAGAGCGAGCCCGACGAGCTACCACGCTGCTCTGAATATAAATCTTAAATTTCAGGCATAAAAAAAGCCTATCTTTTAAGATAAGCCTCTCTTTTTTACGTTGGTAGCGGGGGCCAGATCTTAGCTGACGACCTTCGCCCGGGGTTATAAAGAGCTGAGCCCGACGAGCTACCACGCTGCTCTGAATATAAATCTTAAATTTCAGGCATAAAAAAAGCCTATCTTTTAAGATAAGCCTCTCTTTTTTACGTTGGTAGCGGGGGCCAGATCTTAGCTGACGACCTTCGCCCGGGTTTTTAAAGAGCGAGCCCGACGAGCTACCACGCTGCTCTGAATATAAATCTTAAATTTCAGGCATAAAAAAAGCCTATCTTTTAAGATAAGCCTCTCTTTTTTACGTTGGTAGCGGGGGCCAGATCTTAGCTGACGACCTTCGCCCGGGGTTATAAAGAGCTGAGCCCGACGAGCTACCACGCTGCTCTGAATATAAATCTTAAATTTCAGGCATAAAAAAAGCCTATCTTTTAAGATAAGCCTCTCTTTTTTACGTTGGTAGCGGGGGCCAGATTTGAACTGACGACCTTCGGGTTATGAGCCCGACGAGCTACCAGGCTGCTCCACCCCGCATCAACGTGGGGCGTATACTACATACGAGATCGGGGGTTGGCAAGCGTTATTCAATAAAAACTGACAAAAACTATCTTATTACGACAATCAGCTCATTTATCAGCCAGTTACCGACGGACGGTTGCTATAAGACCGCGAATAACTGCACACTATTTAGCCAGAGGATTAAGGAATCAGCGAATGCAACCGGTCCTTATTTTAAGCCTGCCGGCTGCATCCCCGGGTTCCCTATAACAATAAAAATAAGGAACACCCTGTTATGGTTAATCAGAGTAATAAACTCATCACAGGCAGCGAGGAATGGTGCAAATTTATCGACCTGTCGATACCTGCCATCAAAGCCCGGGTTGACTCCGGCGCACGAACGTCTGCTATTCACGCCCTCAATATCAAAACTTTTCAGCGCAACGGCAGTTCATGGGTCAGCTTCGATGTTTATCCCCTGCAAGACAACCGTAAAACGGTTATCAGCTGTGAAGCGCCTATTCATGACCGGCGTACCGTTAAAAGTTCCAGTGGCAGCACGGAAAAGCGTTACGTCATCAAAACCAGCATCGCTTTGGGAGAACAGAGCTGGGATATAGAACTGACCCTCACCAACCGCGATGCCATGGGCTACCGGATGTTACTGGGCCGGGAAGCAATGAAAGGCCGCTTGCTGGTTGATCCGGAAGAGTCGTTCATGTTCGGCACACTGGAAGACAGTGAACTGCTGGACCTTTACCGCCCTAAAAAGTCGCCTAAACGGGGCATGAAAATTGGCGTTCTGGCCAGTAACCCTAATCTTTACAGTAACCGCCGTATCATTGAAGCCGGTGAAGAGCGCGGCCATGAAATGGTCTTCCTTAACATCAAGCACTGTTACATGAAAATGGATGCGGATACGCCGGAGGTCCACTACCGGGGCGGTAACGTGCTGAATGATCTGGATGCCGTCATTCCCCGGATCCGGCCCAGTATGACCTTTTATGGCTGTGCCCTTGCCCGCCAGTTTGAATCGATGGGGGTTTACTGTCTGAATACTGCAGCAGCAATTACCCAGTCACGGGATAAGCTGCATTCTCTTCAACTCTTGTTTGAAAGCGGTGTGGAAATTCCCATCACCGGCTTTGCGAATTCTCCGCTGGAAACCACCGATCTGATCAACATGGTCGGCGGCGCACCACTGATAATTAAACTGCTGGAAGGAACTCAGGGCCGTGGCGTGGTGCTGGCAGAAACCAAAAAGGCCGCCGAGTCGGTCATCAACGCATTCAAGAGCCTGCGGGCCGACATTCTGGTTCAGGAATTCATCAAAGAAGCCGCCGGTAAGGATATCCGCTGCTTTGTGGTTGACGGCAAAGTGGTCGCGTCGATTCAGCGGGAAGCTGAACCCGGTGAGTTCCGTGCCAACATCCATCAGGGCGGTACTGCCAGCCTTATTGTCCCGACGGCAGATGAAAAACGCATCGCCATTAAAGCGGCGAAATGCATGGGTCTGAAAGTAGCGGGGGTAGACATTATCCGTTCAGCCAAAGGGCCGCTGTTACTGGAGGTGAATTCATCTCCGGGGCTGGAGGGCATTGAAGGGGCAACCGGCAAAAATGTTGCCGGGATGATGATTCAGGCGATAGAGAAGAAACTGAAATGGCAAGTCGCTGAATAAACCATAAAAAAGCCGCCGCATTTACCCTGCGGCGGCTAAAGGACACCTCAACACGTCCCAATCAAACCTCATAATATCTCCGATACCCTCTGCCAAAGCGCCTGTCTGAACCGCCATTCATTGCGGATATCTTATTTAAATCCGCCCCTGTACCCTGAATGCTGATCAGGATGATTAAAGCAACTCAACAAGGACGTACACATGAATCCCTTATCCTTTATTAAAGTAAACAGTCACAATGTTTGCGAGCTGAGCACATTAAAAGTTAACTGGCAGCAACAGCACCTGATAGACCCCAATGCCTTCTGGCTGGCCGAGGTACTTGCCGACAGCGACAGCCTGTCTTTTGGCATCTATGAACTGAATGTACCTGCGGGGCTGATCACCGTCTTCGATCCGCGCACGCTGGATGAGGAAGATGCTCACTTCCAGCCAGACTGCCTGTATCTATACCGGCTGATGATTGATTCTGCTCATCAGGGCAGGCAGCTGGGCACATATGCCGTTCAGTTCAGCCAGCAACTGGCTACCATTCTGGGATTACGCGGCGTGAGCTTAACAACCATGGCTTCGGAAGAAGGCAATGCGCTCAACTTTTACCTGCCATTAAACTTTTCACCAACCGGCCGTCAGTTGGAGGGCGAAACCGAACTGCTCTGGCTGGTTTAATACCCCGCACCTTTTCCCAAAGATTAAACATTAAGAGCAGTCAGAAACGAACCGCATTTCTCACTGCTTTTACCGTCAGTCGTCAGGCTGCTCAGCCTGCTCTTCAGATTTCCTGATTTTGTGTCAGCCCGCTTTTCAGCAGACGTTTTACTTTTACCAGATTCTGCTGTGCAACTTTGTAATAACGTGGATTCTCTGTAATGGCTTTCTGAAAGAAATCTGCCGCTTCAACATAGCGCTTCGATAACAGACAGATGTAACCAATGTCGTTATATGCCTGTGCGGTATCCATGACCTGCTCAAGCGCTTCCAGCGCTTCAAGGTAACGTTCCTGACGGGCATATACCAAACCGAGGTTTTTCCATGCCGGCTGATACAGGTTATCCGTCTGCAATGCCTTACTGAAATACATTTCGGCTTCCGGCCACTGGGCGGACATATAGTGTGAATACCCCAGGTTATTCAGTATTACCTTACTGTTACCGGAGATTTTAAGCCCCGCATGATAATGCTCACGAGCTTCATCCAGCTTACCCTGCATATCGTAAATGATGCCAAGGCCATTATAAGACTCCAGTGCCAGACCAGCAGTGCGGCGAATAACCGTTGCATTCTCACCGGCAGCGTCCTGTTCAGCGGTTAATGCCTGCTGGTAGTTCACCGCCTTTTGAAAGGCTTCCTGCGCTGCACTGTGTTGCTTCTCCCTTAACAGAATAAGTCCGGTTCCCTGATGGGCTGAAACCAGAGTTTCATCAATGGAGAGTGCTTTCTGAAAGGCCACATAGGCTGTTTTATAGTTCTTTCGCAGGTAATGAATATTGCCGATTTCCAGCAACGCCCGGGTATGTTTACCATCCAGCTCATATGCCCGGATATATTCATACAGCGCTTTATCAAGGTTGTTTTCCGCCATGGCACTGCGGGCGCGCTGAACCGCCTCTTCCGGCGTTTTGGCCTGTTTGGCAGCCAGATACGCGAGTATCGGTTTGCCGTCATATAATTCGGATTGCTCTTCGGTCATTGCCGATGACTTTTGCTGATTGCCAGCACAGCCTGTAAGCACAGCAACACCAAGTATCAGCAGTGCACAGACACCACCCTTAAAGATCTTCCGGTACAGCCTGGTAAAAGTACGCATGATTCAGCCCCCTTTGTCGCTGATGCCAATGCCGTGTTACTTCAGACGGTATACATCAGTATGGCTGTTTTTTTGTTATCTTGTAGCTAAAACAGCCAGAACACCCAGAACAGCCGGTCCGACCATCACTAAAAAGAACGATGGCCAGAGGCAAAATGTCAGCGGAAAAATCATCTTGGTCGCAATTTTTGCAGCCAATTCTTCTGCCCGCTGCAGGCGTTTATCCCGAAACTCATCCGAATAGACCCGGAGTGTATCGGCGATACTGGTACCAAACCGGACACTCTGATCCAGTGATGCCACCAGACCGCGGATATCTTCAAGCCCCGTCCGGATAGCCATATTACGAAGCGCCTGGATCCGGTCGATCCCGACCCGGGTTTCATTGTTCACCTGATGCAGTTCGTCTGCCAGCACCGGATGGCTGACATGAATTTCATCTGCCACCCGCTGTAACGCCATCTGTAACCCCAGACCTGCCTCAACACAGACCACCAGCATATCCAATGCATCCGGGAAGGCATTACGCAATGCCCGCTGACGCCGGGCAATCAGTTTATCCAGAACATAACTGGGCAAAATAATGCCCATCAGTAAGGCAAATACCAGTACTGAGGCAATCTTATTGGCATCCATTTCCGGCATAAACTGGGTCACCCCTAACGCAATGGTAGGCAGCAGCAGTATGAGTAAAAAACGAATCGCATAGTAGTCAGCAACGGCACTGGAGTTTCTGAATCCCGCATTGGTCAGACGTACCTGTGTTTTAGAATCCTGCCAACCTTCTTTCGGCGCAATGGATTCTGACAGTGATGTCCGCGAGGATTTTGCCATCAGCCGGTCGTTTGCAGAATTACCTGCATTGCCGTGGGCCTGTTTACGCAACATCATCATTTTCAGGCGTAACGGGTCCGATAGGCCCATCACCATAAATCCGATCCCCAGACAAACAACCAGCACGGCTAACCCGGTAAGCAGAAGAAACACTAACCGTGCATCCGTTGCGTTCTCAAGCGTGCTGTTAATAATCCCATATAAATAATCCATAGCAGCACCCTCCTACACTTCTATCCGCAATACGCGGTTAATCCAGTAGACACCGACCACCATGCCAACAAAGGCAACGACAATCAGCTTGATGCCCATCGGATCATCTAACAGCAAAGGCAGATAATCAGGGCTGGTCCAGGACACCACCACCACCAGTACAAAGGGCACCAGCGCCAGAATCCAGGCGGATAGCCGGCCTTCCGCTGACAGGGTTTTTACCCGTCGCTGGAACTTAAACCGTTCCCGGATAACCTTACCAATCCGCTCAAGAATTTCGGTCAGATCACCACCTGTTTCCTTTTGAATCAGAATCGATGACACCAGCGCCATCACCGGAATACTTGGCACCCGGTGAAGCAGCCCTAACATTGCTCTGCGTAAATCATTCCCGTAATTGAGGTCTGCAAAAGTAACCCGGAACTCCTGCCCCACGGGGCCCTCCATCTCTTCTGCGACCAGATGCAGTGATTCTGAGAACGGATGACCGGCCCGGATAGCACGCTTCATAATATCAATGGCATCGGGAAGCTGTTCTTCAAAGATAGCGATACGTTTATGCTTCGCGCTGATAATTCTGAATACAGGTATAACAAAGCAGATACAGCCCACCGCCAGTGCAACCCAGATATTACGGGTCACCACCCAGCCCGCCGCGGCGCCCAGCCCCGTCAGCAGTATAACTCCACACACAACCTGATAAGCACGGTACTTTAAATCGGCCTTTTCCAGCGTATCCGCCAGGCTTTCCATCCCGGGAAGGGATTCCAGCCAGCGCTCAACCGGAGACAGCGAGCGCAGGTATTTTTTCCTCAGTAACAGCGTAATTGTATTGGCATCGGTATCTGCGGATAATTCCAGAACTCTTTTCTGAAGATTTTTCCTGGCTTTCTGACTTTCGCCAAAAACAGGGATTGTCAGCCCCATCATCAGAAAAAACACCGCAGCAAACACCATGCCGCCAAAAATCATAAATTGTTCAGGCATAACACACCTCCTGCTACACAACCGTGTAGCGCCCCGTGAGGTTAAAATTCATCAAATAACCGGTAATGGAGCTCAATACCGCGTTTTTTAAGATGATCAAAGAAAGCAGGGATAATGCCGGTCGCGGTGTAGCGTCCTTTGACCCGACCATTTTCATCAATGCCCTGACGTTCAAATTTAAACAGTTCGGTCATGGTAATAATGTCACCTTCCATGCCGTTGATTTCCTGCAGGCTGACCATTCGCCGCTGACCGTCTTCCATCCGCGCAATCTGCACCACAATGTTGATGGCTGAAGCAATCTGAGCGCGAAGCGTTTTTGCAGGGAAATTCACACCACTCATCGAAACCATGTTCTCGATCCGGGACAGTGCGTCCCTCGGTGTATTGGCGTGAACCGTTGTCAGTGAACCATCGTGGCCGGTATTCATCGCCTGCAACATATCCAGTGCTTCACCGCCCCGTACCTCACCGATCACGATCCGGTCCGGGCGCATCCGTAAGCTGTTACGGACCAACTCCCGCTGACTGACTTCCCCCTTGCCTTCCACATTGGGTGGCCGGGTTTCCAGACGAACCGTATGGGGTTGCTGCAGCTGTAATTCCGCCGAGTCCTCAATGGTGACAATGCGTTCATCTTTAGGAATATAACCGGAGAGAATATTCAGCAAGGTCGTCTTACCTGAACCGGTACCTCCGGAAATCAGGACGTTGAGCCGGGCTTTGACGATCCCTTCAAATACCGGTACCAACTCTTCCGGCATCGATCCCAGTTCAACCAGCCCCTGCATGTCTAAACGCTCTATCGCAAAGCGACGGATAGACATACTCGGGCCATCCAGCGCCAGTGGCGGAATGATGGCATTTACCCGGGATCCGTCTTTCAGACGGGCATCCACCATAGGTGAAGACTCATCAATCCGGCGTCCCACTGTCGATACAATCCGGTCAATAATATTCAGCAAGTGCTGATCATTATTGAAACGAATGTCGGTAGGCTCCAGCTTACCGCCCCGTTCCACAAAGACACTTTGTGGCCCATTCACTAAGATGTCGGAGATGCTCGCATCAGCCAGTAAAGGCTCCAGAGGCCCCAGCCCCATGATCTCGTCTTCGATCTGTTTAATGATCTGGATGCGGGTCGCCTGGTTACAGGGAATCGATTCCTGCTGGATCAGTTGCTGACAAATGTCACGGATCTGTTCGCGGGCATCCGCCGGTTCCAGGTTGTCAATCAGGGACAGATCCATGACCTTCAGCAGTTGTTCGTATACCCGGTTCTTCCACTCTTTTTCCAGTTTGGTCGTATTTGAAAAACTATGGCTCTGAATCGCTGCCTCAGCCTGACCTTCCTGGGTATTATTAACGCCGTTCATTTCATCAAATTGCATAGTGTTATGCTCCGGTCATAGTTGAAAACATACGCGCCAGAAATCCTTTCTGCTGATCAGGGAAACCATGAATCAGTTTCTCCTGCAGCGACTGTATTGAGCGGGTAATGGCCGCCCGGCGGGCAACTTTGTACAGAGGTTCGCCTTTATTCAGGCTCTCGAGTACATTTTTATAATCATTGGTAATCGTGACGATATGCTTAGCGTTCAGCGCTTTCTGAATATCATCAATACTGATCTGAGCATTTTTTTGCATGCGGTTGACGGCAACAATGATCTGATGATCCATCAGCCCCATTTCCTGCTGTAACAGCCTCATCAGATGGGCGGCATCTTTAATGTTGATATAGTCCTGCTGCACAACCACCACGACCTGTGACGCCTGGGTCAGTACCGCTGCGGTTGTCTGATCAATCACCCTTGGGACATCCACCACCAGCTGAGAACAGTTTTTCAGCAGGATATCCAGCAGCATACGAATCCGTGCTTCAGGAATCTGGCTGGGGAGGCAAAGTTCATGCAGTGTTGCCCCCATTATTCGCAGGCCACTTTCATGGCGCAGCAGGTAAGCATTCAGCGCGGTAACATCCAGCTCATCAACAACCCTTAATGCTTCAATCACACCGTTTTCAGGTTTCATATTCAGGTACTGAGCCAGTGCACCAAACTGAGTGTCCATATCCATGAGCAGGACATCTTCTTCACTGAGCACCTGCATCATGTGCGCCAGATTACAGGCCAGTACCGTTGCACCGGATCCCCCTTTGGCATTGATAACCGCTGTCAGCGCGCCGTTTTCAGCATGTTCTGCTTCATGTTTTTCAATTTCGATCCGTTGTATTGTCGATGTCAGCTCTTCGGTATTCACCGGCTCAGTCAGAAAATCCCGGGCACCGGCCTGCATCGCCAGACGCATCATTTCAGGCTGCTCTGAATTGCCGATAATCAGTAATTGCGGCCGTTGCTGAGAGGTATTCAGGGTCAACGCCTGTAACTCTTCACGCCACATATCACTTAAATGCAGAATCAGCAGATCCGGCTTACTCTCCAGGTTATCAAGCGGATCCACTGTGCCATTGATAGCCAGTCTGGATTCCAGTTTCAGGTTATTGCTCACGCTCTTAAGATGATTTTTCAGATACTCCAGCATCAGCGAATCTCTGCCAGAAATTAAAATACTGAACTGGCGGGCTGAGCGATTTATGAGTGAGCTATTATTGGGTTTCATGATCAGGCCCCCGTACAGTCAACAGTCCAGCTGCCCGGGGTTGTAATTCCGAGACTCTCGCTGGGCAGGGTTGTAGTAAATGCTGAGGCATTAAAAGGGGCCAGTGGCAGGAGAGGTATCAGCATCTGGTACGGGTAATCCTGAATGCTGGTACGCACATATCTCACTTCTTCAAGTATGTTGGTGGCAACCTGACTGGCATCCAGGTATTCAATACTCACATGAGTGCTGTTCAGTGATGCCACTCCCGGTGCATTAATCGCAGCGTTCTGACGTACATTATCTTCCTGCGCCATCGGGCATACCGCTGCCAGACGTGCTGCCCGGCGGGTTACTTCATCGAGCACATTCCAGGTATATAAAAAACGGCCCATTTCTATAATGGCAAACAGAACTATGATGAACACCGAACCGATAATCGCAAACTCGACGGTCACCAAACCGGCCTGTCTACAGGTTTTCAGATTGTTCATTTTTTATCCCCCTCGAGTGCCTGATATCCCTTCAGAGCACAGGCATTCCTACGGCAGCGGTAATGGGTACTTCCAGATCAATACCCTGCCAGATAGATAGTGGAAAAATTATCGGGTCATACAAATAAGTCGCCGATACTGTGATCGGATTTGCTCCGACAGCAGCTGTATCTGTTACAACCGTTACGACATTCGGGCCAGGTAACAGCGGTTTGCTGTCAGCGGCAACCGTGAGAGCGCCATAACGGACAAGATTTTCAGCATTGGTTTTAACGGTTACCAACTGGGCAGGGGTATCAACCGCCCGCACCTGACTGGCAAGATAGCGTGCCCCACCCTCAACCGCTTTGGTCAGGGTGTTGTACTGGTATAAAAAGCGCCCGACTTCTACCGAAGTAAACATTAGCAGGAGTAACAGTGGCAGAGCGATTGTAAACTCGACCGCAGCAATGCCTTGCTGCCGCCGGCTCCGGGCGAAGGAACGACGCGAGAAACAGGTATTCATGACTCTTCTCCGTCGGGGTTTTTAAACAGGAAGATAGTTGTGACACCACTGCCCTGGGTGACACCGGTTGCCGGCGGAGTACATTCATGCATGAATACCCCCCGTAGCGAACCGCTGTCAGAATTAGCACCACCTTGCTGAGTGGCTGGATCAGTCAGTAAAAAGCAACCAAAGCCCAGTGTTTCAACCGTATCATTACCGGTTGCAGAGCCATCACAGGCACCAACTGGTACCTTAACCATGCGACGCTGATAACGGGGATCTTCCGGCTGTATATTGCTGCTGGGTGAATTGTAATAATTGGCATAGTTACGCGGGTCCAGGCAGGCATTCGGGCCGGTGCCGTTATCCGGATCTGAGCCCAGACCGTCCGGATCCATTCCGATGCAGTCCGGTGTATGGGATGTATCATTTGCGTAATCTGGTGGATAGTCCGAAGAATTACCGTTTAACGGACCGGAATACAGGCCAAACCGGGTGTTAATGCCCTGCACGGTGGGTCCCACCTTGTTACCCGGC